>NZ_LR134376.1:3780000-4080000 GCF_900637545.1 Aeromonas encheleia
AGCCGCACCGAGAAGATGAGGAACAGGGTCGCCATCGCATACTCATCGCCCATCAGGTGCGGGATCAGCTCGGTCCCGCCCCCCGTGACCGAGGGAGCAAACAACGACAGCACGCCGAAGGTGCCCGCCACCAGCATGCCGATGGCGACGAAGCGGTGGCGCTTGTTCTGATGCAGGGCCAGATAGCCGTCCTGACAGGCGAGCACCAGCTTGTTGAAGACGAATCCCAGCACGCCGAAACAGCCACCCATGAAGAGGAACAACCAGAGCGCCTTCAGGGTAGGCGCATCGTAGTGAGGCAGGCTGATCACCGGCGCCTGCCCCTTCATGTTTTGCAGCATCAGGGTCGCCATCACGGCCGAGATCCCCACCGCCTTGATGGCGAGGAAGGAGTAACGGAACTGGGGCCGCATCTCCTCCATCACGAACAGGATCCCCGCCAGCGGCGCATTGAAGGCGGCGGCGAGGCCTCCCGCCGCCCCCGCCGCCAGCAGGGCATGGCCATGTTCCTTGGGCAGCCGGAAGATATCGGCCACCATCTTGCCCAAGTTGCCGCCAATCTGTACCGAGGGCCCCTCCCGCCCCAGCACCATGCCCGAACTCAGGGTGCAGATGCCGCCGAAGAACTTGACCGGCAATACCCGCCACCAGCGCACCGGGCGCAGCTCATCCATGGCCCCTTCGATCTCGGGGATGCCGGAGCCGCCCGCTTCCGGGGCAAAGGTGTGGGTGAGGAAATAGCCGACCAAGCCCAGCAGGGCACTGAACCCGAACCCCAGCAGGCCAAGCTGCCACCAGGGGCGATCGGCCAGCAGCGCGAGACGCTGCTCGGCCATCCAGTGCACGCCGGATTCAAACAGCCCGCATACCAGCCCGGCCAGCATGCCCACCAGGGCGGCGAGCAATAGCACCAGCAGCGGCATCTTGTCCTGCTGGATGAGGCGCCGCAGGGCGGGCGGGCGACGCGGCGGCGGAGATTCAGAAGAGGGGGGCACTTGTTGCTGCATGGGAGACCACGTTCATATCTTACCAGTTTCAAGAAACACCCGGCCCATGGCCCGGCTGCCCTGCACAGCGGCTTTCTGCTATAGTCGGCCCGTTTTCCTGTGTCACGGAGCGAGCCAGCGGCCCGGGTAGCGAGAGCGCAAAGCATACTCCTCCCATCCCTGGCTGCCGAGCCGCAATCGGCTACCGCCCCCAGTGTGACATCCAAAATCCCATTAAGGATGATCCATGTCAAAATCAGATCAGCTGTTTGAACAGGCCCGCCAGACCATTCCGGGCGGCGTCAACTCACCGGTCCGCGCCTTCAATGGGGTCGGCGGTACTCCCCGCTTCATCGATCATGCAGACGGTGCCTATCTCTATGATGTGGATGGTCAGGCCTATGTGGACTACATAGGTTCCTGGGGCCCCATGCTGCTCGGTCACAATCACCCCGCCATCAAGGCCGCGGTGATCAAGGCGGTGGAGAAGGGGCTGAGCTTCGGCGCCCCCACCGAGATCGAGGTGCTGATGGCCGAGAAGGTGCGCCAGATAGTGCCCTCCATGGAGCAGGTACGGATGGTGAACTCCGGCACAGAGGCGACCATGAGCGCCATCCGGCTGGCCCGCGGTTACACCAACCGCGACAAGATCGTCAAATTTGAAGGCTGCTACCACGGTCACGCCGACTCCCTGCTGGTCAAGGCCGGCTCCGGCGCCCTCACCCTGGGTCAGCCCAACAGCCCGGGCGTGCCCGCCGACTTTGCCAAGCACACCCTGACCTGCGTGTTCAACGATCTGGCGTCGGTGCGCGAGGCCTTCGAACAGTACGGCAGCGAGATCGCCTGCATCATAGTCGAGCCGGTGGCCGGCAACATGAACTGCATCCCGCCGGTGCCCGGCTTCCTGGAAGGGCTGCGCGCCATCTGCGACGAGTTCGGCGCCCTGCTGATCCTGGATGAGGTGATGACCGGCTTCCGCGTCTCCCTGCGCGGGGCGCAAGGTCACTACAACATAGAGCCGGATCTCACCACCCTCGGCAAGATCATCGGGGCCGGCATGCCGGTCGGCGCCTTCGGCGGCAAGAAAAAGGTGATGCAGTACATAGCCCCGACCGGTCCTGTCTACCAGGCCGGTACCCTGTCCGGCAACCCGGTGGCCATGGCCGCCGGCCTCGCCATGCTGGATCTGCTGCAAGAGCCGGGTCTGTATGAGCAGCTGAGCGCCAAGACCGCCCGGGTGGCCGAGGGGCTGAAGGCCGCCGCCGCCAGGCACGGCATCCCGCTCGCCATCACCCACGTGGGCGGCATGTTCGGTTTCTTCTTCACCGACGAGACCGAGATCACCCGCTACGAGCAGGTGACCCGCTGCGACATGGAGCGCTTCAAGCGTTTCTACCATCTGATGCTGGCAGAGGGGGTCTACCTGGCGCCGAGCGCCTACGAGGCCGGCTTCCTGTCGCTGGCGCACGGTGACAAGGAGATCGAGCACACCCTGGCTGCCGCCGATCGCAGCTTCGCCAAGCTGGCAGGCTAAACCGCACCTAAATAGCAAAGGGCCCTCAGGGGGCCCTTTTTTTTCATCCTCGCCCCGACAAGGCCCTCCCCTCACGCAACTCCCCTTTCTGGTGCGATCTCAGGGCGCCCCACCGCGCTTTGCCACCCCTTGGTGCAACATGCGCCACTCTGGCTGTCATAAAGCGGGCCCACTATTTGCACCAGCTAGTGCAGGAGCCCACTTGACCGAGGTCTATATGGCAGAGATGAGCCCCATCGATGTGCTGCGGCGCTATCAGGAATATGAAGCCGAGCTGGCCCCCCTGTTGCTGGGCCTGCTCACCCTGCCCCAGGATTCCCTCAAGGGCTATCCCTTCGTGCAGAGCATAGGCCAGAGCCAGGCCGCGCCGGCCATACTGGCCCCCGTCCCCGCCCCACAGGCACAGCTGCGACTGGTGGTGCAGGGCCATGGCCGCGAGCTCGGCATCAACCTGCATCAGCTGATCGCCTGGCTGATGGGGGACAGGGAGCGGCGCCGCGCCATTCCCTGGTTCAGGGCGGTGTACGTGGTGCTGAGCCTGGCGCTATTTCTCATCGTCGCGACCCTGATCTGGCATGGCCTTGAGCAGATCTACCTGCTGCTGTGCGGCACCCAGCCGAACCGGCTCGGCGCCTTCAGCGCCATCATCTTCCTGACCCTGGCGCTGGCGGTGTTCGATCTGGGCAAGACCATTCTGGAGGAGGAGGTGCTGCTGCATAAGGACATCTTCCGCCACAGCGCCATCCGCCGCACCATCACCCGCTTCATCGCCGCCATCCTGATCGCGGTCTCCATCGAGGGCTTGCTGCTGCTGTTCAAGGGATCGCTCGGCCAGATCGAGCTGCTCTGGCCGGCGGTGGGGGTGATGGGTTGTGCGGTGGGGCTGCTGCTGGCGCTGGGGCTCTATGTCTTCCTCGGCGCCAAGGCCGAGGCGGCACTGGTGCAGGCCAGCCTGCGCCGCCCACCCGCGGAGGAGAGCGACGCCGGCCCACTCGCCAGGAGGCGCGGCTGGTCCAGGAGACATAAATGATGGCAGAGACCATCCGCCGTGCCGGCATCCCCTTGACGGGCTGTGTCCATGTACCCCGGCCAGCCCAGTCCTATACCCCTGCTAGCCTGCGCTCTCGGCCAGCTGGGAGCGGGGCTGATGGCGCGCCGCGCGCCAGGAGGCGTACATGGTCCAGGAGGTATAGATGACGACGAAGGCCACCAGCCATTTCAGCATCTCCATGTCCATGGACTGCACCACCATGGCGGCCAGCACCACCCCGAGCGGGCCGAAGATGGCCACCGCCAGCACGGCCCTGGCATCGAAAGCCCCCCGCCGGATGAAGGTACCCGCCGAGAAGACGCTGAGCACGGCGGTGGAGCCCATCATGATGGGGAAGGCCGCCATGGGGTTCATCCCCAGCAGATAGACCAGGGTCATGCAGGGGGCGAACAGGCCTATGCCGACGTTCATCAACACCCCGAACAGGAAGTTGCCGAGCAGGGCTATGGCCAGCTTGTAGCCCGTCAGCCCCATGGCCTCGCCGCCGAGGGGGAAGAGCCCCAGCAGCCCGGCGAAGATGAGCCCGGCCACCACCAGCAGGGAGACCGCCATCACCAGGCGGATGGTCTGCCGGTCGAAGGCCGCGACACGACTCGCCCCCCAGGCGGCTCCCGCCGCCGCCGCCGCCATCATGCCGATGAGGGTGAGCGGATCCACCTTGACCGCGCCGATGAAGATCAGGGACTGGGTCACGGTCGGCAACACGCACTGGCCGTTGAGGGTGCCGGGCAGCAGCCGATCATCGATCAGCTTGAACTGCTTGTAGCAGGCGGTCTTCACCGCGAAGCTGCCGACCCCCAGGGTATCGAGAAAATTGGCGACGAAGCCGATGCCCGCCACCGGCCAGAAGGGGGTGGGCTCCAGCTCGCCCAGGCGCCGCTTGTGCCACCAGGCATGGATCAGCATGAAGATGAAGACCAGGGCGCAGCCGATGAAGAGCAGGCGCAGCAGATTGATTAACATTGGGGTTCTCCAGCAAGGGCGGCGATTCTAAGGCAGCAGAAATAAAAAAATCTTGGTCAGGATCAACCATTCACCCCATGCCAACGATTCAGGGGGCCAGGTCCGGGCAGACGAGTTCGAACGGCTCTGCTAATACTTGTCGATGAGGGCGCAAGCCCGGGGTCATCGGTCGTAATTATGGTCATTTCGCGACGACCACAGTCGCCGATGGTGCATAACCAAAAGAAGGCGGTTTTCAGCTGCCTTCTTTTTTATTGCGCCCCCCTCAGCCTCGTAGCCGATGGCCCAGGGGCAACCAGCGGGGCAGCCAGGGCTCGAGGCGGTCGATCAGCCGATCCGAGCAGGGCGTCAACAACAGCAGCGGCAGACAGAGCAGGGCGAGACAGAGCGCACCGACATAGATATCCGTCAGCCAGTGAGCACCGGCGAGAATGCGGGGCGCCGAAAACAGCGGCACCATCAGCACCGCAAGGATGCCGGCCCAGCGCGGCAGATAGCGCAAGGCAAACCCGGCGAAGATCATCAGAAACAGCGCATGATCGCCGGGGAAGCTGTCACCGGCAGCATCCTTGGTGGGGATGGCACTGAGCTCGGTCAGCCGCAGCGCCCCTGCCACCGTCAGGGTGGGACTGGGACGCTTGACCGGCAGCAGATGACCCAGCTGGTTGATCAGCAAGGCCCCCAGCAACATGACAATCCCCATCGCCACCAGACGACGGCGCTCCTGCCCATAGGCCCGGCCGAAGCAGGCTGCCAGGATAGCGCCCATGCAGGTCAGCGTGGCCAGATCGAACAGACGGTTGTTGGTGATGGCGACCAGATCGGCCCAGCGGGAGTATTGGCCCAGCCAGCCGTTGACCAGCCGGAAGGTGGAGAGATCCCATTGGTCCCATGGACCATGGCCCGGCAGGGCGGCCCAGCTGATGGCGATCAGGCCCCCGACCAGATAGAAAGGTACGAACTTGCTCATGCGAGCCTCCCTTCGAATGCGAAAAAAGGTCACATGTTAAAACATAAAATTCGTGATTCAAATCACAAATTCGTGGAAGGCAATGGGAGAGGAATACCCTGCGAAATCTTATTCCGGCCACGCCAGCTGACACCCACGCCGGATGGAGACACCACCTTGGCTCGCCCCCCCGTTGCGGCTAGTATGACCACTCCCTCTCTTCAGGATGATGACGATGCGCAGTTACCTTCGCATGATGCTGTTTGCGCTCGGTTTGCTGGCGGGTGTGCAGATACCTGGGCTGATCGATCTCTACTACCAGCGGCTGGATGCCCGCCTGCAGCAGGCCGACCTCAGTCTGGCGCCCTTCCAGGGCACCGCGGATCGGTATTTCGGCGGCGATCTGGCGGCCCTGGTCGACCACTACAGCACCAACCCGGATCCGGTGTTTGCCCAGGATGCCGCCAGCCTGCAGCATCTGGTGAGCCAGCAGCAGCGCCTGCAACAGGAGCGCGCCTTCCAGGACAAGCCCTGGTACCAGCAGCTGTCCCACCTGCTGCTGCAACCGGATCCCCGGCTCTGGCAGGATACCCTGCACAACTACAGCTATGTGGTGCCGCTCAAACAGGCCGCCATCTTCTGTGGGGTGGTGGGGGGTCTGCTCGCGGCCCTGCTGGGGGATCTGCTGCTCGGCATCCTCTGGCTGCCCTTCCGCCCACGCCAGCCCGCACCGCGCCATGGCCTGCGCTGAGCCGGCGTCAGTTCAGATCAGCAAGAGGGGCCCCAGGGCCCCTCTTGCTTTCCCCCTCCCCCGAGGCGGCTACTCGAAGGGCTCGAGATAGGCCTGAATGGCCTTCTTCAACCAGGCCAGCACCTTGCCATGGTGGGCATTCTCCGACAGATAGACCCCGTAGTCCCGCCACTGCAGGCTGAACTTGTGCTTCAGGGTCAGCAGCTCCCCCTGCCGCAGCTGGCTCTGGATCAGCGGCGACGGCAGCACCGCCCAGCCGAGCCCGTCCAGCACCGCATCCCGCATCAGCTCGAAGCTCGACAGGCCGATGTGCTGGCCGCCGATGGGCAACAGGCTCTTGACCGAAAACTCGTCGACGTAGGAGAGCGTGACCTGGGTATGGCCGGTCAAGTCCTGCTGTAGCACCCGCTTCAGGCCGGCCAGCGGGTGGCTCGGCGCCACCACCATCAGGGTACGGATCGGATTGAGCACGTCGATATTGAGACCGCTGCGCTCCTGCTCCTCAGTGATGAGGCCAAAGGCGGCATCCACGAAGCCCTCCTCCACCAGAGCGGGCAGCTCGGGGGGCGAGGCCAGCACCAGGGAGATGCTGGTGCCGGGGAACTGGCGACGCAGGTTGCCCAGCAACTCGCGCCAGACCGGCTCGGGGATGGCGTCGTCCCGCGCCACTCGCAGCGCCACCTCGGCGCCGGAGGCGTGATGCTCGCACTTGAGTTTCAGGCTGTTGGCCGCCTGCAGCAACCGCTTGCAGTCGTCCAGCACCTGCTCACCGATCTCGGTCAGCCGGCTCTGGTTGGCCCCTCGTTCGAAAAGGTCGACGCCAAGCTCGATCTCCAGTGCGGCGATCGCCGTGCTGACGGCGCTGCGACTCTTGCCAAGACGCCTGGCCGCGTTGGCGATCGAGCCGCTGTCTGCTGATTCTACAAAGAGTTGTATCTGATAAAGCTTCATGATCGCGCTCTGATGGCGGAGTGTTCCAGAGTCAGATTACCCACCCCCTTTTGGCAAGGCAAACCGTCAGCGTTCGAATAGTCGACGCTCAGCGATTCCTGCGCCCCGCCCCAGCCCGGCTATCCTCTCTCCCGTCGCAGCAACAAAAGGAAATTTTATGTTATTCAGACCGCTGTTTTTAGCGCGCACCTTCTTGACGGGCGCCATCCTGACCGAGGTGGCAGGCACCTCCAGCATGGCGCTGATCCCGGAGAATGACGCCGGTTGGCTCAACTACCTGCCGATGTGGCTGCTCATCTCCTTCTCCTATCTGCTGCTGGCCAAGGCCGCCAAAACAATCTCCATTGGTATTGCGTTCGCGCTCTGGGAAGGGCTGGGGATCGCACTGATCACCACGGTCTCGGTGCTGTTCCTGGGCCATGACCTGAATGCCCAGGAGTGGGTCGGGCTGGCGCTGGCAATAGTGGGTATTGTTATGGTGACTATGGGTGAGAGCCACGACGCGCCGCTGGCCCGTCAGGCTGAGCCCACGGGCCCGTTCGGCGGGGAGGAGGCGACATGCACCCCTTGATCATAGTGCTGGGCGCGGCCCTGCTGGATGTGGGGGCCAACATGGCCATCAACCGCTCCCTCGGTTTCCGCCACAAGGGCTGGGGTTTTCTCGGCATACTGCTGGTGCTCTGCGCCTTCACCATGCTCAGCGAAGCGGTGAGCACAGGCCGGATCGATCTGGCGGTGGCCTATGCCACCTGGGGCGCCATCGGCATACTCGGCACGGCGCTCGGGGGCCTGCTGCTGTTTGGTGAGCGGCTCAAGCCCGTCGGCTGGGCCGGCATCCTGGTCATGGCCCTCGCCGTCGGGCTGCTGACCACGGCCTGACCTTCGCCACTCGCCCATTAAAAAAGCCGCCAGGCAACGCCTGGCGGCTTTTTGGGTTTGTGGCAGCCCGCGAGTAGGGTTAGCGGCCCGTCTCGTAGAGCTCAAGCGGCAGGCCATCGGGATCGGCGAAGAAGGTGAAGCGCTTGCCGGTCAGCTCATCGACCCGCACCGGCTCCACCGCAATCTGGTGCCGCTGCAGATGGGCGATGACGGGCTCGAGCGCCTTCACCCGAAACGCCAGGTGGCGCAGGCCGCAGGCCTCCGGCCGGGAGGGCCGCGCCGGCGGCGCCGGGAAGCTGAACAACTCCAGCTGGCTGCCGTCGGGCAGCGCCAGATCCAGCTTCCAGGACTCGCGCTCGGCACGCAGGGTCTCGTTGATGATGGGCAGCCCCAGCAGCTCATGATAGAAGTGACGCGAGCGGCCATAGTCGCTGGCGATGATGGCCAGGTGATGGATGCCATCGAAGAGGGAAACCGTCATATTCACTCCAGAGAGACGGGCGGCCAGGCCGCCCGTCGTCGTTAGTTGAAGAAACCGCTGAACCAGTTATCCAGCGCGTTGACCGGGTTGATCACCGGGCTGGCGCAGCTGGCGGGTGCAGGCAATCCTGCCAGCTTGGCCGGCACCTGCAGACTGCCTGGGCAATCGCTGGCGACCCGGGCGCCGCTGGAGCGGGAGAAGTTGGCCCAGCTCACCCCTTCCGGCATCTTCAGCCCCAGGCTGTTGACCCCGCGCTGGCTCATGTAGCCGCTGAACAGCTGCAGGGCACCGCTGGCCCCGGTCAGCCCGGCGGGCTGGTTGTCATCCCGGCCGACCCAGATGCTGACCAGCTCGTTGTTGTCCATCCCGGCAAACCAGGAGTCCCGCAGCTCGTTGGTGGTGCCGGTCTTGGCGGCCATGGTGGCGCCGGGGAACTTGGCGCTCAGGGCGCGGGCCGTGCCCTGGCTCACCGTCTTGGTCATGGCGAACAGGGTCAGCCAGCTGGCCTGCTGGTCCGTCACCCGCTTGGCGGCCTGATCATGCTGATAGAGCTGGCTGCCATCGCTGTTGATGACGGCGCGGATGGCCGACAGCGGCTGGGTCAGCCCCTGGTTGGCGATGGGCAGGTACATCTGGTTCACCTCCATCGGCGACAGTGCCACCGCCCCCAGCACCAGCGACGGATAGGGCTGGATATCCTGATCGACCCCCAGCTTGTGCAGGGTGTCCACCACCTTGTCCAGCCCCACCTGCAACCCCAGGTTGACGGTCGGCACGTTGAGGGAGCTGGCCAGCGCCTCCATCAGCGGCACGCTCTGGCGGAACTTGCGATCGTAGTTCTGCGGCGTCCAGATCTGGCCATCCTGACCACGGATGCGGATAGGCTGATCCTTGAGCGGGGTGCCCAGGGTCAGGCCATTGGAGAGGCCGGTGAGATAGACCGCCGGTTTCACCAGGGAACCTATCTGGCGACGGGCATCCAGCGCGCGGTTGAAGCCGGCGTAGCGCGGATCCCGGCCACCCACCATGGCGACCACCTCCCCCTTGTGCCAGTCGGAAACCACCATGGCCGCCTCCAGCTTCTTCTTGCCACGCTGCTTCTCGATGAGGGCGAGGCCGGACTCCACCGCCTGCTCGGCGGCGTGCTGGGCGATGGGATCCAGGCTGGTGAAGATCTTGAGGCCGGACTGCTTGAGCAGATCCGGGCCGAAGCGGCTCTGGATCTCGCGCTTGAGCAGCCCCATGAAGGCCGGGGTACGGCCATAGCTCATCTGGCCCCGGGCGATGATGCCGAGCGGCTGCTTGCTGGCCAGCTCATATTCGGCCGGTTGCAGGCTGCCATGATCCATCAGCAGCTTGAGCACCAGATCCCGACGCGCCTTGGCTCGCTCGGGGAAGCGCCAGGGATCGTAATAGGAGGGGCCCTTCACCAGCCCCACCAGCAGCGCCACCTGATCGATGTCCAGCTCGTTGACCGGGATGCCGAAGTAGAAGTAGGAGGCGAGCCCGAAGCCATAGACCCCCTGGGAGAAGTTCTGCCCCAGATAGACCTCGTTGAGGTAGGACTCCAGGATCTCGTCCTTGCTGTAGCGGTAGTCGATCAACACCGCCATGTAGGCTTCCTGCAGTTTCCGCCACAGGCTGCGCTCCCGGGTCAGGAAGAAGTTCTTGGCGAGCTGCTGGGTGAGGGTACTGCCCCCCTGTACGGTGCGACCGGCCAGCAGGTTGGCCGCCATGGCGCGCATGATGGCCACCGGCGAGACGCCGCCGTGCTGGTAGAAGTCCCGATCCTCGGTGGTGAGCAGGGTGATCAGCAGGCTGTCCGGCACCTCGGCGATGCGCACCAGCAGGCGATCCTCCCGATCCTCGGTGTTGAGTCGGTCCAGCAACACCGGGTCCATCTGGGCATAACCCAGCTGGCGCTGGGTCTCCAGGGACTGGATCCCCTCCAGCCGGGCGCCGTTGAAGGTGAGCCGCAGGCCGCGGGCGCCGTCGGCGCCGTCAGAGAATTCGAACGGACGGCGGACCAGCTCGATGCGATTGCCGTTGATGGCGTACTCGCCCGGGGTATGGGGCTGGCGCACCTGCTTGTAGCTCAGCATGTTGAGCTCGCGCAGCATCTGGGCCTGGGAGATGCGCTGGCTGGGATAGAGCTCCAGCGGACGGCTGTAGACCATCACCGGCAGCTGCCATTTCTCCCCGTCGAAGCGCTCGCGTACCTTGGTATCGAGGTAGATGCCAAATACCACCATGAAGGCGCCCACCACCAGGGAGAGCTTGAAACCAAGCCAGAACAGCTTGCGCCAGATGGTGCGGTTGGGCGCCGCCTTCTTGGGGGTACGCTTGCGTTGTTGCGTTGCCATGAATCCTCTTTGCTATTCGTTATGTCGCCATCGCGGGCGTAGTCATTATCTCATTGGTCTTGGCGAGAGCCGTAGGGCCGATTGCGCTTCGCCAATCGAGCCTGACTTCCTCTACATGCCCATCTTCTTCTTGGTCACCCGGGTCGGCATCGCCTCGAGGGGATTGTCCGGCCAGTAGTGACGGGGATAGCGCCCCTTCATCTCTTTCTTCACCAGCGCATAGGAGCCGGCCCAGAAGGCGGCCAGATCGGCGGTGATCTGCAGCGGCCGCTGGGCCGGCGAGAGCAGCTCCACCACCAGCGCCACCCGGCCATCGGCCACGCAGGGGGTGCTGGCCTGGCCGAACATCTCCTGGATCCGCACCGGGATCACCGGCGCCTGACCCGGCTGATAGCGGATCCGCACCCGGCTGCCGGTCGGTGCGGCAAAGTGACTCGGCAGTGCCTCGTCCAGCCGCCTCGGCAGCGGCCAGGGCAGGGACTGGCGCAATATGTCCACCAGGTTGAGCCGCTTCAGCTGCTCCAGCCGGGTCATGCCACTCAGGGCAGGCAATAACCACTCTTCCAGCCGGGCCAGCAGGCTCTCGTCGTCCATGGCGGGCCAGCCCTCATCCGGCAACCAGTCGGCAGCGCAGCGCAGGCGGGCCAGCAGCCCTTCACTCTGCTCATCCCAGGGCAGCACGTGCAACCCCTTGCGGCGAATGCCCTGCAGCAGGCAGCGCCCCTTCTGCTCGTCCGACAGCTCGGTCAGCGGCCGCTGGCTCAGCACCAGTTCGCCGAGCACCTGCTGGCGCTCGGCCCGCACCCGCGCCTCCCGCTCGTCCCAGTCGAACCACTGGCGCTCGCTCACCAGCTCGGGCAGCAGGCGGACCAGCTCGTCCAGCTCCACTGGCTCGGCGATGAAGATGCGGCTGCCGCGCTCGTTCTGCCCCATCTCGATGGCGATCAGGGCGCCTTGTCCCTGGCATGGATGACCTTCTACCAGATCGCAGCTCACCCCACCACTGAGTTGATAGCGGGTGGCGCTGCGCAACTTGCCGATCCGATCCGGCCAGGCGAGGGCGCACAGCAGCCCCAGCCACTGCCCCTGAGCCTCCCGTGGTGCAGAGCCGGGCCGCACCCCGAGCCGCTCGAACCAGCGGGCGGCGCCCTGACGCAGGGCTCCCAGGCGGCGGTGGAACAGCACCGAGAGGCGCTCGGATCCTCGCAGATCCTCTTCCAGCAGCGCCACCAGATAAGCGGCATCGGCGACAATCCCTGTCAGACCCTCGGCTTCCAGCTCCCGAGCCCGCAGCAGCAGGCGCGCCAGCCGGGGATGAGTGCCGAGCGCCGCCATGGCTCTGCCCTGGGGGGTGAGTTGTTGATCGCTGCCCGGCTGCATGGCCCCGAGGGCCACCAGCAGACGCTGGGCGCCGGCCAGCGCGGCGGCGGGGGGCATATCCAGCAGCGGCAGGCTCTCCACCCTGGCCCCCCACTGGGCGGCATCCAGCAGCAGGCCGGTCAGCTCCTGGGTCAGGATGTCCGGTGGGCTCTGCTCGGCGAGGCGCTCCTGCACCTCGCCGCTCCACAGTCGGTAGCAGACACCCGGACCGAGACGACCCGCGCGGCCCGCCCGCTGGGTGGCGGAGGCCCTGGCGATCTGGCGGGTCTCCAGCCGGGTGACACCGCTCTTCAGATCGAAGGAGGCGCTCCGCTCCAGCCCGCTGTCGATGACGACCGAGACCCCCTCTATGGTGAGGGAGGTCTCCGCCACATTGGTGGTGAGCACCAGCTTGCGACTGCCCGCAGGCGCCGGCTCGATGGCGGCCTGCTGCGCCGCCATGTCGAGGCGGCCATAGAGCGGCGCGAGGCGCACGTCATCGGGCAGCCGTCCCGCCAGCCACTGGGCCAGCCGCTCTATCTCCCCCTGCCCCGGCAGGAACACCAGGGCGCTGCCGGCGTGGCTGGCCAGCGCCTCCAGCACCACGGCGCCCAGCTGGGGCTCCAGCCACTGCTGACGATTGGCAGGACGATAGTGATAGTCGATGGGGAAGCCGCGCCCCTCGGAGCGGATGACGGGGGCGTCCGGCAGCAGGCTCTCCAGCGCCATGCCATCCAGGGTGGCGGACATGATCAGCAACTTGAGATCGTCGCGCAGCCCCTGCTGGCTCTCGATGGCGAAGGCCAGGGCGGTGTCGGCATGCAGGCTGCGCTCGTGGAATTCATCGAAGATGATCAGGGAGACGCCAGGGAGCTCGGGATCCTGCTGCAACATCCGGGTCAGCACCCCCTCGGTCACTATCTCCAGCCGGGTCTGGGCACTGACTCGGCTCTCGCCGCGCACCCGCAGGCCGATGCGCTCCCCCACCTTCTCGCCGAGTTGGCGGGCCAGAAAGCCGGCGATGTTGCGCGCCGCCAGCCGACGGGGCTCCAGCATGATGATCCGACCGGGCAAGCGGGCCTGGCGCACCAGCTCCAGCGGCAGCAGGGTCGACTTGCCCGCGCCGGGCGGCGCCTGCAGGATCACGCTGGCGTGGTGGTCGATGGCATCAAACAGCCCGGACAGCACCGAAACGATGGGGAGTTGGGACAAAGCGGCGAAAACCTTCTGTGATGACCTTAAAAACGGCGTCTATTCTGCCATAGAATGGGGCCATGTTATGAGCGTGAAAAAAAGGCACCATCACCCGAATGGCCAAACTCTTCTTTGCCCTGCCCCTGCACGAGACTGCCCCCGAGCTGATCGACTGGCGTGACCGACGCCCCTGGCCCGGCCTGCCGGTGCCGGAGATCAACCTGCACCTGACCCTGGCCTTTCTCGGTGAAGCCGACGAGGTCACCCAGGCCAGGCTGATGGCCGCCGCCGAGCGTCAACACTGCCCGCCGCTGCGCATCCCGCTGGATCAGACCGGCTGGTTCCATCGCGCCAAGGCCGCCTGGGTGGGGCCCAGCGAGTGGCCGAACGAGTTGAATGTGCTGGCCAAAGCGCTGCGGCGCCACGGCGAGAGGCTGGGCCTTGGCAACGGCGAGCAGGGTTATCGCCCCCACGTCACCCTGTCGCGCAAGGCCGGCGAGGCCCCCGCCGAGCTGCCGGCGCCGGATTTCGTGCTGACCGCCGATCACTTCTGCCTCTATCGCTCCGTCAGCACGCCGGACGGGGTCTGCTACCAGCCGCTCGCCTGCTGGCCCCTGCGCGCCCGCGCCAAGGCGGACACGCGAGAAGACCTGGCCTGATGAGCCATCCCCTTTGCAACCCAGCCCGCGGGTTGCTCCCCCAGAGAAACAAACAATAAGAAAGGACTGCGCCCCATGATTTTCGATCCCCCTCTGCAATCCGGCCTGCTGGTCTCCCGCTACAAGCGCTTCCTGACCGACGTGCTGCTGGACGATGGCGAGCAGATCACCATCCACTGCGCCAATACCGGTGCCATGACCGGTTGCGCCGATCCGGGCACCCGGGTCTGGTACTCCACCTCCAACAATCCCAAGCGCAAGCTGGCCCACAGCTGGGAGATCGCCGAAAGCCCGGCGGGGCACTTCATCTGCGTCAACACCGCCCGCGCCAACCAGATTGCCCGCGAGCTGATCGAGCAGGCGGCGCTGGCCCCCTTGGCGGGCTATGCCAGGCTGCGCACCGAGGTGAAATATGGCGAGGAGAACAGCCGCATCGATCTGCTGCTGGAGGATGACCACAAGCCCGATTGCTACATAGAGGTCAAGTCCGTCACCCTGCTCGACGAGCGGGCGGCGCCGGGGATGGGCTACTTCCCGGATGCGGTCACCACCCGGGGCGCCAAGCACCTGCGCGAGCTGATGGTCATGAAGGCGGCGGGGCATCGCGCCGTGTTGTTATTCATGGTATTGCACTCCGGAATAGCGCGGATGCGTCCTGCAACCCACATAGATCCGCACTATAGTCAGCTTATTGAGCAAGCCATGGCGGCAGGGGTTGAAATTTTATGCTATCGCCCCCATGTTGGGGTGCAGAGCATGGTGGCCCAAGGCTTTATTCCGTTTGAATCTGGCCACCTGCAACCCGAGGGCAGCGAATAAATGCTGGAATGGGTAACATTATTGGCAAGGCTTGTTTGCCTCCAGTTGACCCTTCTGCTATAGATACCGCCCTCAATTTACGGATGGCACGAGTAGCGTGCTGAATTAGGAGACAGGGCATGCCAACAGGCGAAAACAGGAAATCTCTGGGCCCCCTGGCCATTGCGGGTGTAGAGCCTTACCAGGTGAAAGCCGGTGAGGAGTACATGAATGACCAACAGAAGGTTCATTTCCGCAAAATCCTGGGAGCCTGGCGTAACCAACTGATGCAGGAAGTTGACCGCACCGTTGACCATATGAAGGATGAGGCTGCCAACTTCCCGGATCCAGTCGATCGCGCCGCGCAGGAAGAAGAGTTCGCGCTCGAACTGCGTACCCGCGACCGTGAACGCAAGCTGATCAAGAAGATCGAGAAGACCTTGCTGCTACTCGAAGAAGACGACTTTGGTTACTGCGAACACTGCGGTATCGAAATTGGTATTCGTCGCCTCGAAGCCCGTCCGACCGCCGACCTCTGTGTCGACTGCAAGACACTGGCTGAAATCAAGGAAAAACAGATGGCCGGCTGATGCCGACCCTCGACATAGTCAAAAAAGGGAGCTTGCGGGCTCCCTTTTTTATTGAGCTTTTAGCACTGGCATCCCAGAATGCAGCCTCAATGCATCGTCTACCCGAATCTTCATGGCCCTGACTCCCCTCTCCCGACCCTATGTCGGTCGCTTCGCTCCCTCCCCGTCCGGCCCGCTCCACTTCGGTTCGCTGGTGGCGGCCCTCGGCAGCTTCCTGCAGGCCAGGGCGCAAAGGGGACGCTGGCTGGTGCGCATCGAAGACATAGATCCGCCGCGGGAGATGGCCGGGGCCAGTGAGCTCATCCTCTATACCCTGGAGGCCCATGGCCTGCACTGGGATGGGGAGGTGATGTATCAGAGCCGGCGCCACGCCCGCTATGACGAGATCATCGAGCGGCTCTACCGGGCGGGGGACCTCTACTGGTGCCGCTGCACCCGGCGCGAGATCATGGCTGGCGGCGGCCTCTATGGCGGTCACTGCCGCGAGTTGAGGCTGGCACCGGCAGGCTGCGCCGCCCGCCTGCGCCAGCGACGCCCCGTCTATCATTTCGATGATGCGCTGCAGGGGAGGATAGCCGTGCCCGCCGCCCTGGCGGAGGAGGACTTTATCGTTCGCCGCCGCGACGGGCTCTATGCCTACAACCTGGCGGTGGTGGTGGATGACATGGACAGCGGCATCAGCGAGATAGTGCGCGGCGCCGATCTGCTGGAGCCCACGGTGCGCCAGATCGCGCTCTACCAGACGCTGGGGGCCGGCGTGCCCGACTGGGTACATTTGCCGCTGGCGGTGCTGGCGGATGGCAACAAGCTCTCCAAGCAGAACCACGCCCCGGCACTGTCCCTCGACGAGGTGAGGCCGGCGCTGTGGCAGGCGCTCGCCTTCCTCGGCCAGTGCCCGCCCCCCGAGCTGCGAAGCTGCCGCATCGAGGAGATCATCGGCTGGGGAATAGAACACTGGCGGCTGGAGCTTGTCCCCCGCCAGCCAAAGATCGCCCTGGCGAGCAGCTGAGCAGGTTCAGACTAGAGGAGCAGACAGAGCTGTTGCTTGTATGACCAGGCCCGAATAAGGGAAGCAGGCCACACCGTTTCTCATTTGGTCAGGCCTGAGCTATGATAGGCCGCTATTTTTTGGCCTCCCGTCAATTTGAAGTCATGAAGAGGTGTACCATTTTTTCCCAGATCGCAAACTTTTGCCGCAAGGTGCTCGGCAAGGACGACGGCGAGCAGTCGGTTGAATCTACCCTGCCGGTCCACGTAGCCGGCCAGCGTCGAACCTTGAGCCGCGACCAGCACCCCATCTCGCGCAAAGAGATCAGCGAGAATGCGCTCAAGGTGCTCTACCGCCTGAACAAGGGTGGCTATGACGCCTACCTGGTCGGGGGTGGTGTCCGGGATATTCTGCTCGGGAAGACACCAAAGGATTTCGACATCGCCACCAACGCGACGCCGGAGCAGATCAAGGCATTGTTCAGCAACTGCCGCCTGATCGGCCGCCGTTTCCGCCTGGCGCACATCGTCTTTGGTCGTGACGTGATCGAAGTGGCCACCTTCCGGGGTCACCACCATCAGGTCAATACCAGCAAACATGTGTCGGCCCAGTCTGATGAAGGCATGCTGCTGCGCGACAACGTCTACGGCACCATCGAAGAGGATGCCGAGCGCCGTGACTTTACCGTCAACGCCCTCTACTACAGCGCCAAGGATTTCACCCTGCACGATTTCGAGGGTGGCATCGAGGATCTCGCCCAGCGCAAGCTGGAGCTGATCGGTGACCCCGAGACCCGCTACCGGGAAGATCCGGTGCGGATGCTGCGGGCCGTGCGCTTCGCCGCCAAGCTGGACATGAACATCAGCCCGCGTACCGCCGCCCCCATCAAGGAGCTGGCGTCGCTGCTGCAGGATATCCCGCCCGCCCGCCTGTTTGAGGAGACCCTCAAGCTGTTCCTGGCTGGCGATGGCCTGGCGACCTACAAGCTGCTGCGTGAATACGGGCTGTTCCAGCCGCTGTTCCCGCAGGTGGCCGCCCTGTTCACCCCCCATGGCAACTCGCCGTTCGAGCAGTTCATCGAGCTGGCGCTGATGGACACCGACACCCGGGTGCGTGAAGACAAGCGGGTCACCCCCGCCTTCCTCTACGCCTCCCTGTTGTGGGGCGCCGTCGAGGCCCGTGCCCGGGTGCTGGAAAACGAGAGCGGCCTGCCCTGGCACGACGCCTTCATGCTGGCCATCAACGAGGTGCTGGACGCCCAGGTACGGATCATCGCCGTGCCGCGCCGCTTCACCACAGACGTGCGCGACATCTGGGCGCTGCAACAGCGGCTGACCCGTCGTCAGGGCCGTCACCCCGAGCGGGCCATGGAGCATCCGAAGTTCCGCGCCGCCTTCGACTTCCTGTTGCTGCGCAACCGGGTCGAGCGTGGCCTCGGCGAACTCGCCAGCTGGTGGGAACGCTATGTGGAATCCAACCCGGATGTGCGCCCGCAACTGCAGCGGGAAGCGACCCGGGGCGGTGAGCGCACCCTGCAGCGGGAAGCGACCCGCGAGGGTGAAGGCGCACCGGCACCGGCTGGCGAGAAGCGCAGCGGCAACAGCAACAGCCGCAATCGTCGTCGCCCCCGTCGTCGCAAACCGAAAGCGGCCGAGTGATAAAAAAGTGATGACCGAGGTCTTCGTTGCCATCGGCTCCAACCTGGGGGATCCCATCGCCCAGGCCAGGCGCGCCGTCACCGCATTGGCGGCGTTGCCACAGACCGAATTGCTGCAGGCCTCATCGCTTTACGGCAGCCGCCCCATGGGCCCTGCCGATCAGCCGGACTACGTCAATGCCGTGGTGCGGCTCAATACCCGGCTCGGCCCCCTGGCCCTGCTGGATCAGCTGCAAAGAATCGAGTTGGAACAGGGACGTGTGCGCAAGGACGAGCGTTGGGGTCCAAGGACCCTGGATCTGGATCTGTTGCTCTATGGGGAGCAGGTCATCCAGCATGAACGCCTGACCGTCCCCCACTACGGCATGAAGGAGCGGGAATTCGTGCTGCTCCCCCTCGCCGAACTTGCGCCCGCTCTGGTACTGCCCTGCGGTACCCCGCTCTCCGAACTGGTCGCCCGCTGCCCGCGCAATGGTCTCGTGATCCTTGCCGACGCCACGGGTGCGTAGACGAGTCGCCGTCATGAGCAAGATTGCCACCACCATCCTGCGCCAATCCAGGCCGACCCGTCAGACATTCACCGCCATCGCGACCCCGAAGATCATTCCCGACCTAGTGGGCGAGTAGGAGCAACCTAATGAGCAAGATCACCACCACCAGCCTGCTGAAGATGAAGCAGGACGGACAAAAAATCACCGCCATCACCGCCTATGACGCCAGCTTCGCCAAGCTGTTCGACGACGAGGGCGCCCAGGTGCTGCTGATCGGCGATTCCCTGGGCATGGTGCTGCAAGGGGGAGAAGACACCCTGGCGGTCAGCATGGACGAGATGGTCTACCACACCCGCTGCGTGGTGCGTGGCACCAGCAAGGCGCTGGTGGTCAGCGACATGCCGTTCATGAGCTACGCCACCCCGGAGCAGACCTACCAGAACGCCGCCCGGCTGATGGCCGCCGGTGCCCGCATGGTGAAGATGGAAGGGGGGGACTGGTTGTGTGACAGCATCCGCCACCTGACCCGCAACGGCGTCCCGGTCTGTGCTCACCTGGGCCTGACCCCGCAATCCGTGCACGTGTTTGGCGGCTTCAAGGTACAGGGCCGCGATGAGTTCCACGCCCAGGAGATCTACCGCCAGGCGCTCGAGCTGCAAGCGGCCGGGATCCAGCTGCTGGTGCTGGAATGCGTGCCGGTCAGCCTGGCCGAGCGCATCACCAAGGCGCTGCGCATCCCGGTGATCGGCATAGGTGCCGGCCCGGCCACCGATGGCCAGATCCTGGTGATGCACGACGCCTTCGGCATCACCTCCGGCTATGTGCCCAAGTTCACCAAGAACTTCCTGGCCGAGACCGGCGATCTGCATGCCGCCGTCCGTCTCTACGTGAAACAGGTCAGCGAGGGCACCTTCCCCGGTCCCGAGCACTGCTTCAACTGAGCAAGGCCTCATTCATGGCAACGGGGGCATCAGCCCCCGTTTCGCCATCCATATCCAGGCTGATTTAACCCCTCTCTCTTTGATGTATCCGAAGGTAACCGCCGATGTTGGTTGTGAACAATCCCGTCGATCTGCGTGAACAGATCGGTCAATGGCGCCGTGAAGGGCGCACCATCGCATTCGTGCCCACCATGGGCAATCTGCACCAGGGCCATCTCACTCTGGTTGAACAGGCGCGCCGCCACGGCGAGAAGGTGGTGGTCAGCATCTTCGTGAACCCGCTGCAGTTCGACAAGGCCGATGACCTCGCCAACTACCCGCGCACCCTGGAGCAGGATTGTGCCGCCCTGCAAGGGGCCGGCGTGGATCTGGTGTTCACACCGACCCCCGAGCTGATGTATCCCCACGGCCTGGCCAGCCAGACCTTCGTCGAGGTGCCCGGTCTCTCCGGCCTGCTGGAAGGGGCGCTGCGCCCCGGCCACTTCCGTGGCGTCAGTACAGTCGTCGCCAAGCTGTTCAACCTGGTCCAGCCGGACCTGGCCTGCTTCGGCCAGAAGGATTACCAGCAGCTGGCGCTGATCCGCAAGATGGTGGCCGACATGGCCATCCCGGTCGAGATCGTCGGCGTGCCGACGGTGCGAGCGCAGGACGGGCTGGCGCTGTCATCGCGCAACGGCTACCTCAGCGCCGCCGAGCGGGCCCTGGCCCCCGAGCTGGCCCGCACCATGAACTGGGTCGCCGAGCAGATCGAGGCCGGTGATCACCACCTGCCCTCCCTGGTGGCCCAGGCCAGCCAGCGCCTCGATAACGCCGGCTTCAGGACCGACGCCATCGACATCGTCGATGCCGATACGCTCGAATCGGCCACCGAGGCCAGCGAGCGGCTGGTGATCCTGATGGCCGCCTATCTGGGCAAGGCCCGCCTCATCGACAATTGTGTGGTCACGCTCGGGGCCTGACAGGTCCCGACAAGGAGAAAGAGATGTCCAAGAAGGTTTATTGCATCGCCCAGTTCCAGCCCAAGGCCGGTCAGGAGCAGGCGCTGTTCCAGGTGCTGCAGGGGCTCGAGCCCAACACCCTGCGGGAAGATGGCTGCCAGCAGTACATAGTCACCCGCCACATCCCCAGCCCCTTCGCCGAGGGCGAGAGCTTCCCCATCGCCTTCAACGAGATCTGGCGCGACATGGCGAGCTTCGAGGCTCACTGCCAGCGCGCCGAGATCAAGACCTTCTTCGAGCGCCATTGCCTCGCCGAAGACGGCATAGTTGCCAAGTGGAACGTCTGCATCTACAGCGATGAACCGGCGCACTACGACGCCCCCGTCTTCTGATCCCTTCAAGTCCAAAACAAAAGGCGCCCGCGGGCGCCTTTTTTCATGGTGACAGCACTCAGTGCCGCAGCCCGGTACCACGGGAGATCAGCCACCAGGCCAGGCCGTAGAGCGCGACGATGAAGCCGATGATGATGAGGTAGGCGGTGCCGAGCGGCACGTCGGAGATACCGAGGAAGCCGTAACGGAACGCGTTCACCATGTAGATGATGGGGTTCACCTGGGAGACCCCCTGCCAGAACGGCGGCAGCAGCGTGATGGAGTAGAAGACCCCGCCGAGGTAGGTGAGCGGCGTCAGCACGAAGGTGGGGATGATGCTGATGTCGTCGAAGGTCTTGGCAAACACCGCGTTGATGAGCCCGCCCAGGGAGAACAGGATCGAGGTCAGCAGCACGGTGAAGCAGACGCTGAACAGGTGGTGGATCTGCAAAGGCACGAAGAACAGCGACACCAGGGTGACGATGAGGCCGACGCAGAGGCCACGCGCCACGCCACCGCCCACGTAACCGGCGATGATGATGTAGTTCGGCACCGGTGCCACCAGCAGCTCCTCCACGTTGCGCTGGAACTTGGCGCTGAAGAAGGAGGAGGCGACGTTGGAGTAGGAGTTGGTGATGACCGACATCATGATGAGGCCGGGCACGATGAACTCCATGTAGCTGAAGCCCCCCATGTCACCGATGCGCGAACCTATGAGGTTGCCGAAGATGACGAAGTAGAGGCTCATGGTGATGGCCGGCGGCACCAGGGTCTGCAACCAGATCCGGGTGAAGCGGACCACTTCCTTGGTCAGTATGCTCTTGAAGGCGATGTAATAGGTGTTGGCGTTCATGCTTTACGGCCCTCTTCCACCAGGTTGACGAACAGCTCTTCCAGCCGGTTGGCCTTGTTGCGCATGCTCTGCACCTGCACCCCCTGGGCGGACAGCTGCTCGAACAGGCTGTTGAGGGACTGGCTCTTGTCCAGATCCACCTCCAGGGTATGCTCATCCTGCATCCGCCCCTGGAATTCGGGCACATGGGGCATGGCACTGCCGGGCGCCAGATCCAGCATGAAGGTCTCGCGCCCCAGCTTGCCGAGCAGCGCCTTCATGCTGGTATTCTCGATGAGGCGGCCCTTGTCGATGATGCCGATGTTGCGGCACAGCATCTCGGCCTCTTCCAGATAGTGGGTAGTGAGTATGATGGTGACCCCCTGCTCGTTGAGCTGCTGCAGGAACTGCCACATGGAGCGGCGGATCTCGATGTCCACCCCGGCGGTCGGCTCATCCAGGATCAACAGCTTGGGCTCATGCATCAGGGCGCGGGCGATCATCAGGCGGCGCTTCATGCCACCGGAGAGGGTGCGGGCCGGCGCGTCGCGCTTGTCCCACAGATCGAGCTGGCGCAGGTACTTCTCGGCCCGGATCTTGGCTTCGCCACTCGGTACGCCGTAGAAGCCGGCCTGATGGATGACGATCTGGCTCACCTTCTCGAACTGGCTGAAGTTGAACTCCTGCGGCACCAGGCCGAGCTGGGCCTTGGCCTGCTCCAGCTGGCCGTCGATGTCGTAGCCGAACACCTTCACCTTGCCGGCGCTCTTGTTCACCAGCGAGCTGATGACGCCTATGGTGGTGGACTTGCCCGCCCCGTTCGGGCCGAGCAGGGCGAAGAAGTCCCCCTGCTTGACGGTAAGATCGATGCCCTTAAGGGCTTCGACGCCCCCCTGATAGGTCTTTTTCAGGCCGCTGATTTCCAATGCGTTCATTGCAACCCCTGTGATGGAATGGCCCATCTCGAGACAGAAAAGGCGGCCAAGGCCGCCTGCAGACAGTCGATGGCGAGCGGCCATGCTGCCTATGTCACTGCTGAGCCTTGCTTATTCTTGCGGAACTACCTTGCCGATGAACGGCAGATTACGATACTTCTGGGCGTAGTCGATACCACAGCCCACCACAAATTCGTCCGGAATGGAGAAGCCGATCCAGTCCACCGGCACATGTACCTCACGGCGGGACGGCTTGTCCAGCAGGGTGCAGATGGCCAGGGATTTCGGCTCGCGCAGGGAGAGGATCTCGCGCACCTTGTTGAGGGTGTAACCGGTGTCGATGATGTCTTCGACCAGCACTATGTCCTTGCCCTTGATGTCGTCATCCAGATCTTTGAGGATGCGCACATCACGGGTGCTGTGCATGCCGGAGCCATAGCTGGAGGCAGTCATAAAATCCAGGGTGATGGGCAGTTGGGTCTGACGGCACAGATCGGCCAGGAAGACGCAGGAGCCACGCAGCAGGCCAATCATGACCACTTCATCGGAACCCTGGTAACGGGCGGTGATCTCTTCACCCAATTTGGCGATCCGGGCGGCGACGTCGGCCTCGGAGATCATCACCTCGACAGTGTGTTTCATCACATACTCCATTCATGGCCAAAGGGTTATTGGCCGTTCATTTGCATCAAAACCGAGGATTCTACCATTCCAGCCGGGAGGCGTCAGGCATACGTGATGCTTTTATCGGCTTATTTTAATTGATAGAGTTAGCGGGCCTTTGGGCATTATCGGTGACAATACTATAAACACCATAATCAATAACTATTAGATGAAAAAACTATGGAACCACGCGCAGAAATAAGACGTCGAACCCGGCTTTCGCCGGAGGCTCGCCGTGACCAACTGATGGAGTGTGCCATCGAGGTATTCTCCCGCCGCGGCATTGGCCGTGCGGGACATGCCGAGATCGCGGAACAAGCCAAGGTATCGGTCGCGACCGTATTCAACTATTTCAACACCCGTGAAGATCTGGTCGATGAAGTGCTGGCCGAGATCGAGCGCTTCGTGCAACAGATCCTCGAGCAGGCTTATACCGGCCAGGGTCCGGTCAGCGACAGCATTCACCGCCACGTGAAGCTGTTCGTCGACGCCGCCTACGATAGCCCGGACCATGCCAGCATCTGGCTGGAATGGAGCTCGTCGGTGCGGGAAGAGGTATGGCCCCGCTACACCCGCTTGCTGGACCGGGCGCTGGAACGCATAGCGCCCCACCTGCAGGCCGCCATGGACAGTGGCGAGATCCAGAGCGTGCTGTCGGCGCAGGATCTGGCCCGCTCCCTGACCGGGTTTGGCTACGTCATGATGCAGATGATCAATCAGCCCCAACGCCCATCCCGGGAAGAGGTGACCGATTTTCTGTTCAAGTATGTGACGGCCCCCATTCAGGTCGCCTAACCCGCCTCGCCAATAAAAAAGCGGCGCCGGACTGTTCAGGTCGGCGCCGCTTTTGTTTGCCTGTCATCTGGCTCAGGGCTGGGCATAGCCCCAGCGCCGGGTCAGCGCATGCTCGACCCCAAGGTGATCCAGGATCCTGGCCACCATAAAGTCCACCAGATCCTCGATACTTTTCGGCTCATGATAGAAACCGGGGGCGGCCGGCATGATGGTCACCCCGAGCCGCGCCAGCTTCAGCATGTTCTCCAGATGGATTGCCGAGAAGGGGCTCTCCCTGGGCACCAGGATGAGCTGGCCACGCTCCTTGATCACCACGTCCGCCGCCCGCTCCAAGAGGTTGTCGGAGGCGCCGTTGGCGATGGCGGAGACTGTGCCCATGGAGCAGGGGCAGACCACCATCTGTTTCGGCGCCGCCGAGCCGGAGGCCACCGGCGAGAACCACTCCTCCTTGCCGCAGGCCACTATCTGCCCCTCCCTGGCGCCATACTGGCGGCAGAGGTAGGCAGACAGCTCCTTTGGCGAGCCGGGCCAATCCTGCTGCTGCTCGGTCTTGAGCACCACCCGGGCGGCGGAGGAGGCCAGCAGATAGACCCTATAGTCCGCCTGTACCAGGCATTGCAGCAGGCGCAGGGCGTAGGGGGCGCCGGAGGCACCGGTCAGCGCCAGGGTGATCTGTTTGCTCATGACTTGCCTTGCTTGAGGCGGGCGAGCAGCTTGTCGTGAATGCCGCCGAAGCCGCCGTTACTCATGATCAGAATATGATCGCCGGCGCGGCTCTCGGCCACCAGCCGGTCGATCAGGGTCTCCAGATCGTCGAATACCCGGGCCGGACGGCTCATGTGGGCCGTCACCTCGGCCAGATCCCAGCCGATGTTGGCCGGCTGGAAGAAGAGCACCTCGTCGGCGCCGTCGAAGCAAGCGGCCAGCTCCTCCTTGTGCACCCCCAGCTTCATGGTGTTGGAGCGCGGCTCCAGCACCGCCAGAATGCGGGCCTTGCCCACCTTGGCGCGCAGGCCACCGAGGGTGGTTTCGATGGCGGTCGGGTGGTGGGCGAAGTCGTCATAGACGCTGATGCCCGCCACCTCGCCCTTGAGCTCCATCCGCCGCTTCGGCGACTTGAACTGGCACAGGGCAGCAATGCCGTGCTCCACCATGACACCGGCGTGACGGGCGGCGGCGATGGCCATCAGGCCGTTGCTGACGTTGTGCTCGCCGATGCACTCCCAGTGCACCTCGCCCTGCTTCTGCCCATCCAGCCACACCTCGAAGGCGGAGCCGTCGTCTGCCAGCTTGACCGCCTTCCACTTGGCGTCGTCCTGACCCACCAGCTCGACCTCGCTCCAGCAGCCCATCTCGCGTACGGCGCCGAGGTTCGCATCGGCCTGAGGGAACAGCACCCGGCCATTGCTCGGCACTGTGCGCATCAGGTGGTGGAACTGACGCTGGATGGCGGCGAGATCCGGGAAGATGTCCGCGTGGTCGAACTCCAGGTTGTTCATGATCAGGGTGCGGGGATGGTAGTGCACGAACTTGGAGCGCTTGTCGAAGAAGGCGCAGTCATATTCGTCCGCCTCGATGACGAAGAAGGGAGCGTCCCCCAGGCGGGCGGAGACCGGGAAGTTGCCCGGCACGCCACCGATGAGGAAGCCCGGCGCCAGTTTGGCGTACTCCAGCACCCAGGCCAGCATGCTGGCGGTGGTGGTCTTGCCATGGGTGCCCGCCACGGCCAGCACCCAGCGATCCTGCAGCACGTGCTCCAGCAGCCACTGGGGACCGGAGATATAGGGCAGATTGCGATCCAGCACATACTCCACGCAGGGGTTGCCACGGCTCATGGCGTTGCCGATCACCACCAGATCCGGCGCCGGATCGAGCTGGGACGGATCATAGCCCTCGGTCAGCTCTATGCCCTGCTGCTCGAGCTGGGTGCTCATGGGGGGATAGACGTTGGCATCGGAGCCCGTGACTCTATAACCCAGCTGCTTGGCCAGCACGGCGACGCCGCCCATGAAGGTGCCGCAGATACCGAGGATGTGAATATGCATACCGCTTCCCGTTCCTGTAGAGAGAGCGAGCATTCTAGCAAGATGGCGCCAATTTGGCAGACCCAAGCTGACCGGCTGCAGCCAACTCTGTCGCAGTGCCCTCGAAATATGGTCATTTGATTCGACATCGCTATAATATCGGCCTGCAAACTTGACTCCAACACTGAAGGAAACGTCATGAGCCTGAACCTGGTACCGGCTGGCAAGAGCCTGCCTGACGACATCTATGTCATCATCGAAATCCCGCAGAACGCCGACCCGATCAAATATGAAGTCGACAAGGACAGCGGTGCCATCTTCGTTGATCGCTTCATGTCCACCCCGATGTTCTACCCGTGCAACTACGGTTACGTGAACGCCACCCTGTCTCTGGATGGGGATCCGGTCGACGTGCTGGTGCCGACTCCTTACCCGCTGCTGGCCGGCTCCGTCATTCGCTGCCGCCCGGTCGGCGTGCTGAAGATGACCGACGAATCAGGTGAAGATGCCAAGATCGTGGCCGTGCCGCACTCCAAGCTGACCAAGCAATACGATCACATCAAGGATGTGAACGATCTGCCTGAGCTGCTCAAGGCCCAGATCCAGCACTTCTTCGAGCGTTACAAAGAGCTGGAAGCGGGCAAGTGGGTCAAGGTGGAAGGTTGGGGCGACAAGGCCGCAGCAGAAGCCGAGATCGTCACTTCTGCCGAGCGTTACGCCGCCAAGTAAGCGTATTTCTCGCGATAAAAAGGCGCCTCATGGCGCCTTTTTATTTGCTCTGGGCTGATGACCCGGCGTCAACCCCGGCGGATCGCCCTGAATATAGATGTCGCGCCCATTCTGGCGGTAGGGACGGTAATAGCTGTCGCCACAGTGGTAATCCTCGCCCCGGCCCCCCACCAGCTCGCAGTTGACCGGCAACACCTCCAGCCACTTGACCGCCTGCTGCAGACGCAGCCACTCCTGCCACTCGTGCTCCCGCGCCAGCTGATCCCGCAGGGCAAAGGTGTCTGCCGTGGACATTCCCTGATTGACGATCACCTGGCCCGCCAGCGCCGGCAGCGTGACCAAGCTCAGCAAGAGCATCGAGATAGGCTTCATGATCGCTCCCTGTGCGACTTATTTTCAGAATTAAATTTAAAGCTTTATCAGGCGATTACCAACTTCAATGCAATTGAAGTAATCCAAAACCTGCCGCCTCACCTAGTTGTTTAGTATCTATCGGCGCGGGATGCAGCATCATGAAACTGGCACAAGGAGTGCTGTGGAGTCTAGTGTTTGCCGCCGCGGCCGGTGCTCAGGAGGTCAACCTCAGCTGGCAATGGCAGTCCGCCGACGGCCAGCTCAAGCACCTGCAGCTGAGCACGGATGAGCGCGTCATCTCGGCCAGCCGTCATGAGATGACCCTGCTCGACGCCTCCCTCAACTATCCGCTGGAGACCCTCTACTCCTACATCAGCCCGCGGCTCTACAACAGCATCAACCAGATCAACCAGAGCAGCCCGGAGACCGCCACCAAGTTTCGCAACCTGGAGCAGGCTTTCACCCTGCACGACGACAGCCTGGAGTCGAACCAGTTCTGGCAGGCCTATCAACAATATCAGGAAGATGCCTTCTACCAGATGCGGGTGCTGCCCTGTGTGCACCCGGCCAATCGCAAGCTGCCCTGCGTGCGGCCCAACTACTCCCAGCTGTTCTATCAGTTCAAGGGTGACCTCAAGCCGCTGGCCCAGCAGTTTTCGGCCAAGGATCTGGCCACCAGCGTCAATCTGCTGCAGGAGTGGTTAAACGGCATCCCCACCCCTCCCGAGCAGATGGATCACTTCGCCCCCCCGCTGCAGGCGCTGCAGGACAACAAGGCCGACAGCGACGAGAAGGCGCTGCTGATGGCCAGCCTCTTGGCCGAGCTGGCGCCCCAGTACATGCTCAGCATCATCTATCCCAACATCAGCATCGGCAGCGTCTCCCCGGCCTGGCTCGCCATCACCGCCGACAGCGGGCTGAAAGGTGACACCCTGGTGATCGGCAATCAGCGCCACGTGCTGCTGACCGGCTCCCCCCTGCTGGCCCAGCAGATGACCATGGCCCAGATCCCGCTGGTCAGTGAACCGCTCTACTGAGCCAGACTCCTCAAACCAGTTGATAAGGCGTTGATTTTTATCGACTGCGTGCCATCCTAGCCGCCCTTGCCAGCCGCTAATCTGCGCTGGCGGACGGTGCGATCCTAACGCCCACCACATTATTTAACACTTTTTAAACAGATCCGATCAGTTTAGGATGAGTACTGTCCCATTCCCTCAATCATGAAATCGTTATAACATAACAAAGGAGTGTCATCAGGATGAAACATCTCGTACTTACCCTGGCGCTGCTGCCAGGCCTGGTCATGGCCCACAACATCAAGGAATCTGCCCAGGTACCGCCGGTCAACATCGGTGACAAGGGTGAGCTGGTGCTGCAGGACAAGGCGATAAGCTATCAGCCCTGGCAGAGCAAGGTGCTGGCCGGCAAGGTCTTCTTGATCCAGCACATCGCCGGCCGCTCCAGTGCCAAGGAGTTGAATGCCCCCATGATCGAGGCGATCAAGGCGGCCAAGTTGCCCCATGATCAGTACCAGACCGTCACCATCATCAACAGCAATGACGCCATCTGGGGTACCTCCGGTTTCGTGAAGAGCAGTGCAGAAGACAGCAAGAAGGAGTTCCCCTGGTCCGTCATGGTGCTGGATGCCAAGGGCATGGCCCGCAACGCCTGGGATCTCGCGCCGGAGAGTTCGGCCATCATACTGCTGGATAAAGAGGGCAAGGTGCTGTTCGCCAAAGATGGCCAGCTCGATGCCACCAACATCGCTACCGTGATGGGGCTCATCAAGTCCCATCTCTGAATCAGAGAGTAAGGGCGCTGATGGCGCCCTTTCCATAAGGGTCTATGGGTCGTTTCAAGCTGAAAATCTGGTTGTTGCTGCTGGGCTGGTTGTGGTTGCAACCGGCACTGGCGCAGCATCCGCTGGAAGCGAGCCTGCCTGACCACGGCCACCATTGCCTCATCTGCGCCCTCCATCTGGATGGCAAGCTGGCCCTGACGCCCACTCCTCTTGCCCCTGCCCCGCAGTTTTCTACTTTTCCGCCTGTCATCCCCGGTTTCCCCCTGCTCGGCAGCCCCGCCTCGCCTCACTACAGCATCCGCGCCCCGCCGGCCTCCCATCGTTGAACCAACTGAATATTTCTCTTATTAATTGATGGTTTAAAAGGATAAACGATGAAAGCAGTCACCCTGTTACTGGCGGCCGCCGCCTTCGGCGTACAAGCCAATCACGACGACCATGAGAGCCATGGCCACGGGGCCCACGAGCATGGCCACGGCCACCTCAATCTGGTGCTCGATGGCAACCAGCTGATGATCGAGCTGCAGGCGCCTGCCGCCGATCTGGTGGGCTTCGAGCATGCCGCCAGGAGCGATGAGGAGAAGGCGCAGTACGCCAGGGCGCTGACTAGGCTCCAGCAGCCGGATGCCCTGTTCCGCCTCGATCCTGCCGCCGGTTGCACCCTGACCCGGCAGGAGATCAATGCCGCCAAGGAAGAACACGACCACGCTCATGACCATGAAAAGGCGGACGGCGATCAGGATGAGCACCACCATGATGAGGCGGGTCACGCCGACATGGGCGCCATGTACACCTACACCTGCGAGGCCCCGGCCAAACTCACTGGTCTCGAGGCCACGCTGTTTGCCGTCTATCCGAGCCTGGAGAAGCTGAGCGTGCAGGGCATCTTGCCCAACGGCCAGACCGCGGCCGAGTTGACCCCGTCCGCCTACCAACTGAGCTGGTGACACCATGAAAAACGCCGTGGTTGAGATCCGCGATCTGGCCTTTGCCTGGCCGGGTCACGAGGCCGTACTCGATCTGCCCGCCCTGTGCATCCAGCAGGGGGAGCGGGTCTTCATCAAGGGGCCCTCGGGCTCCGGCAAGTCCACCCTGCTCGGCTTGCTGGCCGGGATCCAGACCGCCAACCACGGCACCCTGGAGGTGCTGGGCCAGCCATTGGCCCAGCTCTCTGGCCGCGCCCGTGATCACTTCCGGGCCGCCAATCTGGGTTACATCTTCCAGCAGTTCAACCTGCTGCCGTTTTTATCCGTGCTGGACAATGTCACCGCCGCCCTCAGCTTCTCGCCCCAGAAGCGAGCCCGCCTGCAAGGGAGCCCAGAGCTGGAGGCACGCCGGCTGCTGGGAGAGCTGCAACTGCCAAACGAGGCGCTGCACAGACCCGTTCATGCCCTCAGCATCGGCCAGCAGCAGCGGGTCGCCGCCGCCCGCGCGCTGATCGGCTCGCCACCTCTGGTGATCGCCGACGAGCCCACCTCGGCCCTCGATACCGACAACAGAGCCGCCTTCATCAAGTTGCTGTTCGAGGAGTGCGACAAGCAGGGCAGCACCCTCATCTTCGTCAGTCACGATCCCTATCTCGAGCCACTCTTCCCCCGGGTAGAGAATCTGCAACAGCTCAACCGGAGGGCCGCATGATGACGCCACATGATCACCGCCGCCCGACCGTATCCGCCCCGGCGGACCAGTCCTCCTCCAGGATCTGGAGGCCGTCATGCTGAAACTTGCCCTGCAGAGCCTCTGGGCCCGTCGCCTCACCGCCGGGCTCACCCTGCTGGCCGTGGCCATCAGCGTCACCCTGCTGCTCGGGGTGGAGCGGGTGCGTATGCAAGCCCGCGAGAGCTTCTCCAATACCGTCTCCGGCACCGATCTCATCGTCGGCGCCCGCTCCGGCCAGGTGAACCTGCTGCTCTACTCGGTATTTCGCATCGGCAACCCCACCAACAACGTCGGCTGGGATACCTATCAGACCATCAAGCAGAGACCGGGAATCGCCTGGACCATTCCCCTCTCCCTCGGCGACTCCCACAAGGGATTCCGGGTGCTCGGCACCAACGGGGACTACTTCCTCCACCTGAAATATGGCCAGCAACAGTCGCTGCAACTGCGTGAGGGGCGGGCCTTCGAGACGCCGTTCGAGGCGGTACTCGGCGCCCAGGTGGCCGAGAAGCTGGGCTATCGACTGAACCAGTCCATCGTCATCGCCCATGGCGCCGGCAACACCTCCTTCAGCCAGCATGACAACCTGCCGTTCAAGGTGGTGGGGATACTGGCACCGACCGGTACCCCCATCGATCGCACCGTGCATGTGCCGCTCGCCGGGATTGAGGCCATTCACCTCGGCTGGGACAGCGGCCGTCACAGCAAGAACGTCACTGCCGAGCAGGCGCTGGCGCAGGATCTCACCCCCAAGACCATCACCGCCTTTATGGTGGGTCTCAGCAATCGAATATTGGCGTTCCAGCTGCAACGGGGCATCAACACCTACCCCGGTGAGCCGCTGATGGCCATTCTGCCGGGCGCCGCCCTGCAGGAGCTGTGGGGTCTGATGAGCGTGGCCGAGACGGCGCTCTCGGTGATCGCCGGCTTCGTGGTGGTGGCGGGCCTCATCGGCATGCTGACCACCCTGTTGGCGGGGCTCAACGAGCGGCGCCGGGAGCTCGCCATACTGCGCTCCCTCGGCGCGGGCCCATCCCACCTGTTCCTGCTGCTGGCGCTGGAGGCGATGGCGCTCACCACGATCGGGATCGTCCTCGGGGTGGCGGTGCTCTACCTGGGACAGGGGCTTGCCACCCCCTGGCTGCTCGGCCACTATGGCCTGCAATTGAGCCTGGGGCTGCCGAGCGCCTATGAGTGGCAGCTGCTGGGGCTGGTCTGGCTGGCCGGCATGGTGATCGGCCTGCTGCCCGCGGCCCGCGCCTACCGCTACAGCCTGAGTGATGGCATGAGTATCCGGATATGAGGATGACGAGGTGGATGAGGCCAATGCTGTGGCTCGCCCGCTACCGGCGGCCCGCGTCCACCATTCGCTACAGCCTGAGTGATGGCATGAGTATCCGGATATGAGGATGACGAGGTGGATGAGGCCAATGCTGTGGCTAGCCCGCTACCGGCGGCCCGCGTCCACCATGCGCTACCGCCTGAGCGATGGCATGAACATTCGCGTCTAGTGACCACACCGGAATAAACACAGAAGGACAGATGATGAAGTGGAAGATAATGGCGCTGCTGGCCAGCCTGCTGGTGCTGCCGGCCCTGGCCGCCGACTACAAGACCATCGACTGGGATATCCTGATCCCGGAAGGTGAAAAACTTCTGCCGCCCCCCCAGGTCAGCCACGATGGCAACCTGGCCTCGGTGCCGCAGCCGGTCGGCGGCGTCAACAAGAAGCTGGATCAGCAGGATGTGCGCATCCCGGGCTTCGTGGTGCCGCTGGAGGGCGACGCCAAGACTATCACCGCCTTCCTGCTGGTGCCCTACTTCGGGGCCTGCATCCACGTGCCGCCCCCGCCCACCAATCAGGTGATCTATGTGAGTTATCCCAAGGGTGCCCCGGTGGATGATCTCTGGGACGCCATCTGGGTGAAGGGCAAGATGCGCACCATCAGCTCCAGCCACGAGATGGCCACCGCCTCCTACTCCATGGATGCAGTCGAAGTCAGCGTCTACGAAGAAGAGTGAGTCCGGCCATAAACCGGCGAAAGTGGTCGGGGCCACGCCAACCAAGCAGTTGTGGCGCTGACCATAGACAACATCGCCATGATGGCCTCCCGCGGGAGGCCATTTTTTATCCTGTGACAGCCCGGTGACGGGCCCCTGCCTGAGGGATTGTTCGCCCGCCCGGTTGGAGTAACATTCAATACCAGCCCTATTCAACCCCTGGATCATGGAGCCAGCATGGCCGATCTGCCGCCCCCCAAGAAAGAGAGTTCCATCCTGAGCAGCCAGGAGCAGACCCTGCGCCTGGCCCGCAGCCGTGGCATAGACGGCATGCTGGCCCGCAACAGCGACAGCACCTTCGAGCAGCGCGCCACCTTCCGCCAGCTGGCGGATCAGGCCGCCCGCCAGCGCAACCTGGAAGCCATCATGGTGATGGCATCCCGCCACTGCGAGGAGACGGCCGCCGGCGGCGAGATGGACAGCGACTGGCTGACCCGCTTCCTGCAACTGGCCGAAGACATCAGCATGGTGCCCATGCAGCAGCTGTGGGGGCGGATCTTCGCCCTGGAGGTGGCGACCCCGGGCCGCTTCTCCATCCGGGCCATCAACACCCTCAAGGAGATGACCCAGCGCGAAGCCCAACTGTTCCAGCGGATCTGCGCCCTCTCCTGTCACTACGAGGGCAGCGACGAGCAGCGCCTGCTGCTGGGCATGCACAAGGGGGCTGGCCTGCTCAGCCGCGCCAAGGTCACCCGCATGGGACTTGGCAAATACCGGGTCCCCTACAGCGCCCTGCTGCTGCTGTGCGATCTCGGCCTGATGCACCGCGGCGAATTGGAATCCGGCCCCCTGCCTGCGGACGGGGTCGAGCTGGCCTTCGGTAACCAGCGCTGGCGCCTGCGCCAGCGCCAGAGCAACCTCACCCTGCTCTATTACCGCCTCACCCCCATAGGCAACGAACTTGCCCTGCTGCTGGAAGAGCCCCCCCTGGAGGAGTACCTGCAGGACTTGAAGACACTGCTCTCCACCAACCTGCAGATAGAGACCCTGATGCTGGCCCCGGCCGGCGAGCCAGATCTCCCCAGCTGATCCCGGCGGGCGCCCTTGGGCTTCTCACTGACAGCCCAGCTGCCGACAAAGGCCATGGGCCCGGTATGGTCACAGATACCGGGCCCATGAGCATGACAAGGTCAGCGTGAGCGCAATCCATTTCTTGATCTTGTCCATAAAACCACCCTATCCCGCTTCCCACACCAGCTCCGTTCGGTAACATAGTCGCTCTAGGTAATGTCTCGTCGGAGTCAGCAATGAGCCAGACCAGAGCAAAACCCCAATTAAATACCAGCAGACTGGAGGCTGTGATTCAGGGGCGGTAGCGTGGTTTTTGTAGGGTGGCGCAGAGCGTAGCAAAGCCCAACAGACGAGCATTATCACGCCAACCAGAGCGGTATAAACATGGATTGGGTCGCTCGGTAATACAAATTTGCAGATACGTTTCGCGGTAAATGTTGGGCTTCACTTCGTTCAGCACCAACCTACGATTTTTAGCCCAACATACGAGATAGGGAATATCTTGGGTTATGAACCCACGGGTTTAACGCTCTCGACAGTAGGCAGTTCTGTGTATCGAGTTGGCGGAAATAAAATTGTTAAATACTGGATTCAGCATGAAAATTAGGGTTTGCATAATCAGCTCGAATTACATCTTGGGCAATTCAGCTAACAAACACCTCAAGAAGGACTGTCAACGCGTGGCGTTTCCAGTTCCATTGAACAGCGATAGCTACATTTATAGTCGTTGAGTTTAGTGGCAGTGCGTTGCCAGCCCCTTGGTGGGCGTTACAAATCACAAGGACGTGTCATGAAAATATTATTTATTGGAGCCGTGTTTTTACTTAGTTCAAGTGCGTTAGCCAACCCATATAAAAGTGAATTTGTTGAGGTAGCATTTCAAATACAAGAAGGCAAGAATACATTTCAACTGGTCTGTCAGCCCAAGCTCACCATGGGGGAGCTGCCCAAAAACTGGGTGGATGCTTGCAATGATATTGGCAAGAAATTTTTGGAGTTAGCTGTCGAAAGCGGAATGAAGGTAGATCCCGTTGACAACGCGTTTGGTTTGGCTGGTGAACTTGCTCAAAAAATGTCGAGTGACTTACCAGATAATGTTGTCCCCACACAAATTATTAGCCGTGAATTTGGTGGTTAATCGCTTATAACAAGGTGCGAGTACCAATAAAAGCCAGACTGGGGCGGTTTTCACTACGCTTCCTCAGCCCTTTATCCATTCAAGAGGAATGAAGGTTTCAGCACCTATTAGCGCACAGCCTTTTTCTCATCACTATTAGGGGATAAGATGCAAATCTGGGCAATATCTTTACTCTTGTTCTTTTTGACATGTTCGGTGAGCGCGAAAGATACCATGACTCGCACTGCGAGCAGGGATGATGGTTCGCCTATCTCCTATTATCTTGTCCAACATGCCCATGACGCAGATACCTTGCTGTTGATCCTGCAAGGCTCTGATTGCAATAGTGTCTTGAAAATAGAGTCCATACTCACCGAGTATAAAAATGTTTGGCCAGAAGCTGATATTTTGCTCATCGAAAAGTACGGCATTGATAATAAATTAAAATACAGTGCTGACACGGCACGCAAGGACTGCCCTGCTCAACACCTTGAAAATGACAGCCCTGCACAACGAGTCGCAGATATTAAGGTGGTGCTCGATATCGTTCGAAAAGATGGGCCATACAAGAAATTTGTCCTCTTGGGCGGCAGTGAAGGTGCTGTTATCGCCAACCTGGTTACCGCAGACGTTGACTATATCGATGCCACTATCGCCTTTAATGGAGGTGGTCGCTGGTTTATCGATGACGTCTCACACAGTATCGCTGCAAAGTATAAAAAACCCGAAGAGGCGAGAAAAGATATCGACGGTTTTACAGGGTTTTCCGAGCATGTTCTTAACAGCAAACCATTTGAGCTTGAAGTTAGTGGGCATGGCTATCATTGGTGGCATCAGATGCTCTCCATCGATCAACTTGATACCCTGAAAAACGTAAAATCCCCTTTGCTGATCGTTCAGGGAGGGAGAGATACCTCGGTATCACCTCAGAAAACTGATAAAATGATGCAACATCTTAAAGACCTTGGGAAAAGTAATATTGAATATCGGCGTTATGAAGAACTCGACCATGGATTGAAAAATAGTGACGGGAAAAGCCTGCGCAAGGAGGTTATCAGCGATATTAATATATGGTTACAGTCCAAGTTAGGCGCCCCGAAGAAGTACAACGTTCACTGATTGAGACTTACTGGTGTCGCATTGATTTAAATTCTTATTTTTTATCACGACTGTCAGAGTGGAAGGGGGTTATAAACAGTGGCACTAATGAGTGAGCACCACCTTCCTTCCAATCACTGCTATACAAAAAACCAATACGGACATAGGAATGGTAATGGAACAAGAAAGTTTAGTTGAGATAGCGATTGAGTATTTCAAGAAAGTAGATGCAGGTGACCCCAGCTATCTTGACCTGTTCTCGGAGAATGTTGACTTTTTCTTCACCAAATTTGGGCAGGCTGAAGGAAAGGATGCATTAGTTGAGTTTGGTAATAGGATTGGTAGCTCACTCACCAGCATCCGGCACGACATAGATGGCTTTAAGATAACGACTGCTGGCAACACTGTGATTGTCGAGGGGCAAGAGGGGGGAGTGATGAGTGATGGCACCTCTTGGCCGGACAATAACATCTCCATGGGGCGGTTTTGTAGTGTATTCGAATTTACTGGAAAACTAATAAGTCGTATGTATGTGTATGTAGACCCCGACTTTCCGAGTAGAGATTTGGAAAGGGTTGCAGTGTTGTCAGGGGAAATTAACGCATAACAAACTGTTCAAAAGCGATTCGCAACGCATGGTATTTTTACTATGCGTTACATTTTGTGTTTGAGCTGGTTTGCAGCGGCATCGACATTGCATTTCTCACACCTTAACAGGGTGTTATATGCTTGGAGGAAAAATGGACGACATCCTAGATTTAGCATTGGAGGATCTGAAAGAAAAATATGCGCCTCATACAATCATTCTTTATGGTTCTCATGCACGCAATGAAGCAACTGAAACGAGTGATATAGACTTAGCGTGTTTCTGTAATCGCCCGGATGAACAGAAAGATGCAAGGTTATTTCACGGTGTTTATCTTGATGTATGGGTTTACCCAACCGCTTTTCTAAACTCAATTCCCAAAGAAGCTCTTCGCTTCGGAGATGGAAAGGTAATTCATGATACACAAGGTTTAGGAAGCGACTACTTAGCTAAAGTGAAACAAAAGCTCGCAGATGGCAAACCGCCAATGTCTGATGCAGATAAGGCACACCTTCAAGAGTGGGTAATGAAAATGCTAGGGCGTGCGCATGATAAAGACTTAGATGGTAATTATCGCCGTACTTGGCTCCAACATGATCTTTTAGAAATATATTTTGAAATTCGTGGGTTGTGGTATTTAGGCTCAAAGAAAAGCTTCAATCATTTACAGCAGCACGACCACCCCACTTTCAGTTTATTTGAAAAGACGTACAAAGATCCGTCAAACCTTGATTTGTTGGCAGCCTTAGCAAAGCAAGTAGTACGCATATAACAAACTGTTTAAGAGTGATTCGCAACATATGGCATTTTTACTATGCGTTGCGTTTAGTGTTTAAGATGGTTTACAGAGACTTTTGTATTGCGTCGCTCACACCTTAACAGGGCGTTATACAAAAGGGTGAGATCGGAATACTGAGGAATTCGCGAGTCAGTTAAAAACCGAATTGGCCCCCTCACCTTTTGAGTGCAGCATAGCGGCCAGATGAGCTACGACCTTCCCTCACGTTAGAACGGGCACGGGTATGAAAAGCCCTGCATGAGATTCGCGGTGCAATTTACAGCGCTATTGCGCCCTGCATCTCAAAAGCGCCCAGCGGATAAATGGCGGCGACAAAGGGAATAGCCGGGTGGAAACAAACGAGGGGGCAAATGCCCCCTCGAAGATCAATGTTCGGTGCTGGCAATCTCTCTCAGTCGAGCAGCCCACGCTGCCGCAGAGCGGTCAGCAACTCATCCACCAAGGCCGCCACAGGTTTACCGGCGTTAAGCAGGTGAATTTCCGGTTGTTCCGGTGCCTCATAGGCGGAGTCGATACCGGTGAAGTTACGGATCTCCCCCGCTCGCGCCTTCTTGTAGAGCCCCTTGGGATCGCGCTCTTCACAGACGGCGAGCGGCGCATCCACAAACACCTCGACAAACTCGTCGGCGCCCAGCAGATTGCGCACCAGCTCCCGCTCGGTGCGAAACGGCGAGATAAAGGCGGTGAGCACGATAAGGCCCGCATCCACCATGAGTTTTGCCACCTCGCCGACCCGGCGGATATTCTCCTGACGGGCGGAGTCGTCAAAGCCGAGATCGCCACAGAGGCCGTGGCGCACGTTGTCCCCATCCAGCAGATAGGTGTGCTTGCCTCGCGCCGCCAGCGCCTGCTCCAGGGCCCCCGCCAGGGTGGATTTGCCCGCCCCCGACAGCCCGGTGAACCAGATCACCAACGGTTTTTGCCCCTTCAGCTCGGCCCGGCTCTCTTTGTCGACGGCATGGGCATGCCACACGATATTGCTCATCCAATACTCCTTGATTGGCGCTCACGCCTCAACACTGAAACTCTCTGGAACCACGGGGAGCCGACTCGGACTGTCAGCCGACAACTTGCTGATGCCATGGTATTGCTCATTCAAACTCCTTGCGAGGCAGCAGGGCCCCAAAACGAAGAGGGTGGCGCCTCAGAATGGAAACAGCAGGGGCACCATGCAGATCACTCCCAGGCTGTAGGCCAGCGACACCGGCAGCGCCAGCTTGAGGTAGTCCGGCATCTTGTAGTTGCCCGCCGCATAGACCATCAGGTTGGTCTGGTAGCCATAGGGCAGTATGAAGCTGGAGCTGGCACCAAACAGCACCGCCAGGATGAACGGCATGGTCGACACGTCCATGCTGAGCGCCAGTTGGTAGCCCATGGGGAAGGCCAGGGCCGCCGCCGCGTTGTTGCTCATCAGCTCGGTCAGCACCAGGGTGAACAGATAGATGCCGATGAAGGCGATGAGCGGGCTGGCGCCGTTGAACTCCCCCATCAGCCAGTCGGCGATGACCCGGGCTAGACCGCTGTGCTCCAGCTGATCGGCGATGGCGAGCGCGCCCCCCACCACCAGCCAGATGTCGAGGGGGAAGCGACGACGGATCTCGTCCAGGGTCAGAATGCGGCTGAACAGCAGCACCACCAGCATCACCAGCAGCCCCTTGAACAGCGGCACCAGCTCGAACACCGACAGCGCCAGCACCCCGAGAAAGCCCAGGATCACGGCGGCACTGCGGCTGCCATCGAGCCGGGTGGAGGCCTCCAGCCCGCTCACCACCACGAACTCCCGCGACAATGACTTGTTGCTGGCAAACTTGGGGCCGGGAGCCAGCAGCAGGGTGTCGCCGGCGTGCAGCTCAATCTGGCCGAGGCCGCCGGTGAGCTGGGTCTCGCCACGGCGCACCGCCAGCACCACCGCATCGAAGTGGGTGCGAAACTCGGCATCCTTGATGGATTGCCCCACCAGTCGCGAGCTGTGGCTGACGATCACCTCCACCAGATGCTGGCCATTGAGCCGGTGCTGGCCGTAGAGATCCAGCCCCTTGAGCTCCTGCAGCACACCGACGCTCTCCACGTCGCCGCAAAACAGCAGCATGTCCCCCTCGTGCAGCTCGTGTTCCGGCTGCACCGGGCAGATCACCTGATCGCCGCGAATGATCTCCGCCAGATAGAGGCTCTTGAGGCTGCGCAGGCCGTTCTCCTTGACGCTGCGCCCGGCCAGCGGCGAGCCGGGGCCCACCTTGGCCTCGAGGAAGTAGCCGGACTCCCGGCTCATCTCGGTGTCCTGCTCCGGCAGGTGGCGCGCGAACAGCAGCACGGCCACCAGACCGGTCAGCAAGGTCCCAGCCCCCACCATGAAGAAGTCGAACATGCCGAGCGGCGGGGCCCCCATCTTGATGAGGAAGCTGTTGACGATGAGGTTGGTGGAGGTGCCGATCAGGGTCAGCACGCCGCCAAAGGTGGCGGCGAAGCACATGGGCAGCAGCAGCCGGGAGGGGGCATGGTTGGGGTTGCGCTTGACGGCCCCCAGCATGGAGGCCACCACGGCGGTGTTGTTGACGAAGGCCGACAGGAAGGCGGTGGAGAACCACACCTTGACCAGCACCTTGTTGAAGGAGCCGGTGCCCACCAGGTTGGCGAACCAGCTCATGACCCGGGTCTTCTCCACCGCCAGCGACACCAGCAGCAACAGCACCAGGGTCAGCAGGGCGCTGTTGGTGTAGCCCGCCACCACGGCGTTGATGTCCGCCAGCCCGCTCAGGTAGGTGATGAGCACGGCGCCCGAGAACAGCAGCGCCGGACGGAGTTTGCCCTGGATCAGCAGGGCCACGAGCGCAGCCAGCAGACCCAGCACCAGGGATTGTTGCCAGGTCATGGGCTTATTCCTTTCCGATGGCGAGGGCTTGCCAGTGCGGGAAGTGCTTGCGCACCAGGGCGTTGAGCTCGATCTCGAACTCGCTGTATTGCCCTGCTCTGCCAGCAAGAGTCACCACCTTCGCGGCCAACCCTTCCACTATCATGCCCGCCCCGACGGTGACGTTGGTCAGCCGGTCGATCAGGATGAAACTGCCGGTGTCGCGGATATCCGTATAGGGATCGTACGCCACCGGGTCGGTCAGGCTCAGCTCGCACAGGCCGATCTCGTTGAGTTTCAGCTCGCTCGCCGCCAGCTCGCCCAACTTATTGATCTCGATGCGATGGCGGATGGCCTCCACCTGACCGCGGCTCTTCTTGGTGGCCAGCTTGACGTCATAGACCCGGCCCGGTTGCAGGGACTCCTCCCCCATCCAGACGATGTGGGCCAGCAGGTTCTGGGTGACCTGAGGTTGGCGTGCGGCATCCACCAGCAGATCGCCGCGACTGATGTCGATCTCGTCGGCGAAGGTGACCGTTATGGCCTGGCCCGGCAGGGCGTAGTCCAGATCCCTATCGAAGGTGACGATACGAGTGACTGTGCTCTGCTTGCCGGACGGCAGCACCGTCAGCCGGTCACCGACCCGCAGGATGCCGGCGGCGAGGGTGCCCGCGAAGCCGCGAAAATCCAGGTTGGGGCGGCTGACATACTGCACCGGCAGGCGCACCGGATGGCGCTCCAGTTCGCGCTCCACCTCGGCATTCTCCAGCAGGGAGAGCAGGGTCTCCCCCTGATACCAGGCCAGCTTGCCGCTCGGGTTGACCACGTTGTCACCGTCCAGCGCCGAGACCGGCACAATCTGGATGTTGTCGACGCTGAGCTTGCTGGCGAACTCCCGATACTCGGCGCTGATGCGCTCGAACACCTGCTGGCTGAACTCCACCAGATCCATCTTGTTGACCGCCACCACAAACTGTTTTATCCCCAGTAAACTGGCGATGAAGCTGTGGCGGCGGGTCTGATCCAGCACCCCCTTGCGAGCATCGATGAGGATGATGGCCAGATCGCAGGTGGAGGCACCGGTCGCCATGTTGCGGGTGTACTGCTCATGGCCCGGGGTGTCGGAGATGATAAATTTGCGCTTGGCGGTCGAGAAATAGCGGTAGGCCACGTCTATGGTGATGCCCTGCTCGCGCTCGGCTTGCAGGCCGTCCACCAGCAGCGCCAGATCGAGTTTCTCGCCGGTGGTGCCGAGCTTCTGGCTGTCGGATTCCAGCGCCTTGAGCTGATCTTCATAGATCTGCTGGGAGTCGTGCAGCAGGCGACCGATGAGGGTGCTCTTGCCGTCGTCCACGCTGCCGCAGGTGAGGAAGCGCAGCAGGCTCTTGTGCTGCTGGGCGTGCAGGTAGGCTTCGATGCCCTGCTCGGTGATGGCGGTCTGAATATGGTTGTTCATTCTGTTAGACATGGCGGACTCCTTAGAAATATCCCTGACGCTTCTTCTGCTCCATGGAGCCGGCCTGATCGTGGTCGATCAATCGTCCCTGCCGCTCGCTCGAGGTGGTCAGCAGCATCTCCTCGATGATCTCCGGCAGGGTGGTGGCATTGGACTCGATGGCCCCGGTCAGCGGGTAGCAGCCGAGGGTGCGGAAACGCACCAGCTCCTGCTTCACCTCGTCTTCCGGGCCTATGGGCATGCGCTCGTCGTCCACCATGATCTTGATGCCGCTGCGCTCCACCACGGGGCGCACGGCGGCGAAGTAGAGCGGCACTATGTCGATGTTTTCCAGATAGATGTATTGCCAGATGTCGAGCTCGGTCCAGTTGGAGAGCGGGAACACCCGGATGCTCTCCCCCTTGTTGACCTGGCCGTTGTAGACCCGCCACAGCTCGGGCCGCTGGTTCTTCGGATCCCAGCGGTGGGACTTGTCACGGAAGGAGTAGACCCGCTCCTTGGCACGGGACTTCTCCTCGTCGCGACGGGCACCACCGAAGGCGGCATCGAAGCCGTACTTGTTGAGCGCCTGCTTTAGCCCCTCGGTCTTCATGATGTCGGTGTGCTTGCCGCTGCCGTGCACGAAGGGGTTGATGTCCATGGCCAGACCGTCCGGGTTCTTGTGGACGATGAGATCCAGCCCGTACTTCTCGGCGGTCTCGTCGCGGAACTTGATCATCTCCTTGAACTTCCAGTTGGTGTCCACATGCAGCAGCGGGAAGGGGATCTTGCCCGGATAGAAGGCCTTGCGCGCCAGGTGCAACATGACGGAGGAGTCCTTGCCGATGGAGTACATCATCACCGGGTTTTCGAATTCGGCAGCCACCTCGCGGATGATGTGGATGCTCTCGGCCTCCAGTTGCTGCAAATGTGTCAGTCTTTCACGATCCATGTCTTGGTCCTCGGTATTGCTGTCACGCCGGGGGCGTGGTTCGGGTTCAGTTCGGTGCCGCCATGGCCGCACCGTCAAATCGATTCGTTTCGCTATGCGGACTCAGGCCAGCTTGACCAGCTTCAGGTCACTGCCGTTGAGGTCGGGGCCGGTCTGCTCGCCACTCCTCTCCCCAAACCAGGCCAGCTGCTGGCGCAGGGCCACCACCTCGCCGATGACGATGAGCGACGGACTCTCGGCCTGAGCGGCCAGGACAGCCAAGTCGGCGAGCGTGCCGGTCAACACCCGCTGGCACGGCTGGGTGCCCCGCTCGATGATGGCAATGGGGGTGGCGGCGCTGCGACCGTGGTTCACCAGTTGCTGCTGGATGTGTTCGGAGCGCATCAGCCCCATGTAGACAACTAAGGTCTGGCTGGTGGCGGCGAGCTGCTGCCAGTCGGGCTCCTTGCCCTCCTGCTGGCAGTGGCCGGTGATGAAGACGGCGCTCTGGGCGTGATCGCGATGGGTCAAGGGGATGCCGGCATAGGCGGTGGCACCGGCGGCGGCCGTGATGCCCGGCACCACTGAGAAGGGGATGCCTTCTGCGGCCAGCACCTCCAGCTCCTCGCCGCCACGGCCGAACATGAAGGGATCGCCCCCCTTGAGCCGCACCACCCGGTTACCCGCCTTGGCGTATTGCACCAGCAGGCGGTTGGTCTCCTCCTGGGGCACGCTGTGGGCGCCGGCCTTCTTGCCGACCGACACCAGGGTCGCATCCCGGCGCACCAGATCCAGGATCTCCGGGGAGACCAGCTGGTCATAGAGCACCACTTCGGCCTGCTGGATCTGTTGCAGCGCCTTGAGGGTCAGCAGGCCAGGATCGCCGGGGCCCGCCCCCACCAGCACCACCTCGCCGACCTCGCTTTGGGCCTTGTCCAGCCCCTCATTGAGCCAGCGTTCGGCACCCTGCCAGTCCTGCTTCTCGATCAAACTGGCGAGGGTGTTGGAGGCGAAGGCCCGCTCCCAGAAGCGACGGCGATCCGAGATGGACGCGAGCAGCTGCTTGGCCTTGCCGCGCACCCGGCCGGAGAGCTCCGCCAGCCCGCCCAGATGGCGGGGCAGCAGACTTTCGAGCCGCTCGCGCAGCAACCGCACCAATACAGGAGCCTTGCCGCCGCTGGAGACGGCGACCATCAGCGGGGATCTGTCTATGATGGAGGGGAAGATGAAGCTGGAACGCACCGGGTCGTCCACCACATTGACGAACAGGCCGAGCCGGTTGGCGCTCTGGTAGACGAGGGCATTGACCTCGAGATCGTCGGTGGCGGCCACCACCAGCTGCTGGCCCGCCAGATGCGCTGGGGTGAAACGCTCGGCAAGGTGGGTGAAGCGGCCGGCAAATTCATGGAAGTCGTGCTCGATCTCGGGGGAGACCAGGGTCAGCCGGGCACCCGCCGCCAGCAGCAGGCGCGCCTTGCGCAGGGCCACCTCGCCCCCGCCCACCAGCAGTACCGGGCGGCCTTCCAACTTGGCAAACATAGGTAAATAATCCATTTCGACCCATTCCTCGGCACACGACGACATCTGGGGCGACTATAGGCAGGCTGCTTATTCCTTCAAAATAATAAAAAATGCTCTTTAATGCGTTTTAGTAATTAGCAAAGCCGTGTCATGGCAAAGCCGAGCGAATGTCCTTGTGGTGTTTCCCACCAGACCCTAGGCTAGTGAAAGTGTTTCATAAGGAGCTTAATAATGAATGAGTCATTGATTGTATTGGGGATCTTCGTATTCCTGGTACTCGCTACCCTGAGTGCCGGCATCAAGATAGTGCCCCAGGGTTACAACTGGACAGTGGAGCGCTTCGGTCGCTACACCCGCACCCTGACCCCCGGTCTCAACCTGCTCATTCCCTATGTGGACAGGGTCGGCCACAAGATCATCATGATGGAGCAGGTGCTGGATATCCCACCGCAGGAGGTGATCTCCCGGGACAACGCCAACGTCACCATAGACGCCATCAGCTTCGTGCAGGTGGTGGATGCCCGCAAGGGCGCCTACGAGGTCAACGACCTGACCAGCGCCATCAGAAACCTCACCATGACCAACATGCGGACCGTGCTGGGCGCCATGGAGCTGGACGAGATGCTCTCCCAGCGCGACACCATCAACGAGAAGCTGCTGCGCACCATGGATGCCGCCACCGCCCCCTGGGGCATCAAGGTAACCCGGATCGAGATCAAGGATGTGCGCCCACCGCTGGCGCTGGTGGAGGCCATGAACGCCCAGATGAAGGCCGAGCGGCAGAAACGGGCCGAGATACTGGAGGCCGAAGGGGTGCGTCAGTCCAAGATCCTGAAGGCGGAAGGCGAGAAGCAGTCCCAGATCCTCAAGGCCGAGGGTGAACGTCAGGCCGCCTTCCTCGCCGCCGAAGCCCGGGAACGCGCCGCCGAGGCGGAGGCCAAGGCGACCAACATGGTCTCCAAAGCCATCGCCGAGGGGGATATGCAGGCCATCAACTACTTCGTGGCCCAGAAATACACAGAGGCACTGGCCCGCATCGGTGAAGGCCCCAACAGCAAGATCATCATGATGCCGCTGGAGGCGGGCAGCCTGATCGGCTCGGTGGCCGGCATGGCCGAACTGTTCAACAAGGATGGCAAGGGCAGCAAATCATGACAGCCCTGCTGGAGGGGCTGACCCACTGGCACTGGCTGGGGCTCGGCTGCGTGCTGCTGGCCATAGAGGTGCTGGGCTCGGTGGGCTTCCTGCTCTGGACCGGCATAGCCGCGCTGGAGGTGGGCTTGTTGCTGCTGCTCTGGCCCTTCGGCTGGCAGGCGCAGCTGCTGCTGTTTGCGGCGCAGTCCCTGCTGACCACCTGGGCCTGGTGGCGCTGGCAGCATCAACGGGATCGCTCGGGGCAAGATGCCGCCGCCCCCATCAACGAGCGGATGCAGAGCTATCTGGGGCGGGAGCTGACCCTGCTGGACGCGGTGGAACAGGGCATGAGCCGGGTCCATCTGGACGACACCGTCTGGACGGTGCGCTGCCCGGTCACGCTGCCGGCGGGCAGCCGGGTCAGGGTGGTGGGGGCCGACTCCCACATCCTGCTGGTCGAGCCGCTGCCCTGATCGCCGCCGCGCTGCCGGCCAGATCGGCTCTTGCCCATAAAAAAACGGGCCCGGCGTTACCGCCGGGCCCGTTTTCAGATGAGGTGCAGGCTTAGTTGGCCTTGGCATCGCTCACTGCAGCTTCCGCCTTGGTGGCTACGTCAGCAGCAGCTTTCTCGACGGTAGCAGAGGCTTCGGAAGCAGCCTTCTCTACGGTAGAAGCAGCTTCGCTAACAGTTGCAGCAACGTCGGCGGCCGGAGTAGCAGCCGGAGCGGCAGCTTCTTCTTTCTGACCACAGGCGGTCAACATCAGACCCAGGATACCGGCTACCAGTACTTTGTTCATGTGCATACCCTCAAAAAAAGTGGAGAGATGGTCTTGATAACCATCACTGTGCGTCCTCACCCCCGGTAAAAGAGCCATACACCGAGGGCCAAGAGGCGCGCGAAATATAGCGCCATATGCCGCCAATGAAAACGCGTATCACAATAATATTTTCTCGTTGCCTGGATGAAAAGAACTACTGCAACGACAACTGTTAATGTAATACGCCACGATTGAGGCGCTCTCCCATGACAAAACAGCGCCATCAGGGCAATTGTTAGCCATCAATTGCCTTTTTATCTCGCCGGTCCGAGCCGACTCAGTCAGACAGCTTCTGACAAATCAGCCGTTTACCCTGGCTATGGCTCTCCTGAGCCAGATCCAGCAGCGCCATCACCGCCAGGGCTTCCGCCGCCGGCACCGGATTGGCCCCCTTGCCGGTGATGGCGGCACAGATACCGCGGTAATAGGCGCCATAGTCACCCGCTTCGCCCGCCACTGCGGTTTGCTGCGGCTGACCATCCAGGATGCGGCTGAGCAGACCCGGCTCGGGATCCCGGCCCCAGTCCGCCAGAGGCGGCCGCAGGCCGAGCTTGAGCTGCTCCTCCTGCACGTCCATGCCGAACTTGATGAAGGAGCCCGTGCTGCCGTGGATCACGAAGCGGGGCATGGTGGCGGACACCAGGCAGCTGCCGTGCAGGATCACCCGCAGCGCGCCATAGCCCAGCACCACGTGGAAGTAGTCATCGCTCAGCGCGCCCGGACGCTGCTGCGCCAGGTCCGCCTGGATCCAGTCTGGCTGACCGAACAGTTGCAGCGACTGATCCAGGATGTGGGGACCGAGATCGAACCACAGACCCGATCCCGGGCCGCCCGCCTCCCGCCAGCGCTGGCGTACCTCGGGACGATAGCGATCGAAGTGGGATTCAAACTGGGCGATCTGCCCCAGTGCCCCCTCCGCCAGCAGGCGGCGCACCGTGAGGAAGTCCCCGTCCCAGCGCCGGTTGTGGAAGATGCTGAGCAGCAACTGTTGTTTATCCGCCAGCGCCACCAGCGCCTCGGCCTCGGCCAGATCCAGGGCGAACGGCTTGTCGATCACCACGTGCTTGCCGGCCAGCAACGCCTTGCGGGCGATGGGGGCATGGGTATCGTTCGGCGTGGCGATCACCACCAGATCGACAGTGCTGTCGGCCAGCACCTCCTCCAGCGAACCCACCAGGCAACCGGGTAACTCGGCCTGCACCTTGGCCGCATCCCGGCTCACCACCCAGCGCAGGGAGAGGCCCGGCGTGCTGGTCAGGAAGGGGGCATGAAAGGTCTGGCCTGCGAAACCATAGCCCACCAGGGCGGCGTTGATTGTCTGACTCATGGGATTCTCCGCTGAACTCTGTCCATTATGATAAGCGTCTGGCGACTGCGCGCCCAAAAAACAAGGGGGCCGAAGCCCCCGCTTGCACTCATCAGAGCACAGGATTTATTGCCAGTACAAGCGCCGTTATCCATCAAGCCGCGGCGCTGTCAGCCCCTGTCATCAGGCTGCAGCGGATCAGGGCTGCAGGCAGAGCCGACGACCGCGCCGGGTCAGCAACAGCAGCAGAGGCGGCAACAGCAGCCACATGTGCAGCGCCAGCTGATTGAGGGGATCCGGCATCAGCCAACCGGTCAGTCCAACCAAAGCACCGGAGCCGCTCATCTGGAACAGGCCGAGCAGGGCCGCCGCGGTGCCGGCACAGTGGCCAAAGGGGGCCAGCGCCATGCCAGCCGCCGCTCCCAGCACCATGGCGAAGCCGATGCTGGAGAAGAACACGGGTCCCATCATGGCCAGCGGATGCTCGATGTGCTGCACCAGGGTCAGCGCGATGGCCGACAGGCAGATCACCAGCAGCCCGATGCGCAGGGTGCGCCTCGGTCCCACTCTGGCGATGAAGCGCGGCGCCAGGAAGCAGGCCAGGATGTTCAGCGCCGCATTGGCGGTAAACCAGTAGCTGAAACCGCTCATGTCGAGGCCGAGCTTCACCATCAACTGCACAGGCGCGGCTGTGACATAGGCCAGGATCACCGCCATCGCCAACATGCAGAGGCTGGCGTTGAACAGGAAGCTGGGGGAGCTCAGCACCGGGCGGTAACGAGACCAGCTGATAAGGGCCCCCTCGCTGCTAGTCTCCTCGGGGCGGGTCTCCGGCATGCGCCACAGCAGCCAGCTGCCGACCACCACCGCATAACCGGCCATGAACCAGAAGTTCGCCGACCAGCCCGCCTTGGCGGTGAGCCAGCCGCCGAGCAGCGGCGCCAGCGCGGGGATGAAGCAGATGGCGCCGTTCAGGTAGGAGATCATCTGGCCGCTCTTCTTGGGGCCATAGCTGTCACGCACCACGGAGAAGGCGGCGACCGAGGTGGCGCAGGCCCCGAAGCCTTGCAGCACTCGCGCCAGCATCAGCTCACCCAGGCTGGCGGCGAAGCCGGCGGCCAGGGCGCTCAGGCCATAGAGCAGCACGCCGCCCAGGGCGATGGGCTTGCGGCCATAGCGGTCGGCGAGCGGCCCCACCAACAGCTGGCCCAACCCCATGCTGAACAGGAACCAGGTGATGGTGCCCTGCATCAGCGTCACCTCGGCACCGAGCCGCTCGGCCATCTGCGGGATGGCAGGCAGATAGATGTCGATGGCCAGCGGGCTGAACAGCACCAGGAGTACAAGCAGAAGAATCAATGGCATCAGTCACCTCAAGCCTAGGGAATATCGATTGGTGCGCGAGTCTACTGACTCAGAGTAATGAATTGAAATGGTATTTAATCACTTTGGTTATTCCTATATGGAAACATGCATCTCATCCACTCCTCCGAGCAGCCCAGCTGCGACGCGGCATGCTCCCCTGTCGGGGGTAATTGGCGCTTTGACTAAACGCCCGCCCCGCATAGAATGCGCAGATTATTTTTTCGGAGGTGCGTGATGAGCAAGCTTGTCCTGGCAACAGGTAACCAGAAGAAGGTGAAGGAGTTGGCCGCCATGCTGGCCGATATGAAGATCCAGGTGATCCCGCAGAGCGAATTTGCGGTCTCCGATGCCGAAGAGACCGGCACCACCTTCGTCGAGAATGCCATCATCAAGGCCCGCCACGCCGCCCGCATCACCGGTCTGCCCGCCGTCGCCGACGACTCCGGCCTGGAAGTGGATCTGCTGCACGGTCGCCCCGGCGTCTACTCCGCCCGCTTCGCCGGTGAGCAGGCCAGCGACAAGGACAACATCGACAAGCTGCTGGGGGAGCTGCAGGGTGCCCCCGACTACCTCAAGAGCGCCCGCTTCTGGTGCGTGCTGGTCTATATGCGCCACGCCGACGATCCCACCCCCATCATCTGCCAGGCGAGCTGGGAGGGGATGATCATCGACGAACCCCGCGGCCAGCACGGCTTCGGTTACGATCCCGTGTTCTTCGTGCCCGATCACGACTGCACCTCGGCCCAGATGCCGAGCGAGCTGAAGAACCAGCTCAGCCACCGTGGTCAGGCGCTGGCCAAGCTGAAGGCCGCGCTGGCCGCGGCGCACTGAGCCCGGACAAGGCGCCGGGATACTCCGGCAAGCATTTCATCTACAATGGGGGCCGTCAGCCCCCGTTTTGATTTTTGATTATTGGAAACCCCATGCTGCAACTGCCGCCCCTCTCCCTCTATATCCATGTGCCCTGGTGCGTCCAGAAGTGCCCCTACTGCGACTTCAACTCCCACGCCCAGAAGGGGGAGCTGCCCCACCTCGAGTACGTGGCCGCCCTGCTGGAGGATCTGGATCTGGATCTGAAGTGGGCCCAGGGGCGCGCGCTCTCCTCCATCTTTATCGGCGGTGGTACGCCGAGTCTGTTGAGCGTGGAAGCCATGCAGGCCCTGCTGGACGGGGTGCGGGCGCGCATCGCGCTGACCCCGGATTGCGAGATCACCATGGAGGCCAACCCCGGCACCGTGGAGGCGGACAAGTTCGCCGGCTTCAAGCGGGCAGGTATCAACCGCATCTCCATCGGGGTGCAGAGCTTCCAGCAAGAAAAATTGACCCGGCTCGGCCGCATCCACGGCCCGGAAGAGGCACGCAAGGCCGCCGCCCTGGCCCACGCCATTGAGCTGCCCACCTTCAACCTGGATCTGATGCACGGCCTGCCGGATCAGAGCCTGGACGATGCCCTCTACGATCTGCAGCAGGCCATCGACTGCGCGCCGCCCCACCTCTCCTGGTATCAGCTCACCATTGAGCCGAACACGGCCTTCGCCTCCAAGCCGCCGCGGCTGCCGGAAGACGATCTGCTGTGGGACATCTATGAGCAGGGCCACGCCATGCTCACCGCCCAGGGCTACCACCAGTACGAGATCTCGGCCTACGCCAGGGAGGGCTATCAGTGCCGTCACAACCTCAACTACTGGCGTTTCGGCGACTACCTGGGGATCGGCTGCGGGGCCCACGGCAAGGTGACGGATCTCGCCAACCAGCGGATCCTGCGCAGCGCCAAGGTGAAGCATCCCAAGGGCTACCTGGACCCGGCCCGTCCCTACCTGGACAACCAGTGGCAGGTGACCGAGGACGATCTGCCGCTGGAATACTTCATGAACCGGTTCCGGCTGTTCGAACGGGCCCCCAAGGCGGAGTTCGAGGCCTATACCGGTCTGTCGCTGGAGCGGGTGGAGACCATGCTGGCCATCGCCCAGACCAAGGAGCTGATCGAAGACTTGGGGGATTGCTGGCAGCTGACGGCCCTCGGCCACCGCTACCTGAATGTGCTGCTCGAGCTCTTTATGGATGAGTGAGGCGGCTCCGGGCCTTCCTCCCTAACAAAACAGGGCGTCAATGACGCCCTGTTTTTGATCTGGCCGCCTCGGCCGGTAGAAACCCGCTCAGCAGCAGACGCGTTGCATCCGCTGTTGGCCGGGCTCCCACCGCTGGCCATGCTTGGCCTTGCGCTGATAACTGCCCTTGCCCTTCTTGCTCTGCTCGACCCGACCCTGGAACAGCGGTGAGGTCACCAGCGCCTTCAGGTGATTGTCGTGAATGACGCCGCGCTGATGATCGTGCGCGGGCTCGGCGGTGGCAGCAGCCACCTTCTGTTGTTTGGCCATATGACCCTCTTTCATTGACGAAGATAACGCCCCCTCTAGTTAACGAGGCGGTCAAAAACGCAGCGATTGTGCCTCCGGGCCGGGCACAGAGCAAGCCCAGTGCGCATACAGGCAACGCTCATGCGTGATGCCTTATGCGAAATGATAAACGACCCGCACCAGGCCACTCGGCAGCAGCTTGCTGCTCTGGGGCACCAGGGCCCCCGGCAACGGTTCGCCCCCGAACAGCGAGACGCCCTTGCCCAGCACCACCGGCACCCAGAACAGGATCAACTCGTCCACCAGCCCGGCTTGCAGGCCTTGCCGCACCACGGCGCCACCGTCCAGATAGAGATGCCGTGCCCCCTCCTGCCACAGCTCCCTCAGCACCAGTGCCAGCCCCCCCTGTCGGAAGGAGACGTTGGCGCGGGGCTCGGCGGGCCTGTGCGTCAGCACCACCAAGGGCTTGTCCCCGTAGATCCAGTCGGGGAAGGCCAGCACAGTCTCGTAGCTGTTGCGCCCCATCAGCAGGGCATCGGCACTGGCCATTAGCGCGCTGTAGCCGGTCTCCTCCTGGGAGTCGCCGTTATAGGGATCCAGCCAGGCGAGATCATTCCCCTCCCCCGCGATAAAGCCATCGAGGGAGAGGGCCAGGAAGGCGGAGACCCTGGGCCGCCGGCGCTCCTCGCCCATGGACTCAGTGCTCATGGTCGTGATGCTCATGGCGGGCCGGGGCGCCCGACTCCAGGGTCTCGAGGATGGCGCAGTGTTCGGCCGAGCGCGGCCCACCGCAGCAGATGTTGGAGAGCTCCCGCAGGTTCTCGCGAAAACGGGTCAGCTCGATGATCTTCTGCTCCACCTGGGTCAGCTTGGCGTCGGCCACCGCCTTCACCTCCTGGCAGGTCACCCTGGCCTTGTTGGTGTCGAGATCCAGCAATTCACCAATGTCGGCGAGGGAGAACCCCACTGACTTGGCGCGGATGATGAACTCCAGCCGTCGCCTGTCCTGCTCGCCATAGAGGCGGTAGCCGGACTCGTTGCGCAGGCCCGGCGAGATGAGCCCGCTCTTCTCGTAAAAGCGCAGGGTATCCGCCTTCACCCCGCACGCCTTGGCCAGTTCCCCGATCCGATACATGTCCCTCTCCCACTGGATATGGTACTCAATACAAAGCGGATTCCACTATCGCGCCTTTGCCTGTCGATTGCCAGCCAAAGGCAGGAAAGCGCTAGATAAAGGCGGACGGCAGGGTCATTTCCCGTCAAAACGCTGAAAAGACAAACGTTTCACAAAAATCGACTGGAAAACGTTTAACACCGCACCAGCCAAGGCTTTGTCACTTTAAAAAATCCACCACGGTTCACATTTTTTGTGTAGAATACGCGCCCACAAGAGAGCGTCGCGTCAAGCGGGCATTTCCTAAAACGCTTTTGCCAGCATCCGGGCTTTTGGGCGAGAGTGATTTGCGAAATCCCCCACTTCCATTTATTTGGGGACTCTCTGTGCTGGGTGCGGCCAACGTGCGCCTGCCTCCCATAGAAGTTCCCGCATGCTGAGGACGATAGTGTGATGGAACAAGCTCGACCCATTCGCCGTGCACTGCTGAGTGTGTCTGACAAGACTGGCATCCTGGAATTTGCCAAGGCACTCAACGAGCGTGGCGTGGCCCTGCTCTCCACCGGCGGCACCGCCAAGCTGCTCGCCGACGCGGGTCTGCCGGTGACCGAGGTCTCCGACTACACGGGCTTCCCCGAGATGATGGATGGCCGGGTCAAGACCCTGCATCCCAAGGTGCACGGTGGCATTCTCGGCCGTCGCGATCGGGATGACGCCATCATGGCCCAGCACAATATCTCCCCCATCGACATGGTTGTCGTCAACCTCTACCCCTTCGCCGCCACCGTGGCCAAAGCGGGTTGCACCCTGGCCGACGCGGTCGAGAACATCGACATCGGCGGCCCGACCATGGTGCGCTCCGCCGCCAAGAACCACAAAGACGTGGCCATAGTGGTCAAGGCCGCCGACTACAGCCGGGTGATCGCCGAGATGGATGGCAACGGCAACAGCCTGACCCTCGCCACCCGCTTCGATCTCGCCATCGCCGCCTTCGAGCACACCGCCGCCTACGACGGCATGATCGCCAACTACTTCGGCACCCTGGTGCCCTCTTACGACGACAACAAGGAAGGCGACGCCGAGTCCCGCTTCCCGCGCACCTTCAACAGCCAGTTCATCAAGAAGCAGGACATGCGCTACGGCGAGAACAGCCATCAGGCTGCCGCCTTCTATGCCGAGGAGCAGGCCGCACCGGGTTCCGTATCCAGTGCCATCCAGCTGCAAGGCAAGGCACTCTCCTACAACAACATCGCCGACACAGACGCGGCGCTGGAGTGCGTGAAGGAGTTCGCCGAGCCGGCCTGCGTCATCGTCAAGCACGCCAACCCTTGCGGTGTGGCCATAGGTGACGACCTGCTGACGGCCTACGATCGCGCCTATCAGACCGACCCCACCTCGGCCTTTGGCGGCATCATCGCCTTCAACCGGCCGCTGGACGGCGCCACCGCCGCCGCCATCGTCGCCCGCCAGTTTGTTGAGGTGATCATCGCCCCCGTGGTGAGCCAGGAGGCCCGTGACGCCGTCGCCGCCAAGCAGAACGTGCGTCTGCTGGAGTGCGGCCAGTGGACGGCACCGGCCCAGGGCTTTGACCTCAAGCGCGTCAACGGCGGCCTGCTGGTGCAGGAGCGCGATCTGGGCATGGTGACCCAGGGTGATCTGAAGGTGGTCAGCAAGCGTCAGCCGACCGAGGCCGAGCTGAAAGATCTGCTGTTCTGCTGGAAGGTGGCCAAGTTCGTCAAGTCCAACGCCATCGTCTACGCCAAGGACGGCCAGACCATAGGCGTCGGCGCCGGCCAGATGAGCCGGGTCTACTCCGCCAAGATCGCCGGCATCAAGGCCGAGGATGAAGGGCTGACAGTGGCGGGCTCCGTCATGGCCTCCGATGCCTTCTTCCCGTTCCGCGATGGCATCGACGCCGCCGCCGCCGCCGGCATCGCCTGCGTCATCCAGCCGGGTGGCTCGATGCGCGACCAGGAGGTGATCGACGCCGCCGACGAACACGGCATGACCATGGTGTTCACCAACATGCGTCACTTCCGTCACTGATGAGTCAGGGCCGCCACTGGCGGCCCTTTTGTTGTCTCTTTTCAACTGGCTATTTTCAACCGCTTGCCCCAAGCGGTGATCACAAATAGAAGCGAGCGATACGATGAAAGTACTGATCATTGGTAACGGCGGCCGTGAGCACGCCCTGGCCTGGAAGGCCAAGCAATCCCCCATGGTGACCCGGGTGTTCGTCGCCCCCGGCAATGCCGGCACGGCCCACGAGGGCAGCATCGAGAACATCGCCATCGAGGCGACCGACATCCCGGCCCTGCTGGCCTTCGCCAAGGCTCAGCAGATAGGTCTCACCATAGTCGGACCGGAAGCGCCGCTGGTGAAAGGCGTGGTGGATGCCTTCCGTGCCGAAGGGCTCGCCATCTTCGGCCCGACCGCCGCCGCCGCCCAGCTGGAAGGCTCCAAGGCGTTCGCCAAGGATTTCCTGGCACGCCACGCCATCCCCACTGCCGACTACCAGAACTTCACCGAGGTGGAGCCCGCACTGGCCTACCTGCGCGAGAAGGGCGCCCCCATCGTCATCAAGGCTGACGGCCTGGCCGCCGGCAAGGGCGTCATCGTCGCCATGACCCTCGATGAGGCAGAGGAAGCGGTGCGCGACATGCTGTCCGGCAATGCGTTCGGCGACGCCGGCGCCCGGGTGGTGATCGAGGAGTTCCTGGACGGGGAAGAGGCGAGCTTCATCGTCATGGTGGACGGCGAGCACGTGCTGCCCATGGCCACCAGCCAGGATCACAAGCGGGTCGGCGACGGCGATACCGGCCTCAACACCGGCGGCATGGGAGCCTACTCCCCGGCCCCCGTGGTGACCGATGCGGTGCATCAGAGGGTGATGGAGCAGGTGATCATGCCGACCGTGCGTGGCATGGCGGCCGAGGGCAACGTCTACACCGGTTTCCTCTACGCCGGCCTGATGATCGATGGGCAGGGCAACCCCAAGGTGATCGAGTTCAACTGCCGCTTCGGCGACCCCGAGACCCAGCCCATCATGCTGCGCATGCGCTCCGATCTGGTGGAGCTGTGCCTGGCCGCCTGTGCCGGCAAGCTGGATCGGGTCGAAGCCATCTATGATCCCCGCGTCGCCATCGGCGTGGTGCTGGCGGCGGGCGGTTACCCGGGTGACTACCAGCAGGGCAAGCCCATCAGCGGTCTGCCGGTGGAAGAGGCGAGCGGCGAGAAGGTGTTCCATGCCGGCTCCCAGCTGGCGGGAGACACCATAGTCACCGCCGGTGGCCGCGTGCTGTGCGCCACCGCGCTGGGCCACACGGTCGCCGAGGCGCAGCAACGTGCCTACCAGCTGGCGGGCCGCATCCAGTGGGACGGGGTCTTCTACCGCACCGACATTGGCTGGCGCGCCATCGAGCGCGAACAGGCCAAGTAAGTCCGGTCGTTCGTACCCTGATGCGAGTGGGGCCTGCGGGCCCCTTTTTGTGCCTGGGATCCGGGAGCGGGGCTACTGGCCTGTCGCCAGAGCCATAGGCCGCGCAGTCCCCTGCACCAGCTCGCGCTCGCCCCAGTGAGTGCCTACACCGGCGGCTCACGCTACCCCGCCGACGAGCCGAGCTCAGGCCGGCTTGCCTGCTATCCACCCAGCCCCATCAGACCGCCCGTCCCTTCTGTCCTGCTACATGTCGTCAGCACAATGCACACATTTCGTCACAATTAGTCGCTTTTCAGCCATACATTTGACCCATTTTCATGGCATCATGCTAAATTGACCGCACTCAAATGAGTGCCATAAGAACCCACAATGTCGTAGTCCCATAAGGAAATCCCATGTTGAAAACTGTGCGCCCCCTGCTGTTGCCCCTGATGTTTGGCCTGATGACCCTGCCCGCCATGGCAGGCGATCTGGAGCAGCCGATGAAGAAGATCGGCTTCAACTACAAACAGGCACTCAAGGCCAGCGATGCCGCCACCATGGAGAAGCACATCAAGGAGATGAAGGCCCAGCTCGACATCGCCAAAGAGCAGAACATGCCCACGGCCAAGAAGGAGAAGTTCCTCGAAGGCATGGGCGAGGTGCAGACCGAGCTGGACGCCAGCCTGGCCGCCCTGCAGGCCGGTGATGAGGAGAAGGCCCGCGCGCATCTGGCCAAGATCAACGACCTGAAGAAGGAGTACCACACCTATGCCAAGCAGAAAGGCTGAGCCTTTTCGCTGGGATAGCCTGGTCCGCCTCATTCACTGGGGGGTGGCGGCGGCCTGCGTCGCCAACCTCTGGTTCAACGAGGCGGGAGAGACCTGGCACGAGCGTCTCGGCTATCTGGCCATCATCCTGATCAGCCTGCGGCTGGGGTGGGGACTCTCCTTCGCCAGAGGCCACGCCCGCCTGAGCGCCCTCATCCCGAACCGGGAGGACTTCCGCCAGCAGGCCCTGGCGCTGCGTGAACGCGCCCCCGCCGCCCCCGGCCATCACGGCAGCGGCAAGCTGGCGGTCTGGGCACTCTGGCTGCTCATCCTGGCTACCGCGGGCACCGGCTGGTTTCAAAACACCGAGCCGGGGTTTGAACTGGGGGCCGACGACTGGCATGTCTGGTGTACCTGGACGCTGCAGGGACTTATTGCCCTGCACCTGTGCGCCATCGTCTACACCTCCTGGCGCCAGCGCAGCAATCTGTTGGCCCGCATGCTGCCGATGCGCCAGCGCGCCGCCCCGGTCCGACAGCAAGAACCACACTCCTGATCCCGAGAACCCATGGCAGGGCGATGTGCATTCGCCGCGCCCTGCCATCGCTGACCCGCTAACACCTTCACCTGCATAGGGGAGCACTCCCCTCCTCTCTCCCTGCTATTCCCCTCCTCACCACGACCGAAAACCCATCGGCACTGGCACCGGATGGCGGTGCTGAGCCGCCTCGTTCACCCCGCACAGCCGAGAGCCGACAAGTGCCATATGAAAGCATTTTCATTCACAGTTTTTAACTAATTACGCCTGCTCGATTTTCAACCAGCTGGATTTCATCAATGCTACTGAACCGAACGAGAGTTGTTCGTCGTCCGTTCGAGATTCAGGCAGTGAAAACCAATAACAAAATCGAAGGGAAAATCGTCATGCACAACACACTGTTTCGAACCGCCCTGCTCGCCGCGGCGCTTGGCTCATTCAGCCACTCCGCCACCGCCGAAGGCGTCATGGTCCATCTGTTCCAATGGAAGTTCAACGACATCGCCAACGAGTGCGAGACGGTGCTCGGTCCCAAGGGGTTCGGGGGCGTCCAGATCACGCCACCGGCCGAGCACAAGCAGGGGAGCGAGTACTGGTGGACCGTCTACCAGCCGGTCAGCTTCAAGAATTTCAACAGCTTCGGTGGCAGTGAGGCGGAGCTCAGGAGCATGATCACCCGCTGCAACGCCGCCGGGGTCAAGATCTACGCCGACGCCGTCTTCAACCAGCTGGCCTCGGGCACAGGCACCGCCACCGGCGGGGGCAGCTACAACTCCGGCCAGTTCCAGTATCCCCAGTTCGGTTACAACGACTTCCACCACAGCGGTGATATCACCAACTACGGCGACAGCAACAACGTCTGGAACGGCGCCCTCTACGGCATGCCGGATCTGAACACAGGATCCGCCTACGTGCAGGAGCAGATCGCCACCTACATGAAGACCCTGCTCGGTTGGGGAGTTGCCGGTTTTCGCGTCGACGCGGCCAAGCACATGGCCCCCAGCGAGGTGAAGGCGATCCTCGACAAGGCAGGCAGTCCCAAGGCCTATCTGGAGGTGATAGGTGCCGGTGGGGAATCCGCCGAGATCCAGCCCAACCGCTACACCTATATCGACAGGGTCACCGACTTCAAATACGGCACCAGCCTCGCCGCCAACTTCAACGGCCAGATCAAGAACCTCAAGACCCTGGGGGAGAGCTGGGGCCTGCTCCCCTCCGACAAGTCCTTCATCTTCGTGGTCAACCACGACCGCGAACGCGGCCACGGCGGTGGCGGCATGCTCACCTTCATGAATGGCACCCGCTATGAGCTGGCCAACGTCTTCATGATGGCCTGGCCCTATGGCTGGAAACAGGTGATGTCCGGCTACCGCTTCGCCGACATGGGCAAGTACGAGACCGACAAGGGCGCGCCGGGCAGCACGCCCTGCTCCGACAGCCAGTGGAACTGCGAACAGCGCCGTCCGACCATCATGAACATGGCCCTGTTCCACAACAGGACCGAGGGCACTGCGGTCAGCAACTGGTGGGACAACGGCAACAACCAGATCGCCTTCAGCCGGGGTGAGAAGGGCTTCGTCGCCATCAACAACGAGAGCGGCAGCCTGGTGGCCTCGGTGCAGACCGGCCTGCCGGCCGGCGAGTACTGCAACATCTTGAGCGGCAACGATTACTGCAGCGGCGCCTATATCCAGGTCGACGGCAGCGGCAAGGCCAGCCTGAACCTCGCAGGCATGAAGGCCGCCGCCATCCTGGCCGGCTGTACCAAGGCCAGCCCCTGTGGTGGGACGACCCTGCCGGGCAACAGGTTCAGCAGCCTGAACCTGCGCGGCACCCACAACGCCTGGGGCAACACCCCCATGCAGGTGGATGCCAACCGCATCTGGTCCGCCATCATCAACCTGACCGGCGCCGGTGATGCCACCGGGACCCAGCGCTTCAAGTTCGACGTCTTCGGCAACTGGACCGAAAACTATGGCGACAACGAAGGGGATGGCATCGCCGACAAGGGCAGCACCAAGGACATCTACCTCAGTGGCGTCGGCCAGTATCGTGTCTCCCTCAAGGAGAGCGATCTCAGCTACACCCTGACCGCCCTGAACGCCAACCAGGCCCCTGTCGCCGTCCTCTCGCCCAAGGCCATCAGCGTCAAGCTGGGGGAGAGCGTGGTGTTCGATGGCTCCGCCTCCAGCGACGATACCGGGGTAGTGAGCTACGGCTGGTCCACCGGCGGCAGCGCCCAGACCGAGACAGTCCAGTTCGATACCCTGGGCTCCCACACCGTCACTCTGACCGTCACCGACGCCGAGGGGCTGACCGCCAGCGCCAGCGCCACCGTGAACGTCACCGACAGCAACGGCAGCTACACCAGCGTGCTGCCGACCCTGAACTTCCGTGGCACCCCCAACGGCTGGGGCGCACTGGCCATGACCCTGATCGCCGACAATCAGTGGGAGGCGCAAGTCAGCTTCGACGGTCAGACCAACCAGCGCTTCAAGTTCGACGTCAAGGGGGACTGGAGCCAGAACTACGGCGATACCAACAAGGATGGCGTGGCCGAGCAGGCCGGTGCCGACATCGCCACCACTGTCACCGGCCTGTACCACGTGCGCTTCAACGACCAGAGCCTGCAGTACAGCCTGAGCCCGGTCAGCGTCGGCTATGCCAAGAACTTCGCCAGCCTGAACCTGCGCGGCACCCCCAACGGCTGGGGCACCACCCCCCTGACCCTGGTCGGCGACCACCTGTGGCAGGCCAGCGTCACCTTCAGCGGCGCCGGTGATGCCAACGGCGGGCAACGCTTCAAGTTCGACGTCAAGGGGGACTGGACCCAGAACTACGGCGACAGCAACCAGGACGGCGTGGCCGAGTCGGCAGGGGCCGACATCACCAGCGCGGTGATCGGTGCCTATCTGGTTCGCTTCAACGACCAGACCCTGGCCTACAGCCTGAGCGCCCAGTAAGCCGGCGAGGGGCGGTGACGCCCCGCGCCTGCATGCTCACCAGCATGGCCTCCTCCCCCTGGGCAGGAGGCCTTTTTTATCCGCGAGGTGCCCCATGCGATCAGCGTGCGGCCCGGCGGGACTCACCTCGAGAGACCCCCTGGCTTGCTCCGTCTCCAGCCGGCCTGACCGTCGCCATTGGCGCCCTCCTGCTGTTTGTCTCTGCCTGCACGGCGGATGCATGGCCCCTCTCTTCCCCATTTCCCGGCCGCTGACTCGCAGGCATACTGGAATTACATCCCCATGCAGGAGCGCATATGAAACAGCTGGAAACCCTCAGGGCCGAGGGACGGATTGAAGAGGCTCGCCAACACGGTCTGCTGCAACTCATCGAGCACCCGCAGCACGCCGAGCTGCATTATGAGGTGGCCTGCCTGCACGACACGCTCGGGCGCGAGACCCAGGCCATTCCCCTCTACCAGAAGGCCATAGCGCTGGGACTGAGCGAGGTCTCCTTGCGCGGCGCCTGGCTGGGTCTCGGCAGCTCTTATCGCAGCACCGGGCAGTATGCCGAGGCCCTGGCCGCCTTCGAGCAGGGGCTGGCCCGCTTCCCCGACGCCACCGAGTTCAGGGTGTTTAGGGCCATGGCCTGTTACAACCTGGGCCACCACAAGGAGGGAATGGAAAGCCTGCTGGCCGTGCTGGCCGTCACGACGACGGATCCCGACCTCACCCCCTATAGGCGCGCCATCGCGCTCTACGCCGAGGATCTTGACCGGCGTTGGTGAACGCCAGAAACGACAAAGCCGCTCATAAGAGCGGCTTTGTCTGAATTTGGTGGCCCCTGCCTGACTTGAACAGGCGACCAATCGATTATGAGTCGACTGCTCTAACCAACTGAGCTAAGGGGCCAGAATCTTGGTTTTGCGGCGTGGATTATAGGGGATGTGTGATAACCCGTCCATAGGCAGATCAACCACTTGGCGAGTTTTTGTCCACCCGTCAGCAAATCTCTCTGCGCCCTGGCTCCCGGATAAAACAAAGCCCCGCATGGCGGGGCTTTTGAGACAGCTCAGGGCAATGCTTCAGGACTATTCGTCCAGGAAGCTGCGCAGCACTTCCGAGCGGCTCGGGTGGCGCAGTTTGCGCAGTGCCTTGGCTTCGATCTGACGAATACGCTCACGGGTCACGTCGAACTGCTTGCCCACTTCCTCGAGGGTGTGGTCAGTGTTCATGTCGATCCCGAAACGCATCCGCAACACCTTGGCTTCGCGGGCAGTCAGACCGGCCAGCACTTCGCGAGTCGCGTTGCGCAGGCTTTCGCTGGTCGCCGCATCCGCCGGCAGTGCCAGGGTGGTGTCTTCGATGAAGTCACCCAAGTGGGAGTCTTCATCATCACCGATGGGCGTCTCCATGGAGATGGGCTCCTTGGCGATCTTCAGCACCTTGCGGATCTTGTCTTCCGGCATGCCCATGCGCATGGCCAGCTCTTCCGGGTTCGGTTCACGACCCATCTCCTGCAGCATCTGGCGGGAGATACGGTTGAGCTTGTTGATGGTCTCGATCATGTGCACCGGGATACGGATGGTACGGGCCTGATCCGCGATGGAGCGGGTAATGGCCTGACGGATCCACCAGGTGGCATAGGTCGAGAACTTGTAGCCACGACGGTATTCAAACTTGTCCACCGCCTTCATCAGACCGATGTTGCCCTCCTGGATCAGATCCAGGAATTGCAGACCGCGGTTGGTGTACTTCTTGGCGATAGAGATAACCAGACGCAGGTTGGCCTCGACCATCTCTTTCTTCGCACGACGGGCCTTGGCCTCGCCGATGCTCATGCGACGGTTGATATCCTTGATCTGGGCGATGGAGAGGCCGGTCTCCTCTTCGATCTGCTGCAGCTTGCCGATGGCGCGCAGCACATCTTCGTCCATCTCGACCAGACGCGGCGACCAGGCTTTGCCTGCCTGCTTCTGATATTCAAACCAGGCGGTCTCGCACTCATTGTTGGTGAAGGCCGCGACGAAGGTCTTCTTCGGCATCTTGGCCTGCTCAACGCAGAGCTTCATGATGATGCGTTCCTGCACCCGCACCCGCTCCATCATCTCGCGCATGTTGTTGACCAGGCGATCGAACTGCTTGGGCATCAGGCGGAATTGACGGAACACATCGGCCAGCTGGGCGATGGCAGCCTGGGTGTCGTCGTGGGCACGACCATTCTTCTGAATGGAGAGACGGGTGACTTCGTACTGGGCACGCAGTTCACCGAACTTCTCACGGGCGACTTCAGGATCCGGACCACCGTCCCCCTCGTCGTCGGAGTTGTCACCGTCTTCATCTTCGTCTTCGTCTTCGTCTTCGTCTTCGTCAGCCAGATCGTCTTCGCTGAGCTCGGAGCCAATATGAGTGGCGGTCGGCGCCACATCATCAGCCTCATTGGGGTCTATAAAACCGGAGATGATATCGGACAGACGCAGCTGCTCGGCTTCGTACTTGTCATACTGTTCGAGCAGGTAAGTGATAGCTTCAGGGTACTCGGCAACGGAGCTTTGTACTTGGTTGATACCGTCTTCGATCCGCTTGGCGATGTCGATTTCGCCTTCGCGGGTCAGCAGTTCGACGGTACCCATTTCCCGCATGTACATGCGGACGGGATCGGTCGTGCGACCAATCTCAGATTCAACAGATGCCAGAGCCTGGGCCGCTGCTTCGGCAGCGTCCTCATCGGCGGTACCACCTTCGGCCATGATCAGATCATCGGCGTCCGGGGCGTTTTCCACCACCTGGATACCCATATCGTTGATCATCTGGATGATGTCTTCGATCTGGTCAGAGTCGACAATGTCTTGCGGGAGGTGATCGTTCACCTCGGCATAGGTCAGGTAGCCCTGTTCTTTACCTTTGGCAACGAGGAGTTTAAGCTGAGACTGCGGGGTTTGCTCCATAGAACTCATCCGGTTGGTGTTGCTAGGTTGCGCGTACAGTGCGCTGCTGCGCAAATAGCCAATTCTAATAGAAAACCGCCAGACATGCTATGTCTGGTTGCGGCGTCGGTCATGAGAAACCCCTGCCCGCAGTATTGTCGGGGCCAGGCGGTTATACAATATTTGCTTTTAATCCCGTCGATTCGGGCAACGGTATTTATATTGAGACTAAACACTCAAATATCAAGCCCCACTCTCATTTCTTTTCTCAATCTGCACCTCTCTGATCAGCATCATCAGCTCCTGCCTCTCCTCAGAGCTTAGCCCCTCCTGCGCCACCTTGGCCTGCAACTCTTCGATCCGTTGCTTCAGAAACTGGTTGATGAAACCGACGAAGGTATCCTGCAGTTCACCCAGGATATCCGGCTCCTGATCCAGCCTGATCTCTTCAAACAGGTCGTGCATCGCCAGCTGGGCCAGGATCTCTCCCTCCTTGGTGCCGCGCCAGTGCTCCAGCAAGATGCCGGTGGTGACAGCCGGCTGAGACAGGATCTGCTGATGCAGTTGCAACAGGAACTTGATGCCCTGCACCCGCAGCCCGGCCAGCTCCGGCATGGGTGGCAACTCGGCCGTGACCGACGGGTACTGGATCATCAGCGCCAGTGCTCGGCGCAGCGGTGTCAACTTGGCGGCCTTGGGTTTGTTGACCTCCCCCTTGGGCTGGCTATTGCGGGCAAACAACTCGGCGATCCGCTGCTTGTTCTCACCCCAGCGCATCATGCTGGAGAGCCGGGTGATCAGCCCCTCCCGGGTGAAGCCTTCCGGCACCCGGCGGATCAGCTCGGCCGCCTTGTTGGCCACCTCGAACTTGCCCGCCTCACCGGAGAGGGCCGCATCCCGTCCGAGGCGCTCGAACATGAAATCGGCGAAGGGCTGAGCCTCGTCCAGCAGGGCCTCGAAACCCTCCTTACCGATCTGGCGCACCAGCGAGTCCGGATCCTCTCCATCCGGCAGGAACACGAACTTGAGTTCGCGCCCGTCCTGCAGATGGGAGAGGGCATTATCCAGTGCCCGCCAGGCCGCCTCACGACCGGCTTTGTCACCGTCGTAGCAGCAAACCACCTCGGCCGTGGTACGAAACAGGGTGTGGATATGGTCGCTGGTAGTGGCGGTGCCCAGCGCGGCCACCGCATAGTCGATGTCGTACTGACCGAGCGCCACCACGTCCATATAGCCTTCCACCACCAGGATCCGGCGAGGATCCTTGTGTGCCTGCTTCACCTCGTAGAGGCCGAACAGCTCCCGCCCCTTGTGGAAGATGGGGGTCTCCGGCGAGTTGAGGTACTTGGGAGTGCCATCGCCCAACACCCGTCCACCGAAGCCGATGACCCGGCCCCGCTTGTCACGGATCGGAAACATGATGCGATCGCGGAAGCGATCATAGCTGCCGGGGCCGCTGTCGCGGGGGATCAGCATGCCGCCGGAGATGAGCAGCTGTTCGTGATCCCGACTGGATCCAAAGCGCCGCCTGACCTGATCCCAGTCACCCGGGGCATAGCCGATGTTGAAACGCTTGACCACTTCCCCGGTCAGACCGCGTCCCTTCAGGTATTCCACCGCCTGAGGAGCCCCCTTGAGATTGCTCTCGTAGAAGCGGGCAATCTGGCTCATCAGCTCATAGAGATCCTTGCTGACGGCGGGTTGGGAACTGGCCGAGCCCCCCAGGCTCTGCTCGCGAGGCACCTGCATACCCTGCATGCTGGCGAGCTCTTCGATGGCATCGGGAAATTCGAGTCCGTCGTACTCCATGACAAAGCCGATGGCGTTGCCGTGGGCGCCACAGCCGAAACAGTGGTAGAACTGCTTCTCCTGGCTGACGGTGAAAGAGGGGCTTTTTTCGTTATGAAAAGGACAGCAAGCCTGATAGTTCTTACCGGCCTTTTTCAGCCGCACTCGCGAGTCGATCAACTCGACGATGTCGGTGCGTACGAGCAGATCATCGATAAAGGATTGTGGGATCCTGCCTGCCATAACCGTCCTGTTTCATTACTCGGAAAAATAAAAAAGCCGCGCATTCACAGGGAAGCACGGCTTCTTTCGACTAACAAGAGAAATGCCTGTTACGCCAAGCGGGTTTTCACCTGAGCACTGACGGCGCCGACATCGGCACGCCCCTGAATCTTCGGCTTCAAGACAGCCATGACCTTGCCCATATCAGCCATGACGGCAGCACCACTTTCAGTGATGGCTTGCTCGATCAGTGCGGCAATTTCGTCTGCGGTCAGCTGTTGCGGCAGAAATTCCTGCAACACCAAGATCTCTGCGGACTCTTTGTCGGCAAGATCCTGACGACCGGCAGCTTCAAATTGGCTGATGGAATCGCGGCGCTGTTTGACCATCTTGGTCACGACAGCGAGGATATCCTCATCATTGAGCTCGATACGGGTATCAACTTCACGCTGCTTGATTTCTGCCATCAACAAACGGATCGTCCCCAGGCGAGCCTTATCTCTGGCAAGCATGGCGAGTTTTTGTTGATCCTTGAGTTGATCCTTCAGAGACACGGCATGATCTCCCGATTAGTACAGGCGGATACGACGTGCGTTTTCGCGGGACAGCTTCTTGGCGTGACGCTTAACGGCAGACGCTTTGGCGCGCTTACGGATGGTAGTCGGCTTCTCGTAGAACTCACGGCTACGAACTTCAGACAGGATACCGGCCTTTTCGCAAGAACGCTTGAAGCGACGCAGAGCAACGTCAAACGGCTCATTTTCACGGACTTTGATTACTGGCATGTGCCTTTCACCTCAGTGATATATTGTTAGCTGACCATCAGTCGATCAGCATGTCTTAAAATGGTGCGAAATTATACTCTGGACAGGGAATGAAAGTAAACCCGCAGAGATCGCTCTGGTTTAAAAAACCCGCGAAGGTTACCATAGCCGTCTCATTTTAGCAGTGAAATTTTTTAGCAATGCGTGTATTGGGCATAGAGACATCCTGTGACGAAACCGGGATCGCGATCTTCGACGATCAAAAAGGGATCCTTTCCCATCAATTATACAGTCAGGTCAAGCTGCATGCGGACTACGGTGGCGTCGTCCCCGAGCTCGCCAGCCGGGATCATGTCCGCAAAACGATCCCCTTGATCCAGGCCGCATTGCAAGAGGCGGGACTGGGTAAAGACGACATCGACGGCATCGCCTACACCGCGGGTCCAGGTCTGGTTGGCGCCATCCTGGTCGGCGCCACCATAGGCCGCTCGCTGGCGATGGCCTGGGGTAAACCCGCTATCGCCGTGCACCACATGGAGGGCCACCTGCTGGCGCCCATGCTGGAGGAGCGGGCCCCCGACTTCCCCTTCGTGGCACTGCTGGTCTCCGGCGGTCACTCCATGCTGGTGCGAGTCGATGGCATCGGTCGCTATCAGCTGCTGGGCGAATCCATTGATGATGCCGCCGGTGAGGCGTTCGACAAGACCGCCAAGCTGATGGGGCTGGATTATCCGGGCGGTCCCCTGCTCTCCAGACTGGCCGAGAAGGGCACCACGGGACGCTTCACCTTCCCACGTCCCATGACCGATCGGCCCGGCCTCGACATGAGCTTCTCCGGTCTCAAGACCTTTGCCGCCAACACCATAGCCGCCAATGCCGACGATGAGCAGACCCGTGCCGACATCGCCCGCGCCTTCGAAGATGCCGTGGTCGATACCCTGGCCATCAAGTGTCGTCGCGCCTTGAAGGAGACCGGCCTCAAGCGCCTGGTGGTGGCCGGTGGCGTCAGCGCCAACCGTCACCTGCGCGCCCAACTGGCCGAGCTGATGGAGAGCCTCAAGGGCGAGGTGTTCTACCCGCGTACCGAATATTGCACCGACAACGGCGCCATGATCGCCTACGCCGGCATGCAGCGCCTCAAGGCAGGGGTGTTTGAGCCGCTGGCGGTCAAGGCGGTGCCACGCTGGCCGCTTGACACCCTGGATCCGGTCTGATCCTGAGGATCCTGTCGCAATGAAAAGGGGCCAATGGCCCCTTTGTTGTCTCTGTCGGTTGCTCCGCGACCATCAGTTGGTACGGACTAATTGGTTCTAAACAGGGCCTCAATGGAGAGACCCTGCCCCAGCAGGATCTCCCGCAAGCGACGCAAGCCTTCCACCTGGATCTGGCGTACCCGCTCCCGGGTCAACCCGATCTCGGCGCCCACGTCTTCCAGGGTAGCCGGCTCATAGCCGAGCAGGCCGAAGCGCCGGGCCAGCACCTCACGCTGCTTGGGATTCAGCTCCTCCAGCCAGTGGACTATGCTGCTGCGCATGTCGTCCTCCTGGGATTCCAGCTCGGGCCCCATGCCGCGCTCATCAGACAGGACATCGAGCAAGGCCTTGTCGCGATCGCCACCGATGGGGGTGTCCACCGAGGTGATCTTCTCGTTGAGCTTGAGCATGCGGTTCACGTCATCGACCGAACGATCCAGCGCATGGGCAATGTCCTCGGCGGTGGGTTCATGATCGAGACGGTGCGAGAGCTCGCGGGCGGTACGCAGGTAGACGTTTAGCTCCTTGACCACGTGGATCGGCAGCCGGATGGTGCGGGTCTGGTTCATGATGGCCCGCTCTATGGTCTGGCGGATCCACCAGGTGGCATAGGTGGAGAAACGGAAGCCGCGCTCGGGGTCGAACTTTTCGACCGCGCGGATGAGACCGAGGTTGCCCTCTTCGATGAGATCCAGCAGCACCAGGCCACGGTTGTTGTAGCGTCGGGCGATCTTGACCACCAGCCGCAAGTTGGACTCGATCATGCGCTTGCGGGCGGCTTTGTCACCGCGCAAGGCACGACGGGCGTAATAAACTTCCTCTTCAGCCGTGAGCAAGGGGGAGAACCCAATCTCCCCCAGGTAGAGCTGGGTGGCATCCATGACCTTGTTCAGTTCCGGCACCATCAATTCGTCGGAGATAATCTCCTCAACCTCGGCGGCAACTTCCTGAACCTCTTCTTCCTCATGGGTTTCCAGCTCTTCGTCGAACTCTAATTCTGCATCCTGCATTACCAGTTGTTCTTGGCTCATGATATGTCTCCCTGACCTGAACCAGAGTAAGACCTAGCTCTCTGGGTTAACGCTTTGGCAAATAGCTCATCGGGTTAATCGACTTGCCTCTGTACCGGATCTCGAAGTGCAAGCGCACATCCGGTGCGTCCGTGCTACCCATATTGGCGATGACCGTGCCCCCTTTGACGGAGTCACCCTCCTTCACCCGCAACTCATCGTTGTGGGCATAAGCGGAGAGGTAGTCATCATCGTGCTTGAGAATAATCAGCTTGCCATAGCCCCGCAGCGCGCTGCCCGCATAGACAACCTTGCCACCACTCGCGGCGTAGATGGGTTGCCCCTTCTGACCCGAGATATCGATGCCCTTGTTGCCCTGCTCCGCGACAGAGAAACCTTCGACGACCCGGCCTTGAGTCGGCCAGTGCCATGAGAGCTTCGACTGGGAGCTGCTTGTTTTTTGTTCTTTGACCTGAGCGTATGCTGTTGAAGATGATGGAGCAATCGTTTTCTGTGCGATGAACGGAGTGGTCGTACCTGCCGGAGCGGTCGCCATAGGCTTGGGACCCGAACTGGCCACTACCGCCGTCGCCACCACCATCTGGCTGCCTCCGGTCGCGCTCGACCCGACCTTGAGCACCTGCCCCACATTCAGGGCATAGGGCGCCTGCAGGTTGTTGCGCTGCGCCAGGGTCTGGTTCGACACGTTGAACTGACGCCCAATGCTGCTCAGGGTGTCGCCGCGGCGCACCTCATAGGTACCAGCGCCACTGACGGCGCTGCCGGTGCTGGCCACCGCGGCAGAGGAGCCATCCAGCCTGAGCTGCTGGCCCGGGTAGATGTTGTAGGGGGGGCTGATCCCGTTGAGGCTGACCAAGGACGCGACATCCATGCCCGAACGGAAGGCGATGGAGTAGAGGGTATCCCCCTTGACCACTGTGTAACCGCCGCCCTGCATGCCCGGATTGGCCATGTTTTGACGAGTCGGGATGGTCGAGGCAATGGGGTCATTGCCGAGACTCTGTACCGGGGCAGCAGTCTTGCTGGAAGAGCAGGCAAGCAGTAGCCATGACAACACGACGACACTACTTCCTTGCCAAACACGCGAACGCATAGTGGATCCTTAACGACTAAACCAGAAATAGGCCGCAATGGCCAAACCAATACAGAGCCAACCCAGCACATCCACATAGTGCATCAGCCTGCGCTCCATCTTCTCACCGCCCCAGCGCATCAGGCCCGCCACCAGGAAGAAGCGCATGCCACGCCCAATGATGGAGGTCACGATAAAAGGCAGTAGCGCCATATGGAGCAAGCCCGCCGTGACGGTAAACACCTTGTAGGGGATCGGCGTGAAACTGGCAATGAAAATCACCCAGATACCCCATTGTTCGAACCACTGCTCAGCCAGGGCGATCTTGTCCTCATAGCCGACAGAGACCACCAGCGGCTGCACCACCGGCTCCCACAGGGCGTAGCCCAGCAGGTAGCCAAACACCGCCCCCAGCACCGAGAACAGGGTGGCCAGGCCGGCGTAGTGCCATGCCCGGTGGGGTTTGGCCAGCGCCATGGGCGCCAGCATCACGTCCACCGGGATGGGCCAGAATACGGATTCGATAAAGGCGGTGATCGCCAGATAATAAGGCGCGTACTTGTGGCGCGCCCACTGCATCACCAGCACATAGAGGCGGGAAAACAACTTCACTCAACATCTCCGTCAATGAGGGGAACAAAACGCACCGGCTCCAGGATCCGGCTGGTCAGCTGGGAGCCAGAGCGTTCGATAAGCTGCAGCGTCTGTTGGCTGTCGCCCACCGGCAGCACCAGCCGGCCACCCTCGGCGAGCTGATCGGTCAGGGCCTTGGGCACCTCGCTGGCCGCCGCCGTCACCAGAATGGCATCGAACGGCCCCTTGTTGGGCCAGCCCAACCAGCCGTTGCCGTGCTTGGCCGAGACATTGTGCAGATCGAGCTGACGCAACCGGCGCCGGGCCAGGAACTGCAGCGACTTGATCCGCTCCACCGTGTAGACATGTTCCACCAGATGAGCCAGCACCGCGGTCTGATAACCGGAGCCAGTGCCGATCTCCAGCACATGAGCCGGATTGTTCTGGATCAGCAGCTCGGTCATCCGCGCCACCATGTAGGGTTGCGAGATGGTCTGACCGTGGCCGATGGGCAGGGCCGTATTGTCCCAGGCCTTGTGCGCCATGGCCTCGTCCACAAACAGCTGGCGTGGCACTTTCGCAATCGCCGCGAGCACGCGGAAATCGCGAATATCCTGGGCAATCAGCTGATTCAAAAGGCGTTGTACGATCACACCTTCATCCCTGCAGATCTAGCCAGGCTCCCAGACCCGCCAGACTGCTGTAGGCAGTCATGTCGATGGTCAATGGGGTGATGGAGACGTAACCCTGCTCGATGGCCGCGAAATCCGTACCCTCCCCCGCATCCTGCTGGCTGCCGGGGGGGCCGATCCAGTAGATGGGTTGACCACGAGGATCCTCGGTGCGGATTACCGACTCGGCGCGATGGCGATTGCCAAGACGAGTCACCTTGATCCCCTTGATCTGACTGAGCGGCAGATCCGGCACATTCACGTTGAGGATCTGATCGGCGGGCAGCGAGTGCAGCATCAGGCCCCGCACCAGCAGGGCGGCATAGTGGGCCGCCGTGGCGAAGTGGGTCCTGCCCACCAGCGAGATGGCCAGGGAAGGAAAACCGAGGTGGCGCCCTTCGGTCGCCGCCGCCACAGTACCGGAGTAGATGACATCATCCCCCAGGTTGGCACCGTGATTGATGCCGGCCACCACCATGTCTGGCTCGGGCCGCACCAGCTCGTTGACCGCCAGGTGCACGCAGTCCGTCGGCGTGCCCTTGACCGCATAGCTCTCGATCCCATTAAAGCCGGATTCGCTGAGGCGGGTGACCCGCAGCGGCACCTCCAGCGTCAGGGAGTGACTCGCGCCGCTGCGGTTGCGATCCGGCGCCACCACTATGACCTCGCCACAGGCAGTCAGCGCAGTGCTGAGGGCACGAATGCCCTCGGCGTGTACGCCATCGTCATTACTGACCAGAATTCGCATCGGTTGGGTTCCTGAAACCGTGATCGGCCTCTTCGGCCTGCATTAACTCGCGCACCACGCTGGTGGCAAAGGCCCCGGCCGGCAGGAAGAACGACAGGGTCAAGGCCTCGGCGTCCAGCGTCCAGCTCATCCCCTCCGGCAGCAGCAGCAGCGGACGTCTGTCCTGATCCAACCCGGCCTTCTCCAGCCCAGCGCACCAGTCGCCATAAGCCGCCAGCACCCCTTGTTCAAACTCGGCGGCGGCCCCCTGACTGGCCAGTCGACCACGGCCCCACTGGGGGGCGGTCAGCTGCACGTCGCCGGAGGCCAACCGCGCCTCCAGCTCGGGGGTCAGCGTCTCTTCACTGAAGATGGAGTGACTGCCCTTGAGCATCACGCAGTCGCCGGCCAGCAGCTGATGGGCCAGCCCCTGCTCGATACGGGCACTGACGATGGCGTTGAACAGCATGCTGCGGGCGGCGGAGAGATAGAGGGAGCGCTTGTTGCGATCATTGATCCGCTTGCCGGCGAACATCGCCTTGGCCGCCTCCAGGTTGTTGCCGCCACGGCCGAAGCGCTGCTCGCCGTAGTAGTTCGGCACCCCCTGGCTGGCGATGGCCTGCAGACGGGGCTCCAGCCCCTCGGTCTGCTCCAGCCCGGTCAGGCGCAGGCGGAAGTGGTTGCCCTTGAGGTAGCCGACCCGCAGCTTGCGGTTGTGACGCTTGGCCTGCAGGATCTGGATGCTGTCGCTCTGGATGACCGACAGATCCGGCTCGGCCTTGCCTGGCAGGTGAATGCCGAACCACTGCTCGGTCACCGCGTGGCGATCCTTGAGGCCGGCCCAGGTCACCGCGTTGCGATTGACCCCGGCCGCATCGGCCAGCAGGCCCGCCACCCAGGCGGTGTTCTCGCCGGTCTTGCGCACCCGCACGAAGATGTGCTCCCCTTCCCCGCAGGGCTCGAAACCGAGATCCTCATTGACCACGAAGTCGCCGGCCTCGGCCTTGAGGATACCGCGGGCAGTCGGTGCCCCATGCAAATAGCTAAGCTGTTCCAACATCATTGTTTCACCAGTAAGACGACGGCTTCGGTGGCGATCCCTTCCTTGCGCCCCGTGAATCCAAGCTGCTCTGTGGTGGTCGCCTTGACATTCACCCGGTTCAAATCACATTTCAAATCCGCCGCCAGCACGGCGCACATGGCCTCGATATGGGGGGCCATCTTGGGGGCCTGGGCGATGATGGTCACGTCCAGATTGCCGATGGCATAACCCGCCTGCTGCACCCGGGCAAATACGTCCCGCAGCAGAATGCGGCTGTCGATCCCCTTGAACTCGGCGGCGGTATCGGGGAAGTGGCGGCCGATATCACCGGCACCTATCGCCCCCAGCAGCGCATCGCTCACCGCGTGCAGCACCACATCACCGTCGGAGTGGGCCAGCAGCCCCTGTTCGTACGGCACCGCCACCCCGCCCAGCATGCAGGGGCCGACCCCGCCAAATCGGTGTACATCAAAACCATGTCCAATGCGGATCATGATGGCTCCTTGAACGATGAATCGGGTTGTGCCTGCTGGCGCCCATTCTGTTGATCTAAAAAGAGCCCCGCCAGGAAGAGATCCTCCGGCCGGGTCACCTTGATATTGTCGGCGCGACCTTCCACCATGCGCACCGCGAAACCGGCGCGCTCCATGGCGGAGGCCTCATCGGTGATGGTGGCGCCCAGTGCCAGCCCCTCCTCCAGCGCCCGCCTCAAGGGAGCAGTGGGGAACATCTGCGGGGTCAGGGCATGCCAGAGCTGCTCGCGCTCTACGGTCGCCACTATGTTGCCCTGCTCGTCGGTGCGCTTCATGGTGTCGCGCACCCGGCTGCCGAGGATGGCGCCATCGCACACCAGGGCTGTTGCGATCAGCTTGTCGAGATCGCCGTGACAGAGGCAGGGACGAGCGGCATCGTGCACCAGCACCCAGTCCCCGCTCGCCACATGCAGGGCATTGAGGACCGAATAGGCGCGCTCGCTCCCCCCCTCGACCCGCAGGATGCGCGGATCGGCCGCCACCGGCAGGGCATCGAACCAGCCGTCATGGGGGGCCAGCGCCACTATCACCTGAGTGATGGCCGGATGGGACAGCAGCCGGGCGAGGCTGTGCTCCAGAATGGTCTGGCCGGCCAGTTGCAGATACTGCTTCGGGCAATCGGCCCCCATCCGGCTGCCAATCCCGGCGGCGGGAACGATGGCGGTCAGCCCGGTGTGGCGATCAGTCATCGTAGGGCGCACCGTCCGGCTCCGTCTCCTGGCCATTATCCTTGGGAATGATCCGGTAGAAGGTCTCACCCTGCTTGATGTAGCCGAGATCGTTGCGCGACAGCTCCTCGATGGCCTCAAGGCCCGAGGTCAGATCGTCAATCTCGCGATAAATCAGGTTGTTGCGGTCCTTGAGAACCAGATTGTCCTGCTGCTGCCGGTGAATGGCATCGGAGAGTTCCCGATAGTCGGAGAGGCCATTCTTCCCCAGCCAGAAGTCATATTGCAGCCCTCCCAACAGGAAGAGCAGGATAAGAGTGAGTAGCCGCATGCACTGAGTCTCCTTCAAGCGGCCTAGTTTCCCATATTCGCAGGCAAGACAAAAGGAAGCCGGTGATCCAGACGGGCAGGGCCGAACAAAAAAGGCGAAAAGACCATGGGCCACCACCGAAAACATCTCACCCGACATCTGCCCGGACTGTGGGCAAACCAGTCTGTGGACATAAAAAAACCCCGCCAGAGTGGCGGGGTTTTTCAACAGCTTAAAAAGTGCAGGCAGTAATTACTGGCCTTTCACTTCTTTCAGACCGCGGAACGGAGCCTTGGCACCCAGGGCTTCTTCGATACGGATCAGCTGGTTGTACTTGGCAACACGGTCAGAACGGCTCATGGAACCGGTCTTGATCTGGCCAGCAGCGGTACCCACGGCCAGGTCGGCGATGGTCGCGTCTTCGGTCTCACCGGAGCGGTGGGAGATGACGGCGGTGTAGCCAGCGTCTTTGGCCATCTTGATGGCAGCCAGAGTCTCGGTCAGGGAACCGATCTGGTTGAACTTGATCAGGATGGAGTTGGCGATGCCGTTGTCGATGCCGCGCTTCAGGATCTTGGTGTTGGTTACGAACAGGTCGTCACCCACGATCTGGATCTTGCTACCCAGTTCCTTGGTCTGGTAAGCGAAGCCGTCCCAGTCGGATTCGTCCAGGCCATCTTCGATGGAGACGATCGGGAACTTGGTGGTCAGGTCGGCCAGGTAGTCGGAGAACTCGTTGGAGGTGAAGATACGACCTTCGCCCTTCAGGTTGTACTCTTTCTTCTCGGCGTCGTAGAACTCGGAAGCGGCGCAGTCCATGGCCAGGGTGATATCGGTACCCAGCTTGTAACCGGCAGCGGCAACGGCTTCGGAGATCACTTCCAGTGCTTCGGCGTTGGACTTCAGGTTAGGTGCGAAACCACCTTCGTCACCCACTGCGGTGGCGTAGCCCTTGGACTTCAGTACCTTGGCCAGGTTGTGGAAGACCTCGGCACCCATGCGGATGGCTTCTTTCAGGGTCTTGGCGCCAACCGGCTGGATCATGAACTCCTGGATGTCGACGTTGTTGTCGGCGTGCTCACCACCGTTGATGATGTTCATCATCGGCAGCGGCATGGAGTAAACACCCGGGGTACCGTTCAGCTCGGCAATGTGAGCGTACAGCGGCAGGCCCTTGGCGGCAGCAGCAGCTTTGGCGTTGGCCAGGGAAACAGCCAGGATGGCGTTGGCGCCGAACTTGGATTTGTTCTCGGTACCGTCGAGGTCGATCATGATCTGGTCAATAGCGGCCTGGTCCTTGGCATCTTTACCCAGCAGAGCCTGAGCGATCGGGCCGTTAACGGCTTCGATGGCTTTCAGCACGCCTTTACCTAGGAAACGGCTCTTGTCACCGTCACGCAGTTCCAGCGCTTCGCGGGAACCGGTGGACGCGCCAGACGGAGCGGCTGCCATACCAACAAAACCACCTTCCAGATGAACTTCGGCCTCAACGGTCGGGTTACCACGGGAGTCGATGATTTCACGACCGATCACTTTAACGATCTTGGACATGTGTATTTCCTCAGGTTTCGTAAAAAAACAACAAAAATATGCCAAAAAAAGCGGCTGTGGCACAGAGCCTCAACCGCATTTATTTTCAATTACTTCAGATTACGCTTCTGATACTCACCGGCGGCCTTCACGAAACCGGCAAACAGGGCGTGTCCATCACGGGGAGTCGAGGTGAACTCCGGGTGGAACTGCGCCGCTACAAACCAAGGGTGATCCGGAATCTCGATAATTTCCACCAATTTCTTGTCGGCGGAGAGACCGGTCACCTTCAAGCCGGCCGCTTCGATCTGCGGCAGCAGCTTGTTGTTCACCTCATAACGGTGACGGTGACGCTCATAAATGGTCGGGCTGCCGTACATCTGGCGCACCTTGGAGCCTTCTACCAGGTGGCAGAGCTGGGAGCCCAGACGCATGGTGCCACCCAGATCGGATTTCTCGGTACGGGTCTCGACGTTGCCTTCTTCATCCACCCATTCGGTGATGAGGCCAACGACCGGGTAGGCGCAATCTTTCTTGAATTCGGAGGAGTGAGCCCCTGTCATGCCGGCCACGTTGCGAGCGAACTCGATCATGGCAACCTGCATCCCCAAGCAGATACCCAGGTAGGGGATCTTGTTCTCACGGGCATACTGGGCGGCCAGGATCTTGCCTTCCACGCCACGCTCGCCGAAGCCACCCGGTACCAGGATCGCATCCAGACCTTCCAGCAGCTCGGAGCCACGGGTCTCGATGTCCTGGGAATCGATGAACTTGATGTTGACGGACAGACGGGTCTTCAGGCCACCGTGCTTGAGTGCCTCGTTGACGGACTTGTAGGCATCCGGCAGGGAAACATACTTGCCGACCATGCCGATGGTCACTTCCGCGGTCGGGTTGGCCTCTTCATAGACAACCTGTTCCCACTCGGACAAGTCGGCTTCGTTGCACTTCAGGCCGAAACGGGCGATGAAGTAGTCATCCAGATTCTGGGATTTCAGCAGCGCCGGGATCTTGTAGATGGAGTCGACGTCTTTCATGGAGATGACGGCGCGCTCTGGCACGTTGCAGAACAGGGCAATCTTGGCACGCTCGTTGGCCGGAATGGCGCGATCGGAGCGGCAGATCAGCACGTCTGGCTGGATCCCGATGGAGAGCAGCTCTTTGACCGAGTGCTGGGTCGGCTTGGTCTTCACCTCGCCGGCGGCGGCCAGGTAGGGAACCAGGGTCAGGTGCATGAACATGGCATTGTCGCGGCTCACTTCGGCGGCCAGCTGACGAATGGCTTCGAGGAACGGCAGGGACTCGATATCGCCCACTGTACCGCCCACTTCGACGATGGCCACCTGATGGCCTTCGGCACCGGCAATCACCCGCTCCTTGATGGCGTTGGTGATGTGCGGGATGACCTGGATGGTGGCACCCAGATAGTCACCACGACGCTCTTTGCGCAGCACGTCGGCGTAGATGCGACCTGTGGTGAAGTTGTTGCGACGGGTCATCTTGGTGCGGATGAAACGCTCGTAATGGCCCAGATCCAGATCGGTCTCGGCCCCGTCCTCGGTTACGAACACTTCACCGTGCTGGGTCGGGCTCATGGTGCCCGGATCCACGTTGATATAGGGGTCCAGTTTCATGATGGTCACATCCAGACCACGGGCTTCCAGAATGGCTGCCAGAGAAGCTGCGGCAATGCCTTTGCCGAGGGATGAAACAACGCCACCAGTTACAAAAATATATTTTGTCGTCATGCTGAACCTGAAAGAAGTTTAGGGAATTTTAAGGGGTGCTTCGGGGATGAAGCAGGACGGGGAAACAGTATACCAAAACCCCCTCTCCCAAACAATGAACAAAAATCTATCAGGCTCCCCGCCTCCCCGTCTTGCGCCAAATCAACTTTGTTCGGTTTCCTTGGCCTTGTCCCAGGCGGCGTCCAGCTTCTCCAGGGAACAATCGGTCATTTTCAGCCCTTCCGCGGTAATAAACTGTTCAACCTGACGAAAACGACGTTCGAACTTGGTGTTGGCGGCCCGCAGCACCTGCTCCGGATCCTTGCCCAGATGGCGCACCAGATTGACGGTGGCAAACAGCAGATCGCCGAGCTCATCGCTGACCCTCTCTTCGTCAACGTCGACCATCAGCGCCTCCTCCATCACCTCCTCGATCTCCTCGTGGATCTTGTCCACCACGGGGCCGAGCGTCTTCCAGTCGAAACCGACGGTGGCGCAGCGCTTCTGGATCTTGGCGGCGCGGGTCAGGGCCGGCAGCGCGAGCGGTATGTCGTCCAGCACGCTCTCCTTGTCGAGCGCGGCGCGCTCCTTGGCCTTCTCCGCCTCCCAGTTCAACTTGACCGCCTGCTCGTCACCCAGCTCCGCATCGGAGAACACATGGGGATGGCGGCGGATCAGCTTCTCACTCACCGTAGCGACGATATCGGCGAAATCGAACAGCCCCTGCTCCTTGCCCAGCTGGGCGTAGAACACCACCTGGAACAGCAGATCGCCGAGTTCGCCCTTCAATCCTTCCCAATCCCGGGTTTCGATGGCATCGGCCACCTCGTAGGCCTCCTCCAGGGTGTGGGGCACTATGGTCTGGAAATCCTGCTTGAGATCCCAGGGGCAACCCCCTTGCGGATTACGCAGTTGAGCCATGATCTCGAGCAGTTGGGGCAGGTCGTAACGTTGGGACATGGGCTCTTCACTTTCGATTCGTTCAAGAAGGGTCATAAAGAACAACCGGCCACGGGGGCCGGTCACCTTTTATCAGGCATTAGAGGCGCTTGGCGCTGATCACATCGTTGAGCTGGCTGAGCTTGGCGAGGGCCCGGTTGAAGGCGTTGATGTTGTAGATCTCCAGCTCCATGTCGATCTCCGCGGTCTGCTCGCGCACGTTGGAGCGCGAGCGCACCCCCATCACGTTGATCTTCTCGTTGGCGAGCACAGTGGTGATGTCGCGCAACAGGCCGGATCTGTCGTTGGAGAGGATGCGGATGGTGAGGCCATAACCGCCGGAGTAGTTCTCCCCCCAGACCGCCTCGATCAGCCGCTCCGGGTTGCGGCGAGACAGCTCTTTGAGCTGCTCGCAGTCCTCCCGGTGGATGGAGACGCCGCGCCCCATGGTGATGAAGCCCTGGATGCCGTCCCCCGGAATGGGCTGGCAGCAGCGGGCGATATGGGTCATCAGATTGCCGACCCCTTCCACCACTATGTGATCCTTGGGCTTGGGCCGGAACGGCAGATTGGCCTTCTGCTCCAGCTTCTCCAGCAGGCGGCGATCCTCTTCCTCGGCGGTCGGCTTGTTGTAGCGGGTGTCCAGGTAGTTGAGCAGCTGGTTGATGCGAATGTCGCCGCTGCCGATGCCGGCCAACAGATCGTCGAGCTCCTCGGCATGGAAGCGCTCAAGCACCACCTTGTCCACCTTGGAGAGGGTCAGGTTGTGCCTGTCCAGCTCCTTCTCAAGCAACTCCTTGCCGGCGGCGATGTTCTTGTCCCTATCCAGCTTCCTGAACCAGGTCGCGACCTTGGCCCGCGCCCGGCTGGAGCGCAGGAAGCCGGCGTTCGGGTTCATCCAGTCGCGGCTCGGGTTCGGCTCCTTCTGGGTGATCACCTCCACCTGATCGCCGGTCTGCAGCGTATAGGTGAAGGGCACTATGCGACCATCCACCTTGGTGCCGATGCAGCGGTGGCCGATCATGCTGTGCACGTGATAGGCGAAATCGAGCGGGGTGGCCCCCGCCGGCAGGTCGATGACATCCCCCTTGGGGGTGAACACATAGACCCTGTCCTCGAACACCTGGCTGCGCAGATCGTCCAGCAGGGAGCCGCTCTCGGAGAGATCCTCCTGCCAGGCGAGCAGCTTGCGCAGCCACTCGATCTTGTCCTCGAAGGTGCTGGTCTTGGCAGCGGCCTGGGCCCCTTCCTTGTAGCGCCAGTGGGCGGCGACGCCGAGTTCGGCATCCTGGTGCATCTGCTCGGTCCGGATCTGGATCTCGATGGTCTTGCCTTCCGCCCCTACCACCACGGTGTGGATGGATTGATAGCCGTTCGGCTTGGGGTTGGCGACATAGTCGTCGAATTCACGGGGAATGTGGTGGAAGTGGGTATGGACTATGCCGAGCGCCGCGTAGCAATCCTGCAGCCGCTTGGTCACCACCCGCACCGCACGCACGTCGAACAGCTCGTTGAATTCGAGGTGCTTCTTCTGCATCTTGCGCCAGATGCTGTAGATGTGTTTGGGGCGGCCGTAGACCTCGGCCTCGACCCCGGCCTCGGCAAGCGCATCGCGCAGGGACTGCACGAACTCGCGGATGTAACGCTCCCGATCGAGACGCTTCTCGTCGAGTTGCTTGGCGATCTGCTTGTAGGTGTCCGGGTGCAGGTAACGGAAGGCGAGATCTTCCAGCTCCCATTTGAGCTGACCGATGCCGAGCCGGTTGGCGAGCGGCGCATAGATGTTGGTGATCTCCTGGGCCATCAGCACCCGGGTCTCTTCATCCGCCTTCTTCGCTTCCCGCAGGCAGGCGATCCGCTCCGCCAGCTTGATCACCACGGCGCGCACATCCTCGACCATGGCGAGCAGCATGCGCCGCACATTGTCGACCTGCTCCGGCGAGGTTTCGCTGCGGTGCAGGGTCTGCAGGGAACGGATGGCCTCCATCTCCAGCACCCCTTCCACCAGCTTGGCGATCTTGGGACCGAAGTCCTCGCTCATCCGCTCCTGATTGAGGAGCCCGGCCTCGACGAAGGGATAGATGATGGCGGCCTTGAGGGTGGCAAGATCCATGCTGAGCATCAGCAGGATGCCGACCATCTCGACCCCGCGCACCAGCAGGCGGCTGGTGAGCGCCTCGTCACCGAGCGTCAGACAATACTGGTAAGCGGTTCGCAGTTGATTCTTGTCATTCTCACTCAGAGTCAGTGAACTGACCCACTCCTCCAGAGTGAAATTGTCTTTCAAATGAATATCGCGCACCGCAACCATGGTATCAATCCTTTAAATTGTGGGGCCGAAAGCCGATGCTTCCAGTCCCTCATCTGCTGATGACTGCCTCAAATGGGGATGTGAGAGAGACTTTTCAAGGCATGCCACCTTCCAGGTGACAGAGTTCTCCACACCGCCGGCCAATTTTTGAGGATCTAGATTACCCCAATCATTCCTGCTCAAACAGCGCCATAGGCATCAGAATGCCCCAGCCGCAGGAGCCGGATTACCTTAATCCATGCCTGCTAAAGCAGCGCCATGGGCGTCAGAAGGCCGACATGGCGCAACATCTCTTCCCCCCGAACCCAGCGCCGGATTACCTTAATCAATCCCGCTCAAATAGTGCCATGGACTCCAGGTGGCCGGTGTGGGGGAACATGTCCAGCATCCCCAGGCGGGCCAGTCGATAACCCCCCTTCACCAGCACCTGGCTGTCCCGCGCCAGGGTGACAGGGTTACAGGAAACATAGACCACGCGTTTGGGCGAAAGTGCCACCACATGGCTCATCACCTCCAGCGCACCGGGCCGGGCCGGATCCAGCAGCACCAGATCGAAACCTTCCCGCGCCCAGGACATGCCGACGATGTCACCGCTCAGGTCCGCCTTGTAGAAGCGGGCGTTGTCGATGCCATTGCGACGGGCGTTCTCCTCGGCGCGGGTCACCATGGCCAGATCCCCTTCGACCCCGACCACCTCGCGGGCCTGACGGGCCAGCGGCAGGGTGAAGTTGCCGATGCCGCAGAACAGATCCAGCACCTTGTCCGCCTTGGTCGCCCCGAGCCATGCCAGCGCCTGGGCCACCATGCTCTGGTTGATGGGGCCATTGACCTGAATGAAATCCCCGGGGGCGAATGCAAGAGACAGGCCATCTAACGAGTAAGCGGGCTGGAATTGCTGGCGCAGCGGCTCGATGCGCTCGTCGGCCGCCTGCAGATAGAGATCGATCCCCTGAGCCTCGGCAAACTCGGTCAGCAGCGCTCGATCCGCCTCGTTGGGACGACCGGTGTGGCGCAACAGCAGCAGTATCCCCTGCTCGGCCTGGATCAGTTCCGCATGGCCCAGCTCGCGCTGGCTCTTGAGGCGATTGAGGCATTCCCGCAGCGGGCTGATGAGCGCCGACAGCGAGGCGGTCAGGACAGGGCAGCTGGTGATCTCCACCAGATCGTTGGACTGGCGGCGACGAAAACCGACCCGGGTGCAGCGGCCATTCTTGTCAAACTTGATGGCCAGACGGCAGACCCGGCGATAGGCGCGAGCCTCCCCGGTCAGCACGGGTTCGAGGGCCGGCGCCTTGATCTGACCCAGTCGCTCGAACAGGCTGACCAGTCCGGCCGCCTTGGCCGCCTGCTGATCCGCCTCACTCAGGTGCTGGGCGTTGCAGCCGCCGCACTCGCGATAATGGGCACAGAAGGGGGCGATGCGATTGTCGGCGGGAGTCACCAGCTGTTGCAGGGCTGCGTGAGCGTACTGCTTCTTGTCATCGATGATGCGAGCCTTGACCCGCTCACCGGGCAGCGCCCCCTCGACGAAGATCGCCTTGCCCTGATGACGGCCGATCCCGACACAGTGGTGATCCAGACTGTCTATCGTAAATTCAATACGTTGGGGCTGGGTGGATTTCTTTTGGGGCTTGAAAAACTGGGCCATAAAACTTGGTGCCTATAGGTGGCTATGTCATGATTGTGGAATCTGCTGCAGGCCATTGTCCCACAAGAATAATAGTATGACCAAATACGGCCTGAGGGCTCTCGCTGTGGCATCGACCCCCTTGCCCATTCTGACCCTGGTCGGCGGTTTGTGCTCATGACCAGAGACGGCCTCAGAACCCTGGTGGCAGCAACATTTTTATATTGCCAACCCTCATCGTCGGCGGTTTGTTCTTATGACTAGATACGGCCTCAGAGCCAGAGTGCTGGCATTTACCATATTGCCAACCCTGATCATCGGCGGCCTGATTGCCGGTTACTTCACCTTCCACCGCTATCACCAGCTGGAAAACAACCTGATCGACCAGGGCATCAACATCATCGAGCCCCTGGCCATCGCCAGCGAATACGGCATGACTCAGCACAGCCGCGAGTCCCTCAAGCGCCTGATCGGGCTGACTCACCGCAAGAACTCGCCCTTCATCAAGTCCATCGCCGTCTTCACCCAGGACAACCAGCTGTTCGTCACCTCCAACTACCATCGTGACTTCGGCCAGCTGCGCCTGCCCGATGGCACTGCCATCCCTGAGCTGACCAGCGTCTCCTTCAACGGTGACGACATCATACTGCGCACCCCCATCCAGGCCGAGACCAGCCTGGACGGCTTCCCCTTGCCAAGCGACCTGGAGCCGCCGGTGATCGGCTACATCTCCATGCAGCTCGCCACGGACAGGGCCATAGTCCTGCAGTATCGCGACGCCTTCTTCGCGGTGGTCATGGTGCTCATCGGCCTCGCCGTCAGCACCCTGTTTGGCTTCCGGCTGGTCAAGAGCGTGACCCAACCCATCACCGATATGGTGCAGGCGGTGCACAGGATCAGGGAGGGGCGGCTCGATACTCGGGTCAGCGGCCAGCTCACCGGCGAGCTGGACATGCTGAAAAACGGCATCAACGCCATGGCCAAGGCGCTCTCCGAATACCATGAGGAGATGCAGCAGAACATCGATCAGGCCACCTCGGATCTGCGGGAGACGCTGGAGCAGATCGAGATCCAGAACGTCGAGCTCGACATGGCGAAGAAGCGGGCGCAGGAGGCGGCCAGGGTCAAGTCGGAGTTCCTTGCCAATATGTCCCACGAGCTGCGTACCCCGCTCAACGGCGTCATCGGCTTCACCCGCCAGCTGCTCAAGACGGCGCTGACCCCGAGCCAGACCGACTACATGCAGACCATAGAGAAATCGGCGCGCAACCTGCTCGGCATCATCAACGACATCCTCGACTTCTCCAAGCTGGAGGCGGGCAAGCTGCAGCTGGAGCACATCCCGTTCAGCCTGCGCGACACCCTCAACGAGACCATGCACCTGCTCGGCCCGAGCGCCCACGACAAGCAACTCGAGCTGTCGCTGCAGGTGGATGCCGAGGTGCCGGACTACCTCACCGGCGATCCCATGCGGCTGCAGCAGGTGCTGACCAACCTCACCGGCAACGCCATCAAGTTCACCGAGCGCGGCAACGTGGACGTGCACATCCAGCAGAGCGGCAGCGCCAGTGGCAACAAGGTGCGGCTCAACGTGCTGATCCGCGATACCGGCATCGGCATCTCGGAGGAGCAACAGCGTCAGCTGTTCCAGGCCTTCAACCAGGCCGACTCCTCGATCTCGCGCCGTTATGGCGGCACCGGCCTCGGCCTGGTCATCACCCAGAAGCTGGTGCAGCAGATGGGCGGCCAGATCCGGTTCGAGTCAGAACTCGGCAAGGGCTCCGTCTTCTCCTTCAGCCTGGATCTGGACATCTCCCCCCTGCCCCAAAGCGAGCGGCTGCCGCTGGATCGCATCCAGGGCAAACGGCTCTGGTTGCTGGAGCCGGATCCCTTCGCCCACGCCTCCCTGCTCGCCCTGCTCGCCGAATGGCAACTGGATGTGCAGGCGCTGAGCATAGATGCCGAGTGGCCAGAGATGAGCAGCCAGGACATGGTGATCATCGGCAGCAGCACCCTGCACACGCCACAGCAGGTGATCACCCGCCTCGATGGCTTGAGCGGGCAGCAGAACACCATAGTGCTGCTCAGCAGCCACGAGCCCGCCCTCTATGAGGCCATGCTGGCCCACGGCGCCGAGCACTGCCTCTCCAAGCCCATCAACCATCGCAAGCTGCTGCATGCCCTGCTCTCCCCCGAGGCGACCAAGCGCACCCCGCTGCCCGCCGCCTCCCCCCGCCGGGTGCAGGCGGTCAAGGTATTGGCGGTGGACGACAATGCCGCCAACCTCAAGCTCATCGCCGCCATGCTCAAGGAGATGGTGAGTCAGGTGGTGGTCTGCAAGAACGGCAAGGAGGCGGTCAACCTGGCCCAGAGCCAGCCGTTCGACATCATCTTCATGGATATCCAGATGCCGATCATGGATGGCATCAGCGCCACCCAGGCGATCCGCCGTCACTCCCTCAACACCGAGACCCCCATAGTCGCGGTCACCGCCCACGCCATCCCCGGCGAGCGGGAGCGGTTGATCCGCCAGGGCATGGACGACTATCTGGCCAAGCCCATCGACGAGGGCATGCTGGCCCAGCTCATCACCGACTTCACCCATCGTCGCCACCAGAATCACGGCGATCAGCAGATAGACTGGTCGTTGGCGGTGCGCCAGGCCGCCGGCAAGACGGAGCTAGCCCAAGAGATGCTGACTATGCTGCTGGCCAGCTTCGATGAGGTGGAGCCGCTGCTGGAGGCGGCGCTGTCCGGCCAGGCAGACGATGCCGAGGTGCTGGCACAGCTGCACCGTCTCAACGGCGGCTGCGCCTACTCCGGGGTGCCCGGCCTGCAGCGCCTGCTCTCCCAGCTCGAGCAGCAGTTGCGCGATGGTGTGCCGGTCGGCGAGCTCGAACCCGAGTTGCTGGAGCTGCAGGATGCGCTGGAGCAGGTGCGTCAGGAGGCCCCCCGCTACCTGGCCTGAAGGCTTTTGATGCAAAATCAGCATCATCGGGTAGTGGCAAGGGGCTCATCGCCACCCGAGCGAGGCGGGCTGACCCGCTTTTTCTGACGAAGAGTCCGGTAAATGGTAAAGTTGCGCCGTTTCTACAGGAGTCAACATGACGAACAACGATATTCTGCGCCGTCTGCGCTACGCCCTCACCATCAGCAATGACCAGATGGTCGACATGTTTGCCAAGGGCAACCTGACCGTCGATCACGCCCAGCTGCACAGCTGGTTGCTGAAAGGCGCCGAGGAAGGGGAAGAGCAGGACCCGGGCTTTGTCGCCTGTCCCGATGCGGCCCTTAGCCAGTTCCTCGACGGCTTCATCATCACGCGCCGTGGCGTGCGGGAAGGGGCGCCGACCCAGGTGATCCCGAACCGGATCAACAACAACCTGATCCTGCGCAAGCTGCGCATCGGCCTCGACTACAAGGAAGAGGACATGCTCGGCACCCTGAAGCTGGCCGACTTCAACCTGTCCAAGTCTGAGCTGAGTGCCCTGTTCCGCTCCAAGGATCACAAGCACTATCAGGATTGCGGGGATCAGATCCTGCGCAACTTCCTCATCGGCCTGACCACCAAGTACCGCGCCTGAGCCATGGGCCAGCGTGTTCGCCCCCCGTCAGCCCACCCCGAGGTGGCCGGTGGGCGGCGCTGGCCATCACTCTTCTCCCGCCTCGGACGGCGTAGCGGGTGGCACAGCCTGCTGTCATGCTGCCTGCTCCTTGGCTTGAGCGCCTGCCAGCCCGCCTCCTATCGGCTCGATTCCCGCTATGCCAGCGCCAACCAGAATGAGCGCATCGCCTTCCTGATCCTGCACTACACAGATGAAGACGACACCCACTCCCTGCGCCTGCTGACAGAGCCGCAGTACAAGGTGAGCGCCCACTACCTGATCCCCCGCGACACAGACCAGACGCCACTGCCCATCTACCAGCTGGTGCCCGACAGCCAGCGTGCCTGGCATGCGGGTCGCAGCCGCTGGCATCAATATGCCGGGCTCAACGCCAGCTCGCTCGGCATCGAGATCGTCAACCTGGGCTACGAGACCGGGCAGGAACTGCTCCCCGTCCAGCTGCGCCACTGGCAGCCCTATACCCAGGCCCAGATCGCCGCCGTCGGCGCCCTGGCGCAGGAGCTCATCCGCCGTTACCAGATACCGCAGACCCAGGTGCTGGGCCACAGCGATGTCGCACCCGAGCGCAAGCAGGATCCCGGTCCGCTCTTCCCCTGGCGCGAACTCGCCCTGCAATACGGCGTTGGCGCCTGGCCGGACGAAGCCAGGGTCGAGCAGTTGCGCCAACAGCCGGCCCCCGCCTGGGACGCCCTCGCCTGGCAGCAACAACTCGCCCGCTACGGCTACGGCATAGCCCCGAGCGGCGACTGGGATGAGCAGAGCCGCACCGTGCTGAGCGCCTTCCAGCTGCATTTCCGCCCGGCCCTCGTCAACGGTGAGCCAGATGCCGAGAGCCAGGCCATTCTCAGCGCCTTATTGGAGCGTTACTTCCCCGAGTCTCGCTGAACTGTGCACATCTCCGGCGCAGCCCCACTTCTCACCCACCCTCATCAGCGGTGAGCCGGATGCCGAGTGCCAGCAGGCATCCCTCACCGCCCTGTGGAGCATGACTTCCCGATGCCCTGAACCCGCCTATCTCCTGACAACGAAGAGGGACGCCGCGGCGTCCCTCTTGCTATCTCATCCATCCATCATCAATGACGATCAGATCCCCTGGCGGGCTTCCTGCATCAGCAGACGCATGTCGCTGACCGCCTTGGCCAGGCCGTCGAAGGCGGCACGGCCTATGATGGCGTGGCCGATGTTGAGCTCATAGAGCTCGGGGATGGCGGCGATGGCCTTGACGTTGTGGTAGTGCAGGCCGTGGCCGGCATTGACCTTGAGCCCCTTGCCGGCGGCATAGGAGGCACCGGCGGCGATGCGCTTGAACTCGGCGTTGCGCTCGGCATCCGTGGTGGCATCGGCGTAGCGGCCGGTGTGGATCTCGATGAAGGGGGCACCGCTGGCGGCGGCGGCGTCGATCTGCAGCGGATCCGCATCGATAAACAGCGACACCTGGGCACCGACGGCCGCGAGGCGGGTCACCGCATCGGTGATCTTGTCTAGCTGGCCCGCCACGTCCAGGCCCCCTTCGGTGGTCACCTCGGTGCGCTTCTCAGGCACCAGACAGACGAACTGGGGCTGGATACGGCAGGCGATGCCGATCATCTCCTCGGTCACCGCCATCTCCAGGTTCATCCTGGTCTGGATGGTCTGACGCAGGATCTCGACATCACGGTCGGTGATATGGCGGCGATCTTCCCGCAGGTGAACGGTGATGCCATCGGCACCGGCCTGTTCGGCCACGAAGGCGGCCTGTACCGGATCCGGGTACTGGGTGCCGCGGGCATTACGCAGGGTGGCGATATGGTCGATGTTCACACCCAGGTAGATCTCGCTCATTGCTTACTCCTTGATACAGGTCATCTGTTAACTGTGTGGCTGGCGGCAGACCCCCAGCCTCTGATATCCGTATGTCAGCTCGTAGGTTCGATTAGCGCAGCGTAATCGGACGTCGGTAACATTCTTACCCTGTCGGGTAACGCCGCAAAACGGTTAGCCCAAGCTACTTCGCCGCTTTAAAAACAACTCCCGGCTCTTCAACTGGCGTTTGCTGAAACATGAGAGGCTGCAGCGCCAATCCGCGTTAGCTTTTCCGTTTCAAAAACAACTCCCGGCTCTTTAACTGGCGTTTGCCGAGATAGGGCTGCAGTGCCAGCCGGCTGAAACGCTTGGCCGCCTGCAGCAAGGGGGGACTGTCGAAACGCCCCTCGGCGAAGGCCAACAGGTGGGCGCCGAGGAACAGGGTACGGGGATCCGGCGCCCGCTCGCAAGCGACAAAGCCGAGCTCGCGCTCGAAGCCGTATAACAGCTCGGGTCGGATCGCGGACTCATCGTCGGCGGCATATTCGAAGTCCACCGCGTAGCCGAGCGCCTGCAGCAGCAGGAACTCGAAGCGACGCAGGGGCAGCTCGGGTGTCTCGCCATCCGCCAGCGCCATCAGGGCACGGGCATAGGCATCGAACACCTCGGGAAAGGGGGTATGGGCTTCCAGCAGGTAGTAGACCAGCTCGTTGAGATAGAGGCCGTAAAACAGGCGGTCGCCGCCGAGACGCAGGGAGTGATCCGGGCATTCGACCTGGGCGAGGTTCTTGAGATCGCCCTTGCCACGCCAACTCAGGGTGAGCAGGGTGAAGGGTTGCAGCAGCCCCTTCAGAGGGGAGCGTGGCCCGCGAGAACCGCGAGCCACCAGGGTAAAGCGGCCACTATCCTGGGTGAATACCTCGACCAGCTGGCTGGTCTCCCGATAGGGCCGACTGTGGATGACGAAAGCCGGACTCAGCAATCGCTCAGCGCCACTTAGTCATCGCCATAGCCGAGACTGCGCAGGGCGCGCTCGTCATCGGCCCAGCCCGATTTAACCTTGACCCACAGCTCCAGGTGAACCTTGTTCTGGAACAGCCGTTCCATGTCGAGACGTGCCTCTGTGCCTATGGTCTTGATCTTCTCGCCCTTGTTGCCGATGACCATCTTCTTCTGGCCTTCACGTTCAACCAGGATCAGGCCGTGGATATGGTAGAGACCGTTCTCCTCCACCTTGAAGCGTTCGATCTCCACCGTCACCGAGTAAGGCAGCTCCTCACCGGTGAAGCGCATCAGCTTCTCACGGATGATCTCGGAGGCCATGAAGCGCGACGAGCGGTCGGTCACGTAATCTTCCGGGAAGAAGTGGTTGTTTTCCGGCAGCAGATCCTTGGCCCACTCGCGGATCTTCTCCACGTTGGTACCCTTCTCGGCACTGATGGGCAGGATGTGGGAGAACTTCATCTGTTGACCCAGCCACTCCAGGTGCGGCAGCAGGTCTTCCTTGTCCTTGACGTTGTCTACCTTGTTGACCGCCAGCACCACGGGGCAGGGCAGATGGCGCAGCTTGCCGAGCACCATCTCGTCATCCTTGGTCCAGTGGGTACCGTCGACCATGAATACCACCATGGCCACGTCCCCCAGCGAACTGGTGGCGGCGCGGTTCATCAATCGGTTGATGGCCCGCTTCTCCTCGATGTGCAGACCCGGGGTATCCACAAAGATGGTTTGATAGTTGTCCTCGGTGTCTATCCCCAAGATCCGGTGACGGGTAGTCTGGGGCTTCTTCGAGGTGATGCTGACCTTCTGGCCGAGCAGCTTGTTGAGCAGGGTGGACTTGCCCACGTTGGGGCGGCCTACGATGGCGACAAAGCCGCAATAGGTGGTATCTGTATCTGTCATGACAGTCTTTCCAATGCTTGCTGCGCCGCGGCCTGTTCGGCCTTGCGACGGCTGGTGCCGACCCCGACCAGCGGACCATCCAGGCCATCCACGTCACACTGGACGGTGAACTCCTGGTTGTGGGCTTCGCCCTTGACGTTGGTCACTGTGTAGGTCGGCAGGGATTTACGGCTTCCCTGCAAAATTTCCTGCAGCCGGGTCTTGGGATCCTTCTGCTCAATGCCTGGCTTGATCTCGTCCAGGCGGCTGGCATACCAGCTCAGCAGCAGGGTCCGCACCGTCTCCAGATTGGTATCCAGATAGACTGCGCCGATCACCGCCTCGACCGTGTCGGCCAGGATCGACTCGCGGCGAAAACCGCCGCTCTTGAGCTCACCCGGCCCCAGGATCAGGTGATCCCCGAGATCGAACTCCCGGCCGAGCTCGGCCAGGGTCTTCTCCCGCACCAGGGTGGCGCGCATCCGGCTGAGGTCCCCTTCCGCCGCTTGCGGGAAGCGGTGGAACAGGTCGTCGGCAATCACCAGACTCAGGATGGAGTCACCCAGGAATTCCAGTCGCTCGTTGTGACGGGAACCGGCGCTGCGGTGAGTCAGCGCCCGGGTCAATCGGTCTTGATCTTGAAAGACATGCCCGAGACGGGACTGCAGTCTGTTCATCTTGATATTCATTTACTTGATTCCGCCAATGCGGTTGAAGCGCACACCAGTCGGTACCCAGCTTGGCAAACTGGAACCTTCCTCGCGCTCGAATTCGAAACTGATCCAGATGGCGACCGCCTTGCCCACCAGGTTCTGCTCGGGCACGAAGCCCCAGAATCGGCTGTCGGTACTGTTGTCGCGGTTGTCGCCCATCACGAAATACTGGCCTTCCGGCACCACCCACTCATCGGGGTAGGTCCCCGGCTGGCGGTAATAACGGTCGACCAGATCGGGCATCAGGGGGTTGCGCAGGGTCTCGTGAGAGACGCTGCCCAGCTGTTCGGTGTACCGATCCAGCGGGATCCCCATCTGGCTAAATTCGCCCCTTTGTTCAAACTTGACGTCGAGCTTCTTGAAGCCCGGGCACGTTTTCCCTTCCTGCTCCTCGCACTTGGGTCTGATCATCAGCTCCTTGTTGCGATAGATGACCCTGTCCCCCGGCATGCCGACCACTCGCTTGATGTAGTCCACCCGGGTATCCAGCGGATACTTGAACACCACCACATCGCCACGCTCGGGGGCGCCTGTCTCCAGGAACTTGGTGTTGGTCACGGGATCACGCAGGCCGTAGGCGAACTTCTCCACCAGGATGAAGTCGCCCACCAGCAGGGTGGGCATCATGGAGCCAGACGGGATCTGGAACGGTTCGAAGATGAAGGAACGCAGGATCAGCACCAGCGCAATGACCGGGAAGACCCCGCCGGTCTGTTCGATCCAGACCGGCATGGGGGCCACCTTGGCCAGCGTCTTCTCATCGATGTTCGGGCCGGCGTTGGCACGGGCTGCCGCAATCTTGGCCGCCCGTTGCTTGGACCAGACCAGCTTGTCGACGGTCCAGATGATGCCGGTCAGTACGGTGACAATCGCCAGGATCAGGGAAAAGGTGCTAGCCATCGATTAGTCCTTGCCTACGTGGAGGATCGCGAGGAAGGCCTCTTGCGGCACGTCGACACGGCCCAGGGACTTCATCCGCTTCTTGCCTTCTTTCTGCTTGTTCAGCAGCTTCTTCTTCCGGCTCACGTCACCGCCGTAGCACTTGGCGGTCACGTCCTTGCGCAGGGCCTTGACGGTGCTGCGGGCGATGATCTGGTTGCCGATGGACGCCTGAATCGCGATGTCGAACATCTGGCGCGGGATCAGCTCACGCATCTTCTCCACCACCTGGCGACCGCGATACTGGGCGTTCTCCTTGTGGGTGATGATGGCCAGGGCATCGACCCGCTCACCGTTGATCATGATGTCGAGGCGCACCATCTCGGAGGTCTCGAAGCGCTTGAAGCCGTAATCCAGCGAGGCGTAGCCGCGGCTGGTGGACTTGAGGCGATCGAAGAAATCGAGCACCACTTCTGCCATCGGGATCTCGTAGGTCAGGGCCACCTGCTTGCCGTGATAGACCATGTTGGTCTGCACGCCACGCTTCTCGATACAGAGGGTGATGACGTTGCCCATGTACTCCTGCGGCAGCAGGATGTTGCACTCGGCGATGGGCTCACGCATCTCTTTGATGTTGTTGACCGGGGGCATCGCAGACGGGCTGTCGATGTGGATGGTCTCGCCATTGTTCAGCTCGATCTCGTACACCACGGTCGGCGCCGTGGTGATCAGATCCAGATCGTATTCCCGCTCCAGGCGCTCCTGGATGATCTCCATGTGCAGCATGCCGAGGAAGCCACAACGGAAGCCGAAGCCAAGCGCGGTGGAGCTTTCCGGCTCGAAGAACAGGGAGGCATCGTTCAGGGAGAGCTTGTCCAGCGCATCACGGAATGACTCATAGTCATCGCTGGAGATGGGGAACAGGCCCGCATAGACCTGCGGCTTGACCTTCTTGAAGCCCGCCAGCGCCTTGTCGGCACCGTTCTTGGCCTGAGTCAGGGTATCGCCCACAGGCGCGCCGTGGATGTCCTTGATGCCGCAGACGACCCAACCTACCTCGCCACAGCCCAGACCCTGGGTATCCACCTGCTTGGGGGTGAAGATACCGATGCGATCCACGCCCCACACCTGACCGGTGCTCATCACCTTGATCTTGTCGTTCTTCTTGAGCGAACCGTTCTTGATCCGCACCAGGGAGACGACGCCAAGGTAGGAGTCGAACCAGGAGTCGATGATCAGCGCCTGCAGCGGGGCATCCGGATCCCCTTCCGGGGGCGGGATGCGGGCGACGATCTCTTCCAATACCAGATCGACCCCCAGACCGGTCTTGGCGGAGCAGCGCACCGCATCGATGGCGTCGATACCGACGATGTCTTCGATCTCTTCCGCGACCCGCTCGGGTTCGGCGGCTGGCAGGTCGATCTTGTTCAGGATCGGCACCACTTCCAGCTCCATCTCCATGGCGGTGTAGCAGTTGGCCAGAGTCTGTGCCTCAACCCCCTGACCGGCATCCACCACCAGCAAAGCCCCTTCACAGGCCGCCAGGGAGCGGGAAACCTCGTAGGAGAAATCCACGTGGCCCGGGGTGTCGATAAAGTTCAGCTGATAGGTGTTACCGTCTTGTGCCTGGTAGTTCAGGGTCACACTCTGTGCTTTGATGGTAATGCCGCGCTCGCGCTCCAGATCCATGGAGTCAAGCACCTGAGCCTGCATCTCGCGGGAGGACAGGCCGCCACAAGTCTGGATCAGACGGTCCGACAGGGTCGATTTACCGTGGTCGATGTGCGCAATAATCGAAAAGTTACGAATGTGTTTCATCGAGCAAGAATCACTCAAAATTAAGTTAGGGTCGGATATGAGGGCAGGATTTTACTGGATAACCCGGTCGACGGCCAATCTTTAGTCGACGGGCACCAGAAATAGCGCCTTGTCTGGCAGGCGTTAGGCACCATTTCGGGCACAAAGAGGCCCGAAACAGGATCTTGCCACTCAGGAGAGGTGACGGGTATTGAGTACCACACCGAGCATGCGAGGACCGTATTCCCCTTGCTCGAGCCGAGCAGAAAAGTAACGAACCAGTAAAAAACCTATGGTGCCGCCCAGCAGGCAGCTGAGGATGGTCACCCCCTCTCCCGCCGACAGCAGCGGTGCCAGCCAGAGCTGTCCGAGCAGGGCCCCCAGCAACAGACAGAACAGCGGCAGTACATAGACCAGGGCGGCCCCCCGCAAGATGCTTGCCTGCAGGATGCCGAGCCGGATCTGCTGACCCACCATGACTTCGGCGGTCAGCGCCACCCGCAGTCGCTGCGACTTCAGGGGAAAGGCCTTGGCGACGGTACCGGTGCCGCAGTTGGACTGCTGATGGCAACCGCTGCAGGCGGAGCGCCGTTCGCACTCCACCCAGGCATGTTGGCCATCGATGGCCACCACGGTCGCCAGCTCTTCACTCATTTCACTCACCAGAGGGCTCCAGACTAGCAGCAACAGATTTATCCAATCTGAACACGGCCGCCCCGCCCGGGCAAGTGGAATGGCTCAGTCTCATTGCACCGCCTCGTTGCGCGCCAGCGGCTGCACCGACTCGGCGATGCGCTTGGCCGTCTCGGCCGGGACTTCCCCGACCACGGTGATCTCCACCCCGACCTCGTTGACATAGCTGACCAAGGAGGTGGCTCCCTGCCGGATCAGCTGCTGGCGCACCGCCTGCTTGGGATCGACCCTGGCCACATAGACAGAGAGATCCACCAGTCCATCCGACAACATCATGTAGTCCACCGGCAGGCTGGTGCTGACCAGCTGGTGGCGGTCCTGGGACAATACCTTGAAGCCGGCCGGCAGCCAGGTCAGATGCCAGTTCAGGGTCTGCTGGGGGGCAGGATAGGCATCCTCCAGCTCCAGCGCCTCGGGCAGCTTGCTGTTGACCAGGGTCACCAGCCAGGGCGCCGGCGCCGACTGACGGTCCAGATCGACCCCCAGCACCTGCTCCACCAGGCTGCCTTCCCGATCCACCATGTCCACCCGCAGCAGCAGGTGGCTCTGTTCATCTATCCAGAGCACGAAACCATATTTGTCAGTCTCTTTCGGCACCAATCTGACGACCTGTGCCACCAGACCGGCCACCCGGCTGCGGCCAGCCAGCACGGGATCATAGCTTTCCAGCACCCGGGGCAGCGGCATCTTCACCAGGGTCGACCACACACCAGGGAAGCGCGCGCCCTTGAGCGTGTAGGGTTCGTGGGTGTTTTCGAAGAAGGTGTATTCATTCTGGCGCTGCAGGTACTCCACCGTCTTGCCATCGAGATAGCTCAGATGGGCCACCTCTTTGCCGTCGATCACCCCATGACTGAAACGAATGGGTTCGAGGCGCCCCTGACGGGCCTTGACCATGGATAATTCGAAATTCTGTTGAGAGACGGCACTCTGCATCTGCTGCAACAAGGCCTCGGCCGACAGTTCGTCGGCCGAGGCCTTGGCACAAATTAGCAGGAGAGAGGCCAGCAAGATACGGCTGGACTGGCGCACGATCTGATCCCTAAAAATGCGTTATTCCTGGATCTGCTTGTCTTGTAGCAGACGTTGTTGCAACTGATGATCACGCAGGAAGGCATTGATCCGCTCACGCTGCTCTTGCATCTGTTGCTCGTTCAACCCTTGTTGACGAGTCGTGGCGCGGTTCCCATCTTGCGGATAGTGCACGCTCACCGGCGTCGCACTGCCACCTACGGGTATGGTGTTGAGCACCGGGTTGGCCGGCATACCGTCCTGACCCTGATATTGCTGAACCCCGAAGATGACGGCGGCGGCAACCGATGCGGCGATGGCATACTGCCCCACCTGCTGGCTGACGCGACGCAGCAAGGGCAACACCTTGGCCCTGTGCACCTGTGGCGCGGCTGGCTGTACCGGCTTGGGGGCCAGTATGGTCGGTTCGTCTTCCAGCGCCAGCATGATGCTGTCGCTGAGATCCAGTTGCAGATTGACCGGCAGGTCCCCCCGCATGGCATCACCGATCAGATGGTAGCGAGCCCAGGTATCCTGCAGTGCCGGATCCGTTCCCAGCTCATTCAGTACCTCGACATCGCTCAGGTCGCCATCCATCAGGGCTGAGAGTTGCTCTTGATTTGCCATAAGTTTGCCTGTCTTTCCCCAGTTTAATTCTCGATCAGAGGTTGCAGCTTTTTGTCGATTGCTTCCCTCGCCCGGAAGATACGGGATCTCACCGTACCCACTGGACAATCCATGATCTCCGCAATCTCTTCGTAGCTCAGCCCTTCCAGTTCACGAAGGGTGATCGCTGTTCTCAAGTCTTCAGGCAAGGCTTCTATGGCGGCAAACACGGTACGCTTGATCTCATCGGTCAGCGCCAAGTTTTCCGGGGTGGCCACCTCTTGCAAGGCTTCACCACCACCATAATATTCAGCCTCGTCTGCTTCGACATCACTGCTGGGCGGTCTGCGCCCCTGTGAGGTCAGGTAATTTTTGGCCGTGTTGACGGCGATCCGGTACAACCAGGTGTAAAACGCGCTCTCGCCACGGAATGTCGGTAACGCACGGTAAGCCTTGATAAAGGCCTCCTGCGCCACATCCGGCACATCGCCCGGATTGTTGACATACCTGGCCACCAGGTTGACCACCTTATGCTGGTATTTTTTTACCAACAGGTTGAATGCATTTTTATCGCCACGCTGGACCCGTTCAACCAGCTGTTCGTCCAGTAGATTCTGGTCGCTCATCAGAGCCGTAAAACCCCCATCAGGTTATCGTTTTTCTTTTCCGGCCCTTTCTAAGCGCACAAGTTCAGACAGGAGGAATCAGAGAAAGTTCGCTTGCATTGAAAAAAATGTGATGCGAGCTGCATCACAACCCCCCTTGGGCTACCATGGGGCCAGTTCTTTATCCAGGCCAATGATACTTATGAAAGCAAGTGTTGAATACCTTTGCGACGTACTGATCATTGGCAGCGGTGCCGCCGGTCTGTCTCTCGCGTTGCGATTGGCAGATCAGGCCAAAGTCCTGGTTCTGAGCAAGGGGCCCATCAGTGAGGGGGCCACTTTCTATGCGCAAGGAGGCATCGCTGCCGTGTTCGACGAGACCGACAGCATCGAATCCCACGTGAGCGACACGCTCAACGCCGGGGCCGGGTTATGTGACCCGGCCGTGGTGGAGTTCACCGCCCGCAACGCCCGCGACTCCATCCAGTGGCTGATCCAGCAGGGGGTCCCCTTCGATCAGGAGGAGGATGCCGAGGGGGAGTCCCACTATCACCTGACCCGGGAAGGGGGTCATAGCCATCGCCGCATCTTCCACGCGGCCGATGCCACCGGTAAGGCGGTGCAGCTCACCCTGATCGATCAGGTGCGGGCCCACCCCAACATCCGGCTGATGGAGCGCTTCAACGCGGTCGATCTCATCACCACCCGCAAGCTGAACCTGCCAGGCAACAAGGTGCTCGGCGCCTATGTCTGGAACCGCAACGTCGAGCAGGTCGAGGTGATCCGTGCCCGCTTCGTGGCGCTGGCCACCGGCGGGGCCTCCAAGGTGTATCAGTACACCTCCAACCCGGATGTCAGCTCAGGGGATGGCATCGCCATGGCCTGGCGGGCCGGCTGCCGGGTGGCGAATCTGGAGTTCAACCAGTTCCACCCCACCAGCCTGTTCCATCCGGACGACCCCAACTTTCTGCTGACCGAGGCGTTGCGTGGCGAAGGTGCCTATCTGCGCCGGCCCGATGGCAGTCGTTTCATGCTGGACTTCGACGAGCGCGCCGAGCTGGCGCCGCGTGACATAGTCGCCCGCGCCATCGACCACGAGATGAAGCGGCTCGGTGCCGACTGCATGTACCTGGACATCAGCCACAAGCCGGCCGACTTCATCATCAAGCACTTCCCGACCATCCACGAGCGCTGCCTCGCGGTGGGGATCGACATCACCAAGGAGGCCATGCCCATAGTCCCGGCGGCGCACTACACCTGCGGTGGCGTGATGATAGATGGCAGTGGCCAGACCGATATTCCCGGCCTCTACGCCATCGGCGAGGTGACCTACACCGGCCTGCACGGCGCCAACCGCATGGCCTCCAACTCCCTGCTCGAGTGCGTGGTCTATGCCCATCAGGCGGGGGCCGACATCCTGGCCAAGCTGCCCATGAGCGTGGAGCCGCCCAAGCTGCCGGCCTGGGACGAGAGCCAGGTGGATGACTCGGACGAACAGGTGGTGATCCAGCACAACTGGCACGAGCTGCGCCTGATGATGTGGGACTACGTGGGGATAGTGCGGACCAACAAGCGCCTCGCCCGCGCCAAGCGCCGCATCGACCTGCTCAAGCAGGAGGTGCAGGAGTACTACGCCAACTTCCGGGTCTCCAACAACCTGCTGGAGCTGCGCAACCTGTTGCAGGTGGCCGAACTCATCGTCAACTGCGCCCTGCAGCGCAAGGAGTCCCGCGGCCTGCACTACAACCTGGACTATCCGGAGATGCAGCCGGACCCCAAGCCCACGGTACTGACACCGGATCGGGAATAACCCCTCCGCCAGTTGTCACCAAATGACCCCGCTCCGGCGGGGTCATCTATTGATAGGCCATTGGAAAATGCGGTTAACGAGGGGGATTGAGATGAATGGCGCGGGCCAGCGCCCGATAGTGCGCCGGCGCCAGCGCATCCGAGCAGAGCCAGAGTGATAGCTCGGGCAACTCGCCCTCTCGCAGCCGCAACCAGAGCACGCCGGGCAGGATGCGGCAGCGGGCCCCCAGCCGGTAACGCCGCCCCTGCCACTCCAGCCATTCACCATCCCAGATCAGCTCACCACGGATGAGCATGACCCGACGCCAGGCGAGCCAGAGACCCATCAGCCAGCAAGGCAGAAACAGCCCCCACTGCCAGCCCCGGATCAGGCTGGCGGTGGGCCACAGCAACAACAGAAATAGCATGAGCAGCAGCAGGCGCTGCCGTCGGGAGACGATGACGGGCATCACGACCCGCATCAGGGGACTGGCTGTGGTGACGGGCTGGGCCGCATGTCAGGCGCGGGGGATCAGCTTTGGCGGTCGTGACGGGCCTGGTTGCGCTCCAGGATCAGCGGGATCATGGCGGCGAAGGCAGGATCTTCCGGCACGCCGTGGCCCATGCACCACTTGAACAGATCCGGGTCATCGCTCTCCAGCAGGCGGATGAAGGTCTGTTGATCATCCTCGCCGAGGGCATCGAACTCGTGTTCAAGAAAAGGCATAAAGATCACATCCAGTTCGAGCATGCCGCGGCGGCAGGCCCATTTCAGGCGGGACTTTTCAATTGGACTCAACATAGCACTCTCCTTACAAAGACCCGGGGATGGTAGCAGCTGGATTTTCCGGCTGACAAACATTCCTTACGTCTTTACCATGCAGGTCACATACTTTCTGTCTCTGGAATACCATCGTGAGCCTGCTAACGCCTGTTTTTCCTGCCGAGCCAACCCTCTTCCCCCTGACTGACCTCGCCATCACCAGCCTGAGCGGCATCGATCGTGTCAAATATCTGCAAGGCCAGGTCACCTGCGATGTCAATGCGCTGCAACCGGGTCAGAGCACCCTCGGCGGCCACTGCGATGCCAAGGGCAAGCTGTGGAGCGATTTCCGTCTGCTCTGCCTCGAAGAGCATCTGCTGCTGCTGACCAAGTCCTCGGTGCTGGCGCGCCAGCTGCCCGAGCTCAAGAAGTTCGCGGTGTTCGCCAAGGTCGAGATCGCCGCCTATCCGGATCAGGCGGTCGGTGTGGCCGGCCAGGGAACGGATGCCTGGATGGCGGCGCAGTTCGCCATTGAAACGACGGCCCTCATCCCGGGCGGCATGGCGGTGCGGATCGAAACCGATCGCTGGCTGCTGGTCACCGAGCAGCCGCTGAGCCTCGGCCTGCCCGCCGGGCAGGAGTCACTCTGGTGGGGACTGGACATCAAGGCCGGCATCCCGCACCTGGAAGCCGTGCATCAGGGGGAATACATTCCCCAGATGCTGAACCTGCAGGCGCTGGACGGCATCAGCTTCACCAAGGGCTGTTACATGGGGCAGGAGATAGTGGCGCGCGCCAAGTATCGCGGCGCCAACAACCGGGCCCTGTTCGTGCTGGCGGGCTCGGCTGCCAATCCCGTAGCCAGTGGCGATGCGCTGGAGATCCGGCTCGGTGACAACTGGCGGCGCAGCGGCATGGTGCTGAACGCCTGGCAGCAGGATGGCCAACTGTGGCTCACCGCCGTGCTGCCAAAAGATACCGAGGCCGACGCCCAGTTCCGCCTCAAGCAGGAAGAAGCCTCCAGCCTCAGCCTGCAAGCGCTGCCCTACCCGCTGATCGACTGAGTTCGCGGCCCGACCATAACAGACACTCAGGAGGCGCGCCCCACCTGCTCACGCCGAGCATGCTGGATCAGCGCCTCCTTCAGCCAGCGCCCCGCGGCGCCAAGCGGCTGCGCCCGCTGCCACAGCAACTCTATCCCCATGCTCCACTCCTGATCCAGGAACGCAACGGGCAGTTTCACCACCTCGCCCCGGGTCAACGGCCCCTGCAGCAGGTACTCCGGCACCGAACCCCAGCCCAGCCCCCGCTTGATCAACTCCAGCACAGCACCGTCCCCCTCCACCCACCAGACATTGGGGGAGAAGCGAAACCGCTCCCGCTCCACGCCGCCCCGGCGGCCGGTCACCATCAGCTGGCGGGCGGTCTTCAGCTCGGCGAGTCCGATGGGGCCCTTGCTCGCCAGGGGATGGGTCGGGGCGGCGATGATGGGGAGATTCAGCCGGCCAAGGGAGTGAAAGGCCAGCGCCGGATCTTGCTGCAACCGCTCGTAGCTGATGCCGAGGTGCGCCCGCCCCTCCTGCAGCAGCAGGGTGAGATCCTCGAGCATGGGGAAGAGCAGCTCCAGCTCCAGCATGGGGAACTCGCAGGCGAAGCGCTCAAGCACCTCACTGATCCAGGGCAGCTGGGAGCCGTCATCGATGGCCAGGGTGAGGCGGGGCTCCACCCCGCCGTGCAACTCACGGGCCACCGCCTGCAACTGATCACTGCTGGCCAGCACCGACTGGGCTTCCACCCTGAGTCGCTCCCCCGCCGCCGTCAGCACCGGGTAGCGACCCGAGCGATCGAACAACTCGAGGCCGAGATCGATCTCCAGGTTGGCGATGGCCGTGCTCACCACGGATTGGGCCTTGCCCAGCCGGCGGGCGGCGGCCGAGAAAGATCCCGTCTCCGCCGCCGCCAGCAGCGCCTTGAGTTGTTCCAGTGAAAGGTTCATGTCTCAGTCTCCCTCATCAATGTATCTATTTTAACGATACATACTAACGAGCACCTATGCGTTTTTATGGATAGATTAGCCCCCATCATGTCGTTAGACACATTGCTTAGAGGGAGATGAATATGCGTAACACTCGCGACCGCCTGCGCCATGCCGTTGGTTTTGAACTGATTGGCCTGTTGATCGCCGCCCCCCTGGCAAGCTGGGTCACCGGCGTCGGCCTCAATCATATGGGTCCGCTTGCCCTGTTCTTCTCGGTGGTCGCCACCGTCTGGAACTATGTCTACAACATCGGGGTGGACAAGCTGTTGCTCCGCTATCAGGGCCACACCCACAAGTCGCTGTGGCAACGAGTCCTGCATACCTTCGGCTTCGAGGGGGGGCTGCTGCTGGTTGCCCTGCCGGTGATGTCCTGGTGGCTCGACATCAGCCTGCTGGAGGCGCTGGTGCTGGATCTGGGCTTCGTGCTGTTCTACCTGGTCTATGCCTTCGTCTACAACTGGAGCTATGACAAGGTGTTTCCCATCCCGGGCCAGTCGGCACAGCGAGTTACGGGTTAACAGAGTACGGGGATAAACGAGGCACCATCATGCGGCAGACATGATGGTGCTGAGAGGGCTGACGGGGAGACCCGTGCTCAGGCCTGGGCCTTCGCCTCTTCGGTGGGGGCCTCGGTCTGGGCCGCTTCCTGGTTCAGCATGGCCTCGAGATCGCTCTGGTACTGGTTCAGCATCCGCTGGGCCGCGACCAAGTCACCCTTGTGCAGACGCTCGAACAGATGGTGCTGCACCACGCCGTTGAGGTACTCCACCGTGATGGGTTGTTCCAGCGCCGACAGCAACTCCTCTTTCTCCAGCTCGGCGTTGATTTCATCGACGCTGGTACGCAGCAGACCGGCCAGTTGCACCAACATGCGGCGCTCGCCTTCACGCAGCAGGCTCAACATGCGGTTTCTCTGCTGCTCATTCTGTTGGGTCATACATTTCCTTACGTAGAGTGTGAACAAGCCCGCTCATTCTGCCCTGTCCTTTTCACAGCGTCTATCTCAGGCGCATCACTTATTTGTGCGCCGGGTGCCGGGCCCGCATCGGGTGCTATTTCCCCCTTTGCTCGGTATAGTAACGGCTGATCCAGAGGGCCGACTGGCCCCCTCAGACGAGACCTGTCATACCATGACCGACGCCATTCTGGTGCTCTGCACCTGTCCAGACGAGACCAGTGCCGACCTCATCTGCGAGCAACTGCTGACCAGGCACCTCGCCGCCTGCATCAATCAACTGCCAGGGCTCACCTCCGTCTATCGCTGGCAGGGGAAAATTGAGCGCGCGCGCGAAATCCAGCTCATCATCAAGTCCAGGGCCCCGCTGTTCGAGCCCCTGCGCCAGTGCATCCTCGAGCATCATCCCTATGAGGTGCCGGAAGTCCTGGCGCTCCCGACAAGCCAGGGCCATCAACCCTATCTCGACTGGTTAACACAGGAAACCTCATGATCGTGCTGCGCCTGCTCTCACCCCTGCTACTCCTGCTGGCCCTGCTGACATCCCCCGCGCAGGCCAGCAGCAACGACCTGCTGAGCTCCCTCGGCATCGAGGCCGGCACCCAACCCAAGTTCCTGAAGGTCGATGAGGCCTTCGTCCTGGACAGCGAACAACAGGGTGACAAGCTGCTGCTGAGCCTGCGCATCGCGGATGGCTACTATCTCTACCGTCATCGCTTCAGCTTCCAGGGGCAAAACCTCGCCTTCGACGCCCCCGAGTTGCCCGCGGGCACTGAGCACGAGGACGACTTCTTCGGCAAGACCCGGGTCTATTACCAGGAGGTGCAGATCCCCGTCACCCTGACCGAGGTAGGCCAGCAGGCCAGCCTCAAGATCAGCTATCAGGGCTGTACCGATGGCCTCTGCTACCCGCCCACCGACAAGCTGATCGAGGTGCAGCCCATCGCAGCCACCCCAGCCGTCAGCGCTGCGGGAGCGGCGAGCGCCGACCCAGCCACTGCGCCGGCCAGCAGCCAGCAGGATCGGCTGGCGGCCGCCCTTGGCAGCCAAGGCTTCTGGCTCAGCATCGCCGCCTTCTTCGCACTGGGGCTGGGGCTCGCCTTCACCCCCTGCGTCTTCCCCATGTACCCCATCCTGACCGGCATCATCGCCGGCGCCGGCCAGCGCCTCTCCACCCGTCGCGCCTTCCTGCTCTCCTTCGTCTATGTGCAGGGCATGGCGGTCACCTATACCCTGCTCGGGTTGGTGGTGGCCTCGGCCGGGCTCAAGTTCCAGGCCGCGCTGCAGCACCCCTATGTGTTGATCGGCCTCTCCGTCATGTTCGTGCTGCTGGCGCTCTCCATGTTCGGGCTCTACACCCTGCAACTGCCGAGCAGCCTGCAAACCCGGATCGTAGGCCTCTCCAATCGCCAGCAGGGCGGCTCGGTGGCGGGAGTCGGCATCATGGGCATGATCTCCGGCCTGGTCTGCTCCCCCTGCACCACGGCCCCGCTCTCGGGGGCGCTGATCTACGTGGCACAGAGCGGCGATCTCTGGCTCGGCGGTGCGGCGCTCTATGCGCTCTCCCTGGGGATGGGGCTGCCACTGCTGCTGCTCGGCACCTCGGGGGGCAAGCTGCTGCCCAGAGCCGGCGCCTGGATGGATGTGATCAAGCAACTGTTTGGTTTTGCGCTGCTGGCGGTGCCCGTGCTGCTGCTGTCCCGACTGTGGAGCGAGCAGGTCACCAGCCTGCTCTGGCTGGGCTGGGGCCTGCTGCTGTGCGGTTACCTCTACCATCATCAGCAGCGTCAGCCCCACTCCATCGGCAGGAGCCTGTGCGGCTTCGTGCTGCTGCTGGCGATGATGGGGGCCGTGGTGGCGGCCAGGGATCTGTTGCTACCCGACCAGCGGCCCCAGGCCAGCACCCAGACCCAGGCGCCGCCGTTTATCCGCATCAAGACCCTGGATGATCTCAGGACCCAGCTCGCCGCCGCCCGTGGCAAGCCGGTGCTGCTGGATCTCTATGCCGACTGGTGCGTGGCCTGCAAGGAGTTCGAGCACAAGACCTTCAGCGATCCCGCGGTGCGTGCCCGCTTCAACGACATGGTGTTGCTGCAGGCGGATGTCACCGCCAACGACGATGTCGACGTCGAGCTGCTCAACGGCCTGAACGTGTTGGGACTGCCGACCCTGATCTTCTTCGACAGCGCCGGTAATGAGGTCAGCGGTCAGCGGGTGACCGGCTTTATGGGCCCCGCCGAGTTCCTCGGCCAGCTCGACAAGCTGCGCTAACCAGAGGCCGGCTCGGAGCCCCTGAGTCGGCGTTCTCGTCAGCCGGCAGTCACTGATTTTTCTGACCATCCCTTGTATCTGCGGGGCGGCATGGCAAAATTCGCCCTTTCCCGTCTCGTTCGTCCGGAGTTTTGATGAAAAAGTGGTTCATCCCCCTGCTGGCCCTCTGGCTCTCTGGCTGCAATACGGGTCCAGGTGAAGAGGCGATCCAGAGCCAGGTCACAGCCAAGCTGCAGGCCGAAACCGATCCCAATCTGTTTGATATCAGTGACTTTACTGTACTTGGCAAGGAGGAGCGGATGGACGGCGTCTACCTGGTCAAGGTGAGCTACCAGGTGCGCTTCAAGCAGGGACTGGATCAGCTGCAGATCCTGCACGATGAGGATCTCGTCTACGACAGGGTCGGCCCCTTTCAGCAGGAGATGGCCCTGATGGAGCTGGAGCGCAAATACGGCGAGTTCGAGGCGGGACAGGCGCTGCCACAAGAAACCGAAGTCTGGATGATGAAGACGGAACAGGGCTGGCGCCTGGCGGTGCCAACCCAGCAAGCAGGTTGATGCCTTACCCTTTATTCTTCCAGGCGACCAGCGAGATGGCGACATCGTTATAATCGCCATCATTCTGGTCTTCGATGGAAATATTATATCCATAGCCAATGACAGAGCCGTCATTGGTCGTAATATTATAAGTGTTGATACTGCTGCTCAATGCTGCGGATTGAGGTTCATCTATCAGCAATTTGACCTGCCCATTCTGAACAAAGTCTGCCCCCTGCGCCAGCGGTGGATTAATATCCACGCTCTGCTTCTGATTATCAAAATATACCTTACTGCCATCATAGAGCTTCGCCTTCACTTGGAATCCAGCCTGAGTCGTCACAAACCAGGACATATAATAACCGGCAGGGAATGAGTCGATATTAAATATTTTACTCGCCATGATATTGCCCCTCAGGATTGGGTTGCCGACAAGAAATTCTGCCACTCGAAATTCATGGCCGTGGAGTAGATGCTCTGTGCCTTGTTTTCATCTATGGCTCCGGGATGTGCACGCTGGTATTGATCCAGAAAGTTGCCCATGGCATAGGCACCGGAGGTGCTGTCGTTACCCGTTATCCAGGGGCCATACAGGTTGCCGGGCGATGGTGGCATCAGCTGATTGGCGAGCCAGTACCAGAGGTATTCGCAAGGGATCATCATGATGAGGGTGTAGATGGGATCGGCATGGGAGGCCGTGTCCGACTCGAATTGGGCATAATCACGGCACGCGGGGGTGGGCACCACCCCGCTGGCATCACGGACATGCCATATAGTGGGAAACGCCTCGTTATACGTCTGGTATCTTTTATATTTCTCCAGCAGGAAAAATTTTAATCCCTCATCATCCGTGCGACTCTCCGCCGCCAAGTAACTCTGGGCACCGTTAAAACAATAATAAGCATCACTGACGTTGAATCCACCATAGATAACGGGGTCCAGATTGGCATTCTTGATACCGTCAATATAGGGGGTCACCAGTGTCTTCTGCGCAATAGGCAGACAGGGTTGCCATAAACGCCAGAATAGAGAGTCGACAGGAGGAGGGGCACTGGACAAGCCATGCCTCTCCAGCAACATATTGTCAAACTGGAGCCGTCTTGGGCTGAACATATTATTTTCCTTATATCCCGTGTCATTGCAGGAACGGGTCGCCATGGTGACTCCCGCGCCTTCCGTGCCAGCCACCAACAAGGATTCGTTCGTGAACAAGCCAGATCACTATAGCCAAGGAATAAGGTTTCATATGATGCTTAACCACCTTTCGGTGATCACACAGATCAGGAGGTTGATTTCCAATATGTTTTTGTTTGCCGGCCCTCCTGCCCATGGAGAGGCCGGCGCGAGATCACATCAGATCCTTCATCCTGTGCCACAGCATCCCCAGCGCCAGCAGGGGAGAGCGCAGGGCCGGGCCGCCGGGGAAGGTCATGTGGGGTACGGTGCTGAACAGATCGAAGCCGCGACTCTCCCCCACGATCGCCTCCGCCACCAGCTTGGCCGCCATGTGGGTGGCGTTGAGGCCATGACCTGAATAGGCCTGGGCGTAGAACACGTTGGGATATTCCTTGAGGCGCCCGATCTGCGGCAAGCGGTTGGCCCCTATGCCGATCATGCCACCCCACTGGAACTCGATGGCGGTGTTGGCCAGCTCGGGGAAGACCCGCAGCAGCTTGGGCAGCATAAAGGCCTTTATATCCTTAGGATCGCGCCCCGAGTAGTTGCAGGCACCGCCAAACAGCAGCCGGCCATCGGCCGACAACCGGTAATAATCGAGCGCCACGTTCTGATCGCACACCGCCATGTTTTGCGGCAGCAGGCGCTGGCGCAGCCGCTTCTCCAGCACCTCGGTGGCGAGGATATAGGAGCCGGCCGGCAGCACCCGGCCACCCAGCTCGGGATTGAGATCGTTGAGGTAGGCGTTGCAACCGATCACCAGATAGTCGGCGCTGACCCGGCCATGGGCCGTGGTGACCTCTACCCGATCGCCATAGTCGATGTCGATCACCCTGGACTGCTCGAACAGCGCCACACCGAGGCTAGCCGCGGCACGGGCCTCGCCGAGCGCCAGGTTGAGGGGATGCAGGTGGCCGGAGCCCATGTCGATCATGCCACCAATATAGCGCTCGGAACCGACCACCGAGCCCATCTCGGCCTGGGGCACCAGCCTGGTCTCATGCTGGTAACCCAGGCTGGCCAGATGCGCCATCTCCTCCTCGAATCCGGTCAGATGGCGCGCCTTGGTAGCGAGATCGCAATAGCCCCAGCGCAGGTCGCAGTCGATGTTGAAGCGCTCGATCCGCTCGCGCACCAGCTGCACCGCCTCCAGCCCCATCAGATCCAGCTCGCGTACCCCCTGCTCGCCGATCCAGCGGGCAAACTGGCTGGTGTCGTGGCCGATGCCACGGATCAGCTGACCGCCGTTGCGGCCCGAGGCGCCCCAGCCGATGCGGTTCGCCTCCAGCAGGGCCACCCTGTAGCCCGCCTCTGCCAGATTGATGGCGGTGTTCAGCCCGGTGAAGCCACCGCCTATGATGCACACATCGGCATCGAGCTCACCGCTGAGCTCGGGCCACTGCTGATGGTCGTTGCGGGTCGCCGCATAGTAGGAGGTGACGTGCTCCTGGTGTCCGTTGTGTCTTCCTGTCTGCATACTCAGCATCCTGCCTTGGTCGCACTCGTTTACTAAATTAAACAATCTGTCATCGATAATACCCACCCAATGGGCACTGATCCAGCCTGTCGGGATCACAGAAATGCAAAAGGTGCCCCAAAAGGCACCTTTTTATCCTCATCTCCTGGCTCAGCCTGCTCCCGGAGTGCTGTAGCACAGCAGGCGCCACTGATAAGAGCGCCTTGTCATCGCCACCAATCCTGACCCCATATGCCTCCGGAGCGCAGCAACGCAAAAGGCGCCCCGAAGGGCGCCTTTTATGCAATCAGCGACGGTAACGAATTACAGTACGTTGATGGCGTTCAGGTCGGAGAAGGCTTTCTCCAGACGAGCGATCATGGAAGTCTGACCGGCACGCAGCCATACGCGCGGATCGTAGAACTTCTTGTTCGGCTTGTCAGCACCTTCCGGGTTGCCCAGCTGGCCTTGCAGGTAGGCTTCGTTGGTCTTGTAGAAGTTCAACAGACCTTCCCAGGTAGCCCACTGGGTGTCGGTGTCGATGTTCATCTTCACGACGCCGTAGGAGATGGATTCGCGGATCTCTTCCAGAGTGGAACCTGAGCCACCGTGGAACACGAAGTCCAGGGACTTGGCAGGCAGACCAAACTTCTCGGAAACGAATTTCTGGGAAGCGTCCAGGATGGACGGGGTCAGCTTGACGTTACCCGGCTTGTAGACACCGTGCACGTTGCCGAAGGAGGCAGCGATGGTGAAACGCGGGCTGATCTTGGACAGACGCTCGTAGGCGTAGGCCACGTCTTCCGGCTGGGTGTACAGGGCGGATTGATCCATGTGGCTGTTGTCCACACCGTCTTCTTCGCCACCGGTGCAACCCAGTTCCAGCTCCAGGGTCATGTTCATCTTGGCCATGCGAGTCAGGTACTCACAGCAGATGTCGATGTTCTCTTCCAGCGGCTCTTCAGACAGATCCAGCATGTGGGAGGAGAACAGCGGCTTGCCGGTCTCGGCGAAGTGCTTCTCGCCCGCGTCCAGCAGACCGTCGATCCACGGCAGCAGCTTCTTGGCGGCGTGGTCGGTGTGCAGGATAACCGGAACCCCGTAGGCGGCAGCAACGGCGTGCACATGCTTGGCACCGGAGATGGCACCCAGGATGGCGGCTTGCTGACCTTCCAGCTTCAGGCCCTTACCGGCGGTGAACACGGCACCACCGTTGGAGAACTGAACGATGACCGGAGCCTTCACATTGGCGGCAGCTTCCAGTACAGCGTTGACGGAGTCGGTACCGACGCAGTTAACGGCTGGCAGAGCGAAGCCGTTTTCTTTGGCGATGGCGAACACTTTTTGAACGTCATCACCAGTGATTACGCCGGGTTTTACGAAGTCGAAAATTTTCTTAGACATGTTAAATCGTCCTGTTCTCGTATGCCGTTAATAAAAAATGGGGGGTTCATCATGAACCGGCACAGCGGTCACATGATAAACGAAACGGGAGGCTTTTGCCCCCCGTCCCGGGTCAATTAGGCCTTGGCGCGCTGTTCCAGCATCGCAACGGCTGGCAGTACCTTGCCCTCTACAAACTCCAGGAAGGCGCCGCCGCCGGTGGAGATGTAGGAAACCTTGTCAGCGATACCGAACTTGTCGATAGCGGCCAGGGTGTCACCACCGCCAGCGATGGAGAAGGCCGGGGAGGCTGCGATCGCTTCGGCGATAACCTTGGTGCCTGCCGAGAACTGGTCGAACTCGAACACACCGACCGGGCCGTTCCACAGAATGGTCTTGGCGTTCATGATGATGTCGGCCAGGGCCTTGGCAGAGTCAGGGCCGATGTCGAAGATCATGTCACCGTCGGTCACGTCAGCGACGGACTTGATGGTAGCCGGGGTGGATTCGGAGAACTCGGTACCCACGACCACGTCGGTGGTCACCGGAATGTTGGTCTCGGCGGCCAGTTTCTTGGCGGTGTCGAGCAGGTCGTGTTCGCACAGGGACTTGCCGACGTTGTGACCGGCAGCGGCGATGAAGGTGTTGGCGATGCCACCACCGACCACCAGCTGGTCAGCGATCTTGGAGAGGGATTCCAGCACGGTCAGCTTGGTGGAGACCTTGGAGCCGCCCACGATGGCAACCATCGGGCGCTCGGGCTTCAGCATGGCCTTGCCCAGGGCTTCCAGCTCACCGGCCAGCAGCGGACCGGCACAAGCAACGGGGGCGAACTGAGCCACACCGTAGGTAGAACCTTCGGCGCGGTGGGCAGTACCGAATGCATCCATTACGAAGATGTCACACAGGGCGGCGTATTTTTTGGCCAGCTCTTCGGTGTTCTTCTTCTCGCCCTTGTTGAAGCGGCAGTTTTCCAGCACAACCAGCTCACCGGCGGCGACTTCTACGCCATCCAGGTAATCCTTGGCCAGGCGAACCGGGCAGGACAGAGCGTCTTTCAGATAGTTGACAACCGGAGCCAGGGAGAATTCTTCGTTGTATTCACCCTCGGTCGGACGACCCAGGTGGGAGGTGATCATCAGCTTGGCGCCCTTTTCCAGAGCCAGCTTGATGGTCGGCAGCGTTGCCACGATACGTGCGTCGGAAGTGACCTTGCCGTCTTTTACCGGTACGTTCAGGTCAGCACGGATCAGAACGCGTTTACCCGCCAGATCCAGGTCGGTCATCTTGATAACAGACATATTCAGTCCTCTATATTTTCAGGTAATGTTAAAAACAGTAACCTTGCGCCCGGTGCAGGCTCTCAGCCTGCGGCCATCATGGCCCGGGTGGTATCCAGCATACGGTTGGCGAAGCCCCATTCGTTATCACACCACATCAACATCTTGACGAGGTTGGCATCGCTCACCCGAGTCTGGGTACCATCAATGATGCAGGAGTGTGCATCATGATTAAAGTCTACGGAGACCAAAGGCTCTTCCGTGTAATCCAGGATACCGCTTAATGTACCTCTGGATGCCCGTTGCAGGGCTTGATTTACGTCAGTAACTGTCACTTTTTTACGAACAGTAATACTGAGATCCATCGCCGTTACGTTGATGGTCGGCACCCGCACCGCGATCGCCTCGAACTTGCCGGCGAAGTGCGGCAGGATCCGCTCCAACCCCTTTGCCAGCTTGGTATCCACCGGAATGATGGACTGGCTGGCGGCGCGGGTTCGGCGCAAGTCGCTGTGGTAAGCGTCGATGACTTGCTGATCGTGCATGGCCGAATGAATTGTCGTAATAGTACCACAATTTATCTCGAACTCTCGATGCAATGTTTCGATGACGGGCACCACGCAGTTGGTGGTACAGGAGGCATTGGAGACGATCCGCTCCCTTCCCGTCAGCACCTGATGGTTCACCCCGAAAACGATTGTCGCGTCCACGTCCGCATCCGCCGGATGAGCGAACAGCACCTTGCCCGCCCCCGCGCCCAGATGGCGTTCGGCATCGGCCCGCGAGCCGAACACCCCGGTGCAGTCCAGTACCACGTCCACCCCCAGCGCCCGCCAGGGCAGATTGGCCGGATCCCGCTCGGCAAACAGGGGGATGAGATCCTCCCCCACCAGCATGCTGTGACCCGCCAGTTGCACCGGATGGCGGAAACGGCCGTGGCTGGTATCGAAGCGGGTGAGGTGCACCATGGCCTCGGGGGCCGCCAGTTCGTTGATTGCGACTATCTTGATGGTCTTGTCACGGCCGCTCTCGTAGAGGGCCCGCAGCACGTTGCGACCGATGCGCCCGTACCCGTTGATGGCAATCTTGATCATGGAAAATGGGTGTCCTTAGCGACGGCAAAAGAGGGCCTATGGATGACTCACGACAGCAGGGCATCCTGGAAGACGCCTCTGGCCAGCAGCGCAGCCCCGAAGACACCGGCGCTGTCCCCGAGTGAGGGCGCTATGATGGGGGTGGCGAAGCGGGGGTTGAAGAGGAACGGCAGCACCGTCTGACGACCCGCCGTATAGAGGCTCTGTACGTTGCCGACCCCGCCGCCGATGACGATGACGTCCGGATCCAGAATGTTGACCACGTTGGCCAGTGCCTGACCGAACAGCAGGTGCAGCCGGTCGATGGTGAGTTTGGCCACGTGATCGTGGGCGCTGGCCGCCGCAATCTGGGCGAGGGAGAGGTGGCGCTTGGCCTTGGCCTGATACCAGGCCTCCAGCGCGGGGCCACTGATGAAGGTCTCGACGCAGCCGCGCTTGCCGCAGTAGCACTCGGGCCCATCGGGAGAGAGCACGTTGTGGCCCCACTCCCCGGCGATGCCGTGGTGGCCGTTGAGGATCTGGCCGTTGATGACGATGCCGGAGCCGACCCCGGTGCCCATGATGATGCCGAACACGACTTTCGCATCCGGATGATGCTGGCGCACCGCCCCGAGATGGGTTTCCGCCAGGGCGAAGCAGTTGGCATCGTTGGCGATGAGCACAGGCACGCCGAGCCGGCGCTCCAGATCTTCCTTGAACGGCTTGCCGTTGAGCTCTGTGGTGTTGCAGTTCTTCATCAGCCCGGTCTGGGGATCCCGCGCCCCCGGTGTGCCCATGCCGATGACGGCCGGGCGCTGACCGAGCTTGCCGGCGCACTCGTCCACCAGCTTGGCGATCTGGCCTATCATGTGCTCGTAACCGCCACGGCGCTCGGTGGGGATGCGATGGCGCAACAGTACCTCGTCGCCATCGAGCACCACGCACTCGCACTTGGTCCCGCCCAGATCGATACCCCAATCCCACGACTTCTTGCTCATTCTGCCTCCTGCATGGCGAGCGAGACGGCCGATACGCGGCCTCGCACGCTGTCGCTCATCTTGTGTGTGGCCACCGCCACAGATGGCGCAGTGTAACCCGAGCCGGGGCCGGCGCGCAGTACCCAAAACAGTGCAAGGGCCAAAACGGCGCCTCCCCGGATAACACAACGGGGCCCTGGGGCCCCGTTGTCATGATGCTGATGCTGCGGTTCGACCTCAGCGGCCGTGATACTGGGCGGAGAGCTCGTGCACCGCGTTGACGAAGACGCCGGCGTGCTCAGGATCCACATCCTGATGGATGCCATGGCCCAGGTTGAAGACGTGGCCGTTGCCGCTGCCAAAGCCCGCCAGGATGGTGGCGACCTCTTCGCGGATGCGGGCGGGGGCGGCATAGAGCATGGAGGGATCCATGTTGCCCTGCAGCGCCACCTTGTCGCCGACCCGGCGCTTGGCGTCGGCGATGTCGGTGGTCCAGTCCAGCCCCAGGGCGTCGCAACCGGTGGCGGCGATCTGCTCGAGCCACTGACCGCCGTTCTTGGTGAACAGGGTCACAGGCACGCGGCGGCCCTCGTGTTCGCGGATCAGGCCGTCGACTATCTTGTGCATGTACTGCAGGGAGAAGTCGCGGTAATCGCGCGGGGTCAGCACCCCGCCCCAGGTGTCGAACACCATGACCGACTGGGCACCGGCCTTGATCTGGGCGTTGAGATAGGCAATCACGCTGTCCGCCAGCTTGTCCAGCAGCAGGTGCAGGGTCGTGGGCTCGGCGTACATCATCTGCTTGATCTTGGTGAACGCCTTGGAGCTGCCCCCCTCCACCATGTAGGTGGCCAGGGTCCAGGGGCTACCGGAGAAGCCGATCAGCGGCACCTCGCCCTTCAGCTCGCGGCGTATGGTGCGCACCGCGTTCATCACGTAGCCGAGTTCATCTTCCGGATCCGGCACGGGCAGCGCCTGCACGTCGGCCATGGATTTGATGGGACGCTCGAAGCGGGGGCCTTCGCCGTGTTCGAAGTAGAGGCCAAGCCCCATGGCGTCGGGGATGGTGAGGATGTCGGAGAAGAGGATGGCGGCATCGAGGGGATAGCGGCGCAGGGGCTGCAGGGTGACTTCACAGGCCAGCTCGGCGTTGCGGCACAGGGACATGAAGTCCCCCGCGACGGCGCGGGTCGCCTTGTATTCCGGCAGGTAACGGCCAGCCTGGCGCATCATCCACACCGGGGTCAGGTCCACATCCTGGCGCAGCAGGGCACGCAGGTATCGATCGTTCTTCAGCTCTTTCATCCCAGTTCCTGAGTCATATCCAGCATAAAATGGCGGATATGATACCACTTTGTGCGCGGCGGCGGGCGGCCCAAACGCACGATGCGGCCACCGGAGTGCAAAGATGTGAAGGGGCGCAAACAAGCGCCCCGTTTTTGTCCCGCCAGCGAACTCAGCCGACCCTCACGCTTCCTCGCCGAGACAGAGTGTGATCAGCCGCCGCGCTATGGTGCCGTGAGGGGGCAACCGTGGCAGCCGATCGGCGCCGAAGAAGTCGGCCGCCACCAGCTCCTCGTCCTGCACCCGGATCTCGCCACCCTCGTAGTCGGCGATGAAGCCCATCATCAGGCTGTGGGGGAAGGGCCAGGGCTGGCTGGCGACGTAGCGCACCTTGCCCACCCGGATGCCGCTCTCCTCGAACACCTCCCGTGCCACGCACTGCTCCAGGTTCTCCCCCGCCTCCACGAAACCGGCCAGCACCGTATACATGGGATCGTCCACCTGATAGTGACGGCGATGGGCAGCCAAGAGGATCTCCGGCCCCTTGCGCACCGCCACTATGATGCAGGGAGAGATCCGCGGGTAGACGACGTGGCCCTGCCGGCACACCTGTGCCCACTCCCCCGCCTTGGGGGCCATGGGGGTGCCGCACTCGCCGCAGAAGCGGTGGCTGCGACGGAAGGTGGCCAGCTGCCAGGCGCGGCCCGCGAGACGAAAGCCCTCCTCATCCCCCGCCACCATCAGCTGGCGCAGCGGCATCATGGCCGATGGCTCGCCCTCGGCCTCCGCCCCCAGATCCAGCAGATGGCAGGGCAGATCGTCCCATTGGTCGAAGCGCTCGAACGGGGCCTCATGCAGGTGGGCGGGGAGCTGGGCACGGGGGCCCTGTGGGATCTGCCCCTGTTCATCCAGCAGGACGAGATGATCGCCCCCCAGCACGAACCAGCGGGCCTGTTCGGTTAATGGCATGAGATGAAAGCTCTTGTTGAGATGGTGGTGCAGGGCACAGACAAGTGAGGCTCATCTTACGACCGGGCGGCCGTCGTGGCGACCAGATTGCCACCGCCATGCACAAAAAAAGGGCCGCCATGGCGACCCCTCTCATCCAACCGGCACAGCCGATCAGTTCATCCAGCGCTCGCTGCTCTTGCGACGACGCGGCAGCATGGGCAATAAGATACCAAGCAGGATGCCACCCCCCACCATGGCACCACCGCGGATGAACCAGTCCATCTGCATGTCGTGCTCCTGGTTGTCATAGCTCTGAGTCAGGGCGTCATTCTGCTCCTTGAGACTGCTCATCTCGGCGCTCTGGCTGCCGAGCTGGGTCTTCAGGCTGGCGATCTCCTTGGTCTGTTCGGCGATCTTGCCATCCTTCTCGGCGAAGCGTCGCTCGTTGTCGCCATTGAGGTTCAGCAGGCGGGCCTTGGCCTCTTCCAGCGCGGTTTCAACCTGGGGCAGACGCTCACGCAGGCTGATGTCGGCTTGCAGTTCGCTGTTTTTGATCCAGCCCTCGCGGCCACGGTCGTCTACCACCTGGGTAAAACCGGCCGCATTGTTCACCGCCTTGACCTCCAGCGGTTCACCGGCCTTGACGCTGCCGAGGATCCGGTACTGGGTGCCAGGACCGTTGTGGATAAAGGTAAAGATGTTGTCTGAAACATAACGGGTATCGGCCAGGGCCTGTTGGGCACACAAGCAGATCAAAATCCCGAGAAGGGCGCGCATGGTCGATCGATTCTCTTCGTTGAGTTAGGTGACAGGCCGAATGTTAAGCTGCTGGCGGGTCAAAGGACAAGCAAAGAAAAGCGCCTCCCCCCTCGCCGTGAGGCAGGTCGCCCCTTCCCCCGTTTGCCACGCGACCATTCCAGACGCCGGGCTACTTCTGTTTCAGTGCCTGCACCTCTTCCCGCAGTGCCTTGAGCTCCTGCAGCAACAGCGCCTGCTGTTCAGTCTGCTGGTGCCGCCACTTTGCGGTGTCATCGTTGGTCTTGCCGGGATGGACGAACAGGCTGGCCATGAAGCCGCTGAGGGCACCAAACAGGCCCACCCCGAACAGGATCAGCAGGCTGGCGACGAAACGCCCCTCTTCAGTCCTCGGCACCAGATCGCCGTAACCCACGGTAGAGAGCGTCACCAGCGTCCACCAGAAGGCGTCATAGGGTGTCTGGATCAGGCTGCCCGGCTTGTCCGCCTCTACCCAGAACATGACGCAGGACCCCACCCCCAGCAGCAGGAAGAACAGAAACAGGATGCCGGAGAGGGTGGTCTCGTTGCGCTCGCGCCGAAACATGCCGAGCAGATCCGGCCTGTCCCGCAGCAGCTGATAGACCCGCCACAGCTGGATCAGCCGCGCCCAGCGCAGCTGTTCCACCATGGGCAGGCTGCCGGGCAGGTAGAACCAGTTCGCCTTGAAGAAGGCCATCCGATCGGGGGCACGAACCCAGCCATAGGCGAAATGGGCGAGGAAGAAGTAACAGATCAGGCTGTCGATGTCATAGAACAGCTGCAGAGTCATCGGGCTCCACGAACCATGCCCCCACCAGCGGGCACAGACCAGAGCGACGGAGATCACCGACAGAAACGCCATCAGCAGATCCATGGCGCGCAGGTGAGTTAAGTGATGTTGCATGCATTTTCCTACTTTAGGCACGGAGCTAAGTAATAAAAGTGAAGATAATGCCGATAGTCATGATGACAAAGGGAAAATGGACCCTAGAAGGAGAAAACTATGCAGTTAAATTCGCTGGAACGGCGCATGAGCAACATTCGACTGGTGCCCAAGGTGGTGCTGCTCATGGTGTTCAGCACGCTGCTGTTGCTGGCCAAGCTCTGGTTCGATGCCAGCAATCTGGAGGCCACCCTGCTCGGCGAGGGGATCGAGGCCGCCAAGGCCAACGACATCGCCGATCGCCTGCTCTGGAGCGGCCTGATGGAGACCGCGCTGATGGGGGTCATCTTCGTCGTCCTGCTGCTGACCGGCTCCCGCCTCATGGTCAAGCAGGTGCACTACCTGGTGGGACTGCTTGAGCGGTTCGCTCGCAAGGATCTCAGCCACAGCGTCTTGCTCAAGTCCCGCGACGAGTTCGGCGACATCGCCAAGGCGGTCGCCCACTCCCAGGAGAACCTCAAGCAGGTGTTCGGCACCCAGCGCGTCGCCTGCAAGGAGCTCAACGACATCGCCTCCCAGGTCACCCTGTGCATGGAGGAGGCCAACGAGGCGATCAGCGAGGAGTTCGTCCAGATAGAACAGCTGGCCAGTGCCATGAACCAGATGGTCGGCGCCATTCGCGAGGTGGCCAATCATGCGGAGCAAGCCTCCCACGCCACCGCCGACGCCAGCCTGCTGGCCGAGGAGGGCAGTCGCTGCGTGGCGGCTACCGTCAGCACCATAGACACCCTGTCCGGCAACATCCAGCGCTCCTCCGCCGTGGTCAACGAGGTCGAGCACGGCGTCGATCGCATCGGCTCGGTGGTGGACACCATCCGCGGCATCTCGGAGCAGACCAACCTGCTGGCGCTCAACGCCGCCATCGAGGCCGCCCGTGCCGGCGAGGCGGGTCGCGGCTTCGCCGTGGTCGCCTCAGAGGTGCGCGAGCTGGCCAACAGAGCCCAGGCCGCCACCGTCGAGATCCAGAAGATGATCGAGCAGCTGCAGGGCAACGCCCGCCAGGCCGTCGGCCTTATGAGCGAGAGCGTTCAGCAGGCCGACAAGGGGGTGGCGCAGGTGACCCAGGCCGGCGATCAGCTCGCCACCATAGTGCAGCGGGTACGGGGGGTGGCAGACATGAACCGCCAGATCGCCGCCGCCTCCGAGCAACAGAGCGCCGTCGCCGAGGAGATGAGCGCCAACCTGGAGCAGGTCAAGCAGGTGGTGGAAGGATCCGTGGTGGTGCTGCGGGAGCTGCAGGAGGCCTCCGAACTGGTGGAGCACCACAGCCAGACCCTGGACACCCATATCCAGGCCTTCAAGCTGGCCTGATGGCATCAACCTGGTACGCACAAGGGCCCCGTCAGGGGCCTTTCTTATTGATATCACAGCAAGGTGTCAGAAAGGGGGAAGGACCACAGCTAGACCCTGGACATCCATGCCACCCAGGCCTTCAAGCTGGCCTGATGCCGTGATTTGAGTAAACTGGGAGGCCCCGCGAGGGGCCTTTCTTATTCATGTCACGGCAAGGAGCCAGGATGCAGACAGCACAACACTCTTCCCAACTGGAGATCAGCGACGACAAGGGGCGGCTCGACGTGTCGCTGATCCACCAGTTCCTGTCCGAGGAGGCCTACTGGTGCCTCGGCATTCCGCGCTCGACCCTGCAGCGCGCCATCAACCACTCCCTCTGCTTCGGCGGTTATCTGGCGGGCCAGCAGGTGGCCTTCGCCCGGGTCATCACCGACAGGGCCACCTTCGGCTACCTGGCGGATGTGTTCGTGCTGCCCGAGCATCGTGGCCAGGGCCACAGCAAGGCGCTGATCGCCGCCATCCTGGCTCACCCCGAGCTGCAGGGGCTGCGCCGCCTGAGCCTGGCCACCTCGGATGCCCAGGGCCTCTATGCCGGCTTTGGCTTCAAGCCACCGCGCACCCCGGCCAGCCTGATGGAAATCTACGATCCCGAGATCTATCGGCGCCCCTGAGCCCCTGCCGCGCCGGCAGCCCATTTTTCCCCGCGGGATCATGCTTCTCGCCCCCAGCCTGTGACGGGCCGGCGTGGCAATGGTAGATTGGCTGCCGGCGTTTTCATTCCCTCTGCAGATCCGTTAACCACAAGGACGGCAACCGTGGCCCAGCATTCACCTTCTCTCCCCTCTGCTCTGCCCCCCATTTTGCAAGATCAGGCCCTGCGCCAGTGGCAACGGCTGCTCGATCTGGCCCCCGTTTATGGCGATCTGCCCGCGGTGGAGCAGCAGACCCTGCTGACCCTGCTCGGCCTCTCCGACTTTGTCTCCGACTGCCTCATCAAGCAGCCGGAGCTGCTGGCACAGACCCTCGCCTCCGGAGATCTGGCGCGCGGCGAGCGCTGGCCCGCCTACCAGCCCGAGCTGGCGGCGCTGCTGGCCGAAGTCCATGACGAGGAGACCCTCAAGCGCGTGCTGCGCCAGTTCAGACGCAGCCGCATGCTGGTGATCGCCTGGCGCGAGCTGCTGGGTCAGGCCGAGGTAGAGGAGAGCTTTATCCATCTGACCAAGCTGGCGGATGCCCTCATCTGCGGCGCCCGTGACTGGCTCTACGCCAGGCAGTGCGTTGAGCTCGGCACCCCCATGGATGGCAATGGCGATCCCCAGCCGCTGCTGATCCTCGGCATGGGCAAGCTGGGGGGCGGCGAGCTGAACTTCAGCTCCGACATCGATCTCATCTTCACCTTCCCGGAGAACGGCTACACGGTCGGCGGACGGCGCGAGCTGGCCAATCAGCAGTTCTTCATCAAGCTCGGCCAGCGGCTGATCAATGCCCTGCACCAACCCACCCAGGATGGTCAGGTGTTCAGGGTCGACATGCGGCTGCGCCCGTTCGGCGAGGCGGGGCCGCTGGCCATCTCCTTCGCCGCCATGGAGGATTACTACCAGCACCACGGCCGCAACTGGGAACGCTACGCCATGGTCAAGGCGCGGGTGCTCGGCGCCCAGTGTGAGCAGGCCCAGGCCCTCACCGAGCTGCTGCGCCCCTTCGTGTTTCGCCGCTACATCGACTTCGGCGTCATCGACGGCCTGCGCCAGATGAAGGCGATGATCGCCGCCGAGGTGCGCCGCAAGGGGCTGGAGGGCAACATCAAGCTCGGCTCCGGCGGCATCCGCGAGGTGGAGTTCATCGCCCAGGCGCTGCAGCTCATCCGCGGTGGCCGCGAACCCGCCCTGCGGGTGTGCCACCTGCCCGAGGCGCTGGCCGCCATCGCCCAGAGCGGGGCACTCGAGGAGACCCGCTGTCAGCGGTTGCTGGAGGCTTACCGCTTCCTGCGCCGGGTCGAGAACATACTGCAGGAGATCGGCGATCAGCAGACCCAGACCCTGCCCACCGAGCAGCGGGATCGGCTGCGGCTGATCACGGCCATGGGCCTTGATGACTGGCAAGCCTTCATGGCCCGGCTGGACGAGGAGATGGCCGCGGTCCATCAGGAATTCGTCGCCGTGGTGGGGGAAGAGAAGGAGGCCCCGGCCCACCTGGAGCAGCTCTGGCTCGATCTGTGGCGCACCGAGCTCGATGCGGGCGAGCTGGAGCAACTGCTGACCGCCCAGGGGGTCGAGGATCCGACCCCGCTCTGCGCCGCTCTGCTGCGTTTCAAGGAGGAGTACCGGCGCCGCCAGGTCGGTCCCCAGGGGCGGATCGCCCTGGACTGGCTGATGCCGGAGCTGCTGCGACTGGTGGTGGCGAGCCAGGCGCCGGCCCGGCTGTTCGAGCGGGTCTGCACCCTGCTGACCCGCATCTTCACCCGCAGCGCCTACCTGCAACTGCTGGCGGAGAACCCCGCCGCCCTGCGCCAGCTGGTGCGGCTGTGTGACGCCAGCCACTTGGTGAGCGAACAGCTCGCCCGCTACCCCATCTTGCTGGACGAGCTGCTCGATCCCCAGCACCTCTACCACCCGACCCCGCTGGATCAGTACAAGCCCCAGCTGCGCCAGTTCCTGCTGCGCATCCCCGAGGAGGACGTGGAGCAGCAGATGGAGGCGCTGCGCCAGTTCAAGCAGGTGCAGCTGCTACGCATCGTCGCCGCCGACATCGCCGGCGCCCTGCCGCTGATGAAGGTGAGCGATCACCTCACCTGGCTGGCGGAGGCGATCACCGAGGAGGTGGTCAATCAGGCCTGGCTGCAGATGAGCGAACGCTACGGCGTGCCGCCCGAGGTGACGGCGAGCGGCCAGCGCGGCTTCGCGGTGGTGGCCTACGGCAAGCTCGGCGGCATCGAGCTCGGCTACGGCTCGGATCTGGATCTGGTGTTCCTGCACGGCGGCGATCCCAACCGCTACACCGATGGGCCCAAGTCCATCGACAGCCGCCAGTTCTACCTGCGCCTGGCCCAGCGCATCCTGCACCTGTTCAGCACCCGCACCCCGTCCGGCATCCTGTACGAGATCGATATGCGACTGCGCCCCTCCGGCGACGCCGGCCTGCTGGTCTCGTCCCTGGCCGCCTACGAGCAGTACCAGCAGAACGACGCCTGGACCTGGGAGCACCAGGCGCTGGTGCGGGCCCGCCCCATCTACGGCGACGACGTCATCCAGGCCGAGTTTGGCCGGGTGCGCCGCGCCGTGCTCGCCAAGGAGCGCGATCTCCCTACCCTGGCCAGGGAGGTGCGCGAGATGCGCCACAAGATGCGGGATCACCTGCTCAAGGCCGGCGAGGGGGAGTTCGATCTCAAACAGTCCCCCGGCGGCATGGTGGACATCGAGTTCATCGCCCAGTATCTGGTGCTGGCCCATGCCAACGGCGAGCCGGACGCGTTGACCCGCTGGTCCGATAACGTGCGCATCTTCGATGAGTGCGTGCTGGCGGGGGTGCTCAGCCTGGAGCAGGCCGAGGGGTTGAAGCAGGCCTACCTGGAGATCCGCAACCTCGGCCATCGCCTCAACCTGTCGGAGATCTCCCGCAAGGTGGGGGACGACCAGCTGCTGCCCGAGCGCGGCCATGTGCTGGCCGTCTGGCAGCAGCTGCTGGGGGAATGAGTAGCCAGGGAAGTAATGAGAAGGGGCGCCGCAGCGCCCCTTCTGCTTGCGTGGCCTGCCCCTATCGTCCACCGGCCAGATCGATAAAGGTGCCGGTGGCATAGGAGGCCTCGTCCGACAACAGCCAGGCGATGGCGGCGGCCACCTCGGCCGGCTGGCCGCCCCGCTGCAGCGGGATCTGGTTCTTCACCCGCTCCACTCGGCCGGGCTCGCCCCCATCAGCATGCATCTCGGTATGGATGAAGCCGGGCCGCACCCCGTTGACCCGGATCCCCTGCGCCGCCACCTCCAGCGACAGGCCTTTGGTCAACACGTCGATGGCCCCCTTGGAGGCGGCATAGTCGACATATTCCCCCGCGGCGCCGAGGCGGGCGGCGGCCGAGGAGACATTGACGATGGCGCAGCCCCTGGCCATGCGGCGCACCGCCTCGCGGCAGCAGAGGAAATAGCTGGTCACATTGGTGGTCAGGGTCTTGTTGATGCGCTCGGCACTCATCTCCAGCACCTTCATCTGTGGCTGCAAGATGCCGGCGTTGTTCACCAGATGGGTGATGACGCCCAGTCTCGCGTCCATCTCATCGAACAGCCGCACCACCTCGGCCTCGACGCTGACGTCCGCCTGCACGGCGATGCAATCCACCCCGTGGCGGGCCTGGAGCTCGGCCACCAGCGCCTCGGCCGCCGCCCGCTGCTGCCGGTAGTTGATGCAGAGCCGGTAGCCCTGCCCCGCCAGATGATGGGCCGTCGCCGCCCCTATGCCCCTGCTGCCACCGGTGATCAATGCGTTCCTGTTCATCGCGCCTCCTTGCCCATCGCTGTTGCTGGCCCCCGATACTACCCCATGGCCGGACAACTGCAACGGCCACCCGGACCAGGTCGCGCGCCGCTCAAAAAAGAGGCATTGCCCATGAATGGAAAAGGCCGTGGCGCCGGTCTTGTTGAATACGCGTCGTCAATGCCGTCCGGGATGATCCGGTTGCCCAACCGGATCGTAAACAGGATCCGTGAGTCACAGCCTCCGTGAGCGCAATGTCGGAGGTCCGCTCCTCACCAAGATGACGTCACACGGACACTCGACCAAGACTGGCCGGGTGCCGGAATGTCCAAGGAGTAGAAGATGCATGCAACCGGTAACACCATCAGCCGTCTGACTGGCGCCGCCCTGGCAATGGCGGCCGTTTTCCTGTCTGGCGCGGCGATGGCCGCCAACACGGGGCAACATGGCGAAGATCAGGTCCAGTGCTCGATGGCAAGCAGCTGCAAGGGTCAGAGTGCCTGCGAAGACCAGAGCGTTCGCAGCATGACCCGGGAAGAGTGCAACTCCAAGGGGGGCAAGGTCCGTTAAGCGGACGACGCCGTTCTTGTCATGGCCGACACCCGCTCAGGGTGCCGGCCTGTTTTTTTATGGCCATTTCCCCCTGGGCCTCACTCTCCCTTATCGGGTAAACCGCGCCAAACAAAACGGGCCCGATGGGCCCGTTGTCATGAGGATCACAGCTGACGCTGTTTACTTGAACAGCCCCTTGAGCAGCTGATCCGCCACCCCCTTGATCTGCTCATCGTCGGCCTTGTCCCCCAGCAGCTTCTTGAGACCGCGTTCGGCCTCCTTGCGCGCCTTGTCCTCCAGCACCTTGTTGCTGCTGAGCAGCTCCTTCACGTCCAGCCGGTAGCTGGGGGCCTGCCAGTGGCCGCCGATGCGCACCGGTATGGTGACGTCATTGAGCTCATCCACCGTCTTGCCGCCCTGGCCCTTGCTGCTCTCGACGATAGAGGTGAGGAACAGGAAATCGAGGCTCTCGGGCACCAGCGCGCTCTGGCCCTGGCCCTTCACCCGCAGGGCGGGGGCGGAGAGCTGGATGTCATCGCTGCTGGCCACGCCGTTCGCTATCTGGAAGCTGGCGCTGAGGTCGCTGAAGTCGGTCTTGCGCACCTCCTTCACCTGCTCGGCCCGCTGTCCCTTCAGGGTCGCCCTCGCCTCGCGGATCATCTCAGCCAAGTTGATGCCGTGCAGGGCGCCGTCGCTCATCTTGAGGCTGATCTTGCCCTGCATCTGTTTGCGCAACGCCAGTTGCGACAGCCCGGTGCCCTGCACCTGCACGTCGAGATCGCCCTTGCCTTCCAGCAGATCGCTCTGGGCCAGGGTCTGCAGCAGCGGGCGCACGTTCACCCCCAGCACCCGCTTGTGGGCCTGATAGCTGACGGGCTGCTGACGGGCATCGATCACCCCGTTGGCGCTCACCCGGCCACCGGCCACCCCGGCGTTGAACTGTTTGAGATCGAGCCGCCCGCCCGCCAGCACCAGCTGCAGGTCGACGGCGCTGAGATCCAGCCCCCGCACCCGCAGGCTGCCCAGTTGCAGCCGGCCGGCCAGATCGAGCTGCCTGAGGGCGCTCAGGTCCGGCTCCACCGCCGAGAGCGCCTGATCCACCTTGGCGGGGGCTGCCTTGTCGGCCGCGACCGGGGCAGCCGGAGCCGTCGTTGCAAGAGCAGATGCCGTCTTGGCCGGGGTCGCTTTGCCAAGCCAGGCGTCGAGATCCAGCTTGTCACCCTTGAGATCGAACTCGATCCTCGGCAGGGCCCCGAGCTGCACCACGGACTCGCCGCTCAGCAGTGCCTCATCGGCGCTCACCACCAGCTTGCTCAGGCTGACCCTCTGCTTGTCCAGCTCGGCGCGGGCGAAGCCCGCCAGCTTGAGGTTCATCTGCGGGCGTGGCAGGGCGTCGCCCTTGAGATTGGCCGAGAGCACCGCATCCGACAGCTCCACCAGCTTGAGATTCTTGTCGAGCCGCGCCTTGAGGGTTCCCTCCAGCGCACCGGTCAGGGCCGGTTTGTCCCCTTCCCCCTGGCCGCCGTTCAGGCTCACGCTGAGGCTGCTCCACTCCCCCAGCGCCAGTCGATCGGCCTTGAGGGTGAAGCTATCCAGTCGCCGGCCCGGCTCGCTGAGACTGCCGCTCAGGGTCAGATCCTTGAGCGCGCTGGCCAGCGTATCCCGGGCCGGCTTGAGCTCCCCCTGCCCCTTGAGATCGAAGGCGAGTTGGCCCTGACTCCCCTTGGCGGCAAGGGTCACCGGCACCCACTGCCCCAGGGTCAGCTTGCCCAGGCTGAGATCGAGGCGATCGAGGCGGGAGACTGTGCCCTTGCGATCGTCCCGCACCAGGGCGCTGGCCTGCTCCAGCACCACCCCCTGCAGATCGATCTGCCAGGGCTGGCCGTCGCTCGCGGGGGCCGGCGTGGCAGGGGCCTTGCTCTCGCCGCCTTGGGCGGCAGCCTTGTCAGACGGCGCCGCGGCATCCTTGATCAGGCCGCTCAGGTTGGAGCTGCCATCGGCCTTGGTCTGGATGAATAAATGGGCGCCATTCAGGGTCACGGCCCCTATCTCCAGCCGGTGGGAGAGCAGCGGCAGCAAGGCGACCGAGGCGTCCCCCTGCTCGAAGCGGATGAGATCCGGCTCGGCAAAGCCCGCCGGGTTGCGCAGCGCCACCTTCTCGAGGGAGAGGCCGAGGCTGGGCCAGAAACGCCAGCCGATGTCCCCCTCCATCACCAGCTCGCGGCCGGTGTTCTTCCTGACCTGCTCCGCCAGCTGGGGCTTGAACTGGTTGGGGTCAACCAGCGAAATCAGGGCGGCGATGGCCACCACGGCGGCCAGTGCCAACCCCAACAGTATGTAGATGATCTTCTTCACGACGAACTCCTCAATGCAGATCCTGTGGCTGACTATACCATCGGCGGCGCGGTGCAGGCTGTACCGGCCCCAAAACGGGCAACCGGCGAGACAGGGATGGTCGCGCCCGCCAGCCTCCATCATAAAAAAAGGGCCCCGCGGGGCCCAGTGTCAGGGAGTGACCGGCAACTGCCGGTAGCCCATCTCATAGAGAGTGAAGGCGTAGAGATCCGCACTCTGCTCGATCAACTTGGTCACCGGGGTGCCCGCGCCGTGGCCGGCGTTGGTCTCGATGCGGATGAGCTGGGGATGGGGCCCGCCGTTGTCGGCCTGCAGGGTGGCGGCAAACTTGAAGGAGTGGGCCGGCACCACCCGATCGTCGTGATCCGCCGTGGTCACCAGGGTCGAGGGGTAGCTCACCCCCTCGCGCAGGTTGTGCAGCGGCGAGTAGCCCTTCAGGTAGTCGAACATGGCCTCGCTGTCGGCGCTGGTGCCGTAGTCATAGGCCCAGCCCGCCCCGGCGGTGAAGCTGTGGTAGCGCAACATGTCGAGCACCCCCACCGCCGGCAGGGCGACCCGCACCAGATCCGGGCGCTGGGTCATGACGGCGCCCACCAGCAGGCCGCCGTTGGAGCCGCCCCGGATGGCCAGCCTGTCGGTGCTGGTGTAGCCCTCGGCCTTCAAATACTCTGCCGCCGCGATGAAGTCGTCGAACACGTTCTGCTTGTTCTGCCGGGTGCCCGCCAGATGCCAGGCCTGGCCGTACTCGCCGCCGCCGCGCAGGTTGGCCACCGCGTAGACGCCCCCCAGATCCAGCCAGTTCGCCACCGAGACGCTGAAGCTCGGGGTCAGGCTCACATCGAAACCGCCGTAGCCATAGAGGATGGTGGGATTGCTGCCATCCAGCCTGAGCCCCTTGCGGTAGCTGATGATGAGCGGCACCCGGGTGCCATCCTTGCTCTGGTAGAAGCGCTGCTCGGAGACGTAGTCCTCCGGCTTGAAGGGCGCCGCCGAGGCGCGATGCAGGCTGATGGCCCCGCTCCCGGGCTCGAACTGGTAGAGGGTCGGCGGCTGGGCGTAGTTCTCGAAGCCGAAGTAGAGCTCGGGATCGCCCCGCTTGCCGTTGAAGCCGCTGACGCTGCCGAGCCCAGGCAACGCTATCTCCCGTACTCGCTTGCCGTCATAGTCGAACTGCTCGACCCGGGCGGTGGCGTCCCGCATGTACTCCGCAAACAGGTAGCCGGCGCCGCTGTGCACCCTCAGCACCTGCGGGCGCTCGGGGATGAGGTCACGCCAGTGGACGGGGCCGGGATTGGCGGCATCCACCGTCACCAGCCGGCCGTTGGGTGCCCCCCGGTTGGTCAGCAGGTAGAGCGTGCTGCCCCGGTTGTCCACCAGATTCACATCCGCCTCCAGATCCCCCTGCACCGTCAGCAGCGGGGCGCTGTCCTGGCTCAGATCCTTCACATAGAGCCGGTTGCCGGAGGTGGAGTCCGCCGCCGAGATGAGCAGGTAGCGATCGTCCTCGGTCACCCGTGCCCCCACGTAGCGGTGCTGCTGGGCCGGGATGGCGCCGAACACCAGCCGATCCTCTTCCTGCGCCGTGCCGAGGCGATGGAAGTAGAGCTTGTGCCGATCCGTCCTAGCCGACAGCTCGCTGCCATCGGGCTTGTCATAGCTCGAATAGAAGAAGCCCTCGTCGCCGAGCCAGCTGATGCCGCTGAACTTCACATCCCTGAGGGGCGTCTCCAGCGGCTGCTTGCTCTCCACGTCCATCAGGTGGATCTCGCGCCAGTCGCTGCCGGCCAGCGACAGGGAATAGGCCAGGGTCTTGCCATCCCGGGAGAAGCTCAGCTTATCCAGCGCCGTGGTGCCGTCGGGGCTCAGGGTATTGGGATCGAGGAACACCTCGGCCGGTTTGCCCGCCTGCTGGCGCCACAGCACGTTCTGATTCTGCAGGCCGTCGTTCTTGAAGAAGTAGTGATAGCGCCCCTCGCGAAACGGCGCCCCCTCCTTGGCGTAGTTCCAGGAGGCCGCCAGCTTGGCCTTGATCGCCTCCCGGAACGGAATGCGGGCGAGATAATCCTGAGTCACGGCGTTCTGGGCCCTGACCCAGGCCTCGGTCTCGGGGCTGCGATCGTCCTCCAGCCAGCGATAGGGATCGGCCACGGCCTGACCGAAGTAGTGATCCACTTGCTCGCCCTGGCGGGTGACGGGGTACTGAAGGCGTTCTTTCCCTGACATGACATCCTCTCGGGTTGGGTCCGACTGGCCGCTGCAGGCACTCAGCAGTGACAGGGCCAGCAGGCTGACAATGGATCGCATCGATGCTAATTCCTGCGGTTCGGGTGAGGCGGGCAGGTTAGCAAAGAGTGCCGGATGGCCCAACCCCCCAGCGGGTGCTCGGCCCGCCACCATGCCAGAGCCCCTCGTTTCGAGCGGAGTCATATGAATTTTTTCGCTTAGGTTAGCCGCTTTATTTTGTTCGTTATCCGGCACTTGGGTCACAGGATGGCATCACCGACCGACCACTGCGACCCGCTCAGGATAACCCATGCCATACAGCTATCTCTCACATCTGCGCTGCAGCAAGACCGGCGAGATCTTTGATGCCGACCAGCCCCAGCAACTGAGCCGGGTGGGGGCACCGCTGCTGGCCAGCTACGATCTCGAGGCCCTGAAGAAGGCCTGGCATCCGGCCGCCCTGCTGGGGCGCCCCGCCAGCCTGTGGCGCTATCACGAGCTGCTGCCGGTGCGCGACCCCGCCCAGGTGGTGACCCTGGGGGAAGGGCTCACCCCGCTGCTGCCGCTGCCCACCCTGGGCAAGCAGATCGGCATCCCGGATCTCTGGATGAAGGATGAGAGCATCATCCCCACCGGCTCCTTCAAGGCCCGCGGCGCCGCGGTCGGCGTCTCCCGCGCCCGCGAGCTCGGCGTCACCCATTTCGCCATGCCCACCAACGGCAATGCCGGCGCGGCCTGGGCGCTCTACGGCGCCCGTGCCGGCCTGCGCAGCACCATAGTCATGCCCCAGGCGGCCCCCACCATCACCCGCTTGGAGACGTCGCTGGCCGGGGCCCGCCTCTACCTGGTGGACGGCCTCATCAGCGATGCCGGCCGTCAGGTGGCCCAGGCGGTGGCGGAGCAGTCCCTGTTCGACGCCTCCACCCTGAAGGAGCCCTACCGCATCGAGGGCAAGAAGACCATGGGGCTGGAGATCGCCGAGCAGCTCGGCTGGACGCTGCCGGACGTGATCCTCTACCCCACCGGCGGCGGGGTCGGCCTCATCGGCATCTACAAGGCGCTGTGGGAATTGCAGGAGCTGGGCTGGGTCAAGGGTGACCTGCCCAGGTTGGTGGCGGTGCAGGCGAGCGGCTGCGCCCCCATAGTCCAGGCCTGGCAGCAGGGGGCCAGCGAGTCGAGCTTCTGGCCCGACTCCCAGACCCTGGCCTTCGGCATCAATGTGCCCAAGGCGCTGGGGGATTTTCTGGTGCTCGACGCCCTCTATCGCACCCAGGGCTGCGCCATCGCGGTGGACGACAGGGCCATCCAGGCGGAGATCCGCCAGCTCGCCTCCCAGGAGGGCAGCTTCGTCTGCCCGGAAGGGGCGGCCGCCTTTGCCGCCGCCCGCCAGTTGCGGGAGGCGGGCTGGATCCAGGGGGGCGAGCGGGTGGTGGTGCTCAACACCGGCGCCGGCATCAAGTACCCGGACGCCATCACTGTGCTGCCCCAGCGGCTGCGATCCGACGGGAGGATCCCCGCATGACCTTCGACTGGGCCTTCATCCTCGGCACCCTTCCGGCCTTCGGCACATCGGTCTGGGTCACCCTGCAGCTCGGCGCCCTCGTCATCCTCACCTCGCTGGGGGTGGCCCTGCTCAACCTGACGCTGCTCAGCCTGAACAGGCCCTGGCTGAACAGGGTGATCCGCACCTATGTGGAGCTGGCCCGCAACACCCCGTTGCTGATCCAGCTGTTCTTCCTCTACTTCGGGCTGCCGGCGCTCGGCCTGTCGCTGTCCGGTTTCGCCACCGCGGTGATCGCCATGACCTTCCTCGGCGGCGGCTACCTGACCGAGGCGCTGCGGGCCGGGGTGCAGGCGGTGCCTCAGGGCCAGCTGGAGGCGGGCCAGGCCATAGGCCTCTCCCGCTGGCAGCTGCTGCGCCATGTGCAGCTGCCTCAGGCCTGGCTCGCCAGCCTGCCGGCGCTGTTTGCAAACTTCATCTTCCTGCTGAAAGAGACGACCGTGGCCTCCGCGGTGGCGGTGCCGGAGCTGCTCTACACCACCAAGAACTACATCGCCCTCTACTACAAGACCTACGAGATGCTGGCGGTGCTGACCCTGATGTGCGTGCTGATCTTCCTGCCGCTGTCCCTCGCCCTGCGTGTGTTGGAGAGGAGGCTGCAACATGGTCAGTTCGGTCACTGAGTCGCTGATGCAGGCGCGGATCCCGATATGGACACTGATCTTTCTGCCATTGCCATCGTCCACCCTGCACGCATGGGAAAGGAGGGTTCAATATGGTCAGTTCGGTCACTGAGTCGCTGATGCAGGCGCGGATCCCGATATGGACACTGATCTTTCTGCCGCTGCCGTCACCCGCACGTATTGGAAAGGAGGGAGCATGATGGCCACTCCGGTTTCTGAGTTGCTGGGCCAGGCCTTGCCCCTGATGGCGGTGGGCGCGGGCCAGACCCTCGCCATCTCATTGCTCGCCATCCTGTTTGCCACCCTCGGCGGCCTGGGTTACGGCGTGCTGGCGCAGCAAGGGGGCAAGCTGACCCAGGGTGTATTGCGGCTGTATCTCGAGCTGTTTCGGGTGGTGCCCGTGCTGGTGTGGCTCTATCTCTTCTTCTTCGGGCTGCCCATCGTCTTCGGCCTCGACATCCCGGCCTTCTGGTGCGCCGTGCTGGTGCTCTCCCTCTGGGGCGCCAGCGAGGTGGGGGAAGTGGTGCGCGGCGGGCTGGGATCCTTGGCCCGTGGTCAGCAGGAGGCCGGGCTGGCGCTGGGCCTCTCCCGCTGGCAGCTCTATCGCCATGTGCTACTGCCCCAGGCGCTGCAGCGGCTGACGCCGCCGACCATCAACATCCATACCCGCATCATCAAGACCAGCTCGCTGGCGGTGCTGATCGGGGTGGTGGAGGTGATCAAGGTGGGCCAGCAGATCATCGAGCGCACTTATGCCTCGCTGCTCATCTACGGTCTGCTGTTTCTGTTCTTCTTATCGGTCTGCTATCCGCTCTCGCTGGCCTCGCGCCGGCTGGAACAAAAATGGGGTAATGCGGTATGACGCCTCTGCTTGAACTGGGTTCTGTCAGCAAACAATTTGGCCAGCGGCTGGTGCTGGACAGGGTCAGCCTCAGGGTGGCCGCCGGGGAGGTGATCGTCATCCTGGGGCCGAGCGGCTGCGGCAAGAGCACCCTGCTGCGCACCCTCAACGGGCTCGAGCCCATCCAGGGTGGCGAGATCCGCTTCGACGGCCAGCGGCTGGACGCAAGCACCGACTGGCAGCGAGTGCGCCAGCGCATCGGCATGGTGTTCCAGAGCTATCACCTCTTCCCCAACCTGACGGTGCTGGAGAACGTGCTGCTCGGGCCCATCCAGGTGCAGCAACGGGAGCGGGGGGAGGCCCTGCTGCAGGCGGAGCAGCTATTGACCCGCATCGGCCTGTGGCAGCGGCGCCACGCCTATCCGCGCGAGCTCTCCGGCGGTCAGCAGCAGCGCATCGCCATAGTGCGGGCCCTGTGCATGAATCCCCAGGTGATGCTGTTTGACGAGGTCACCGCCGCCCTCGATCCCGAGATGGTGCAGGAGGTGTTGGAGGTGATCCGCGATCTCGCCGGCAGCGGCATGACCCTGCTCATCGTCACCCACGAGCTGGCGTTCGCCCGGGCGGTGGCGGATCGCATCCTCTTCATGGAGGAGGGCCAGATCCTGGAGCAGGCCCCTCCCCGCCAGTTCTTCGACAACCCCAGGAGCCCGCGTGCGCGCCAGTTCCTCGCCAAGTTTTCCTATACCGATGTCATCAAACGAAAGGAGTCAGCATGAAAAAAATCACCTCGGTGCTAATGAGCGCCCTGATCGGGCTCGGCCTCGCCAGCGGCGCCGCCCAGGCGGCGGACGGTTCCCTCGACAAGATCAAAGCGCGGGACAAGCTGATCGTCGGCGTCTTCACCGACAAGCCGCCCTTCGGCTACGTGGATGAGCAGGGGCGCTACGTGGGCTTCGATACCGACCTCGGCCGCCGCTTCGCCAAGGATCTGCTGGGGGACGAGAACAAGATCGAGTTCGTGGCGGTCGAGCCCGCCAGCCGCATCCCCTTCCTGCAGAGCGACAAGGTGGATCTGATCCTCGCCAACATGACGGTGACCCCGGAGCGGCGCGAGGTGGTGGACTTCACCAACCCGAACCTCAAGGTCGCGGTGCAGGTGCTGGTACCTGAAGGGAGCCCGGCCAAGGGGCTGGACGATCTGGCGAGCAAGACCCTGATCGTCACCACGGGCACCACGGCCGACATCTGGCTGACCCGCAATCACCCGGACTGGAAGCTGCTCAAGTTCGAGAAGAACAGCGAATCCCTGCAAGCCCTGGCCCAGGGCCGGGGCGATGCCTACGCCCAGGACAATCTGGTCTTGTTCAGCTGGGCCAAGGAAAACCCCGGCTACCGGGTGCTGCCCCAGAAGCTGGGCTCGGAAGACCCGATAGCGCCGGCGGTGAAGAAGGGCAATGTCGAGCTGCGTGACTGGGTCAACGATCGCCTCGCCAAGCTGGGGGAAGAGAAGTACCTGCTCAAGCTCTACGACCAGTATGTGCGCGACAAGTTGAGCGCCGACACCAATCCCAACGACGTGATAGTGGAAGGAGGCAAGTGGCAGGGCTAAGCCTGCCATGAGGAAGTGCTGAGTGTGAAGTCCAGGTTCCGTTGGTCCGCAAACCGCAAGGTTTGGTTTTCAGGCGTCCCCTTAGGGTGGCGCCTTTTTTTTGCCTGTGGGAAAGCGGCGACCCGCGCGCCCGCTCTGTGAGCCGGCTCCCCCTGCACCGGCGCGGCCTGTGCCATCCTGACATGGACAGCAATGAGAGGAGAGCAGCATGTGGATCGAGGCCGAACCCGTCTACGGCGCCCTGGTGTCACTGGCCATCGGCCTCATCATAGGGCTGGAGCGCGGCTGGCAGGTACGCCAGCTGGGGGACAACCAGCGCATCGCCGGGATGCGCACCTACGGCCTCATCGGCCTGCTCGGCGGTGTCTGCGCCCTGCTGCTGCCGGGCCTGGGCCCCTGGCTGCCGCTGCTCGGCCTGCTGGCGGTGGTGGCAGGCTGCGGCCTCTCGGTCTGGCTGGCCCAGCGCTGGCAGGGGGAGTTTGGCCTCACCAGCTCGGTGGCCATGGTGCTCACCTACCTGCTGGGGCTGATGTCGGTGTTGCTCAGTCCGCGCGAGGCGGTGGCCTGCGCCGTGCTGGCGGCCCTGCTGATGGGGCTCAAGGGCAAGATCCAGCAGGGCATGCTGTTTTTGAGCGAGGCCGAGTTCCACGCCACCCTGCGCTTCCTGCTCATCTCCCTGGTGCTGCTGCCGGTGCTGCCCGACGTCGAGATGGGCCCCCTCAACGCCTTCAACCCCTTCAAGATCTGGCTGATGGTGGTGGTGATCGCCGGCATCTCCTTCTCGGGCCACTTCGCGGTGCGCCTGCTCGGCACCCGCGCCGGGCTGGTGCTCACCAGCATGCTGGCGGGGCTCGCCTCCTCCACCGCCCTCACCCTGCAGTTTGCCCGCCTCAACAAGGCGCAGCCCGGGCTGGAGCGGCTGCTGGCCACCGGCATACTGCTGGCAGGCGCCACCATGTGGCTGCGCCTGCTGGTGCTGGTGCTGCTGATCCACAACGAGCTGGCGCTGCGCCTAGCCCTCCCCCTGCTGCTGCTGGCCGCCACCGTCTACGCCTTCGCGTTCTGGTTCTGGCGCCAGCGCGAGGAGATGAGCGACAACCCGGTGCAGCCGGAGACCAGCAATCCGCTGGATCTCGCGACCGCCATCAAGTTCGGCCTGCTGTTGGCGCTGATCGGCTTCATGGCCACACTGCTGCAGAGCAGGGTGGGCGACTCCGGGGTCTATTTGCTGGCGCTGGTGTCCGGCATCACCGACGTGGACGCCATCACCCTCTCCCTCTCCCAGCTCGCCCACAAGGATCTGGCGCTGGAGGTGGCGGCTAGAGGCATCCTGCTGGCCGGCCTGGTCAACTCCCTGGTGAAGGGGCTGCTGGCCCTGGTGATAGGAGGGCGCCGGCTGGGGATGCGGGTCATGCTGCCCTACCTGGTCTCGGCGCTGCTGATCCTGCCCCTGCTCTGAGCGGCCAAACCTGGCCAAGGGCTCCTGACGGCCCCCGCCAACAGGGGTATACTGGCGCCTCTTGGCACAGGAGGAGAGACGAGCATGGCAAGCGATTGGGACAAGGTACTGGCGGGCGGCGCCCTGGACAGCCAGAGCGAGGAGATAGCGAACGACCGCATTCGCGGCCAGGCCCTGCTGGCCAGCCTCAACGCCACCCCGGCGGGGGATCATGAGACGCGCCAGCGCCTGTGCGGTGAGCTGTTCGGCCAGTGCCCAAGCTCCTGCTGGATAAGCTCCCCCTTCATCTGCGAGTTCGGCCGCAACATCCATCTGGGCGAGAAGACCTTCTTCAACTTCAACGTCACCATACTGGACGTCGGCGAGGTGCACATCGGCAACAACGTGCTGCTGGCCCCGAACGTGCAGATCTACACCGCCACCCACAGCATGAACCACCTGGAGCGCCGCGACTGGACCGCCTACAACAAGCCGGTCCACATCGGCGATGACTGCTGGATCGGGGGCGGCGCCATCATCTGCCCCGGCGTCACCATAGGGCCACGCTCCATCATAGGGGCCGGCGCCGTGGTGACCCGCGACATTCCCGCGGATTCGCTGGCCGTGGGTAACCCGGCGCGGGTGATCCGCACCCTGAGCCAGGACGAGCCAAGGGATCCGGAGGCCATCCAATGAACCGACCGAGCGACATCCCCCCACCCGGCTCCCTGGCCGTGGGCAGCCCGGCGCGAGTGATCCGCACCCTCAACCCGGATGAGAGCCGGGATCCGGCGCTGCTGTCATGATGCTGCTGGCCCTGCTGCCTCTGATCGGTACCGCCTGGCTCGGCATCCAGGACGCCAACTGGTGGCCGCTGGCCCTGGTCACCACCATGAGCCTGCTCACCGCGCTCGCCTACGCCCACGACAAGCGCCAGGCCATCCGTGGCGGCTGGCGCATCCCGGAATCCCGCCTGCACCTGCTGGAGCTGCTCGGCGGCTGGCCCGGCGCCCTGGTCGCCCGTCACTGGCTGCGCCACAAGACCCAGAAGGGCAGCTACCGGTTGGTGTTCTGGTTTATCGTGCTGCTGCACCTCACCCTGTGGGGGCTCTGGGTCGGCCGGCCGCTCTGGCAGGGGATCTGAGCGGGCAGCCCCCTGGCAATGCCCGCGCGGGCATTGCCGCCAAGGGATCGCTATGAGACAACAAGGCCAGCGGGTTATCCCGCTCAGCGCAAGGAGGCACTTATGACCATGTGGACAGGCATAGTCCTGATCGTCTTTATCAGCGTGCTGTTTGGCTACCTCGGCAAACGCGCCCGCTACCAGCTGGGGGATGCCCGCATCACGGATCGCCTCGGCAAGCAGGATCTCGTCATCAAGCAGCTACAGGAGCGGGTCGCCAACCTGGAGGCCATCGTGTTGGAGCAGGAGAAGCTCAAGCCATTCAGGGAGCTTTGAGCCGGGCACCCAGTCTCCGTTATCCAGAGAGGAAACAATGAAAATCCGACGATTCAACATCGGGGATGAAGCCGCGTTATTTAAGGTTTTTTTATCGGCAGTGCATGAAGTTGCATCGGCAGACTACACAGCGGAGCAAATTCAGGCATGGGCGCCCGAGGATATTTCCCCGACACTGTGGGCTGACCATGTCAGGACATTACACCCCTTTGTCGCTGAAATTGATGGTGACATCGCCGGGTATGCTGACGTTCAGCCCAATGGCTATATCGACCACTTTTTCGTGTCTGGCTCTCATGCACGACAAGGGGTCGGCACCCGCTTGATGATGTGCCTTCATGAAGAGGCCAGGTTATTGGGTATTGGCGAACTGACGGCTGATGTGAGCAAGACGGCGGAACCCTTCTTCGCACTACATGGCTTTCATGTGGAGGAGAGAAGGTATCCAGTCCGCCGCAGCGTCATGATCCCCAATGCATTGATGCGCAAGAAATTGTAGTCCAGGCAGCCAGCCCCATAGCTGGTCGCGGAATGGAAGCTATGGCGCCAGCCACCTGGCCAATGATGCTCTGAACGGACACACCATCAACAACGGCAACCCATGGGTTGCCGTTTTGCTATCTCTCCACATAGTGGAATTTATCGCTATCGCGGCGAGAGTGGTGACTGTTGCATCGCCGCTGCCAGCGCCGTCTGGCCCTTGGCCTGCAAAGCATCGACGGCCCCCAGCCGGTCGCCCTCCTCCTTGTTCTGACTCAGCTTGAACTTGCCCACCAGCTGGCTGACCTCGATCTCTATGCCCACCACGGCCTGTACCATGGCCTCGATATAGTCTCTCGGCGCATCCGCCATCTTCCAGGGCGCGGGCTCGGCAGCCTCATGGACCCGGGTCAGGCTCGCCAGCAGGCGGCGCACGAAGCGGGCATCGTCCCGCACCCGGATACGGCCGTGGGCATGGACTACGGCATAGTTCCAGGTCGGCACCTGCTGGTGATGTGCCTGCTTGCTCGGATACCAGCTGGGGGAGACATAGCCGTCGACCGCCTTGAAGATCACCAGCACCTCGTCCCCCTCCTTCACCTCCTGCCAGAGCGGGTTGTTGCGCGCCACATGGGCGCGCAAGACGCCATGTTCCCCCTCCCCGGCATCGAACTCGAACGGCAGGTGATTGGCATCCAGCCCCAGCTCGCCACAGGTGATCAGGGCCCCCAGCGGATGGGCCCGCATCAGCTCATGCAGCGCCTCGGGTTCGGTAACGCCGAAGTGGGATGGCAGGTACATGCAGACTCCTTGTGCTGTGGTGGTGCGTCCGTGCAAGGGCACCAGGCTGGATGCCCATTCTCACCCGTTCGAAGGCGACGCGCGATAGCCCAACGAGGAATAAAAAAGAGGGCCTGGGCCCTCTCTTTCTCATCCAGGTCTGCCGTCAGCTGCGCTTGGCCAGCCAGGCTTCGGCGGTGCCGAGAGCCGCATCCACCAGCTCGCGGGCGACGCCGCCCTTGGCGACCCGCTTGGCCAGGGTCGCCTCCAGCTCCAGGTTGGGATAGACATCCTCGCCGACCACCGGGCTGAAGCGCTGGAACTCGCCGAGGGAGAGCTCCTCCAGCGGCTTCTTCACCGCTATGGCATGGACCACCACCTCACCGACGATATGGTGCGCCTCGCGGAACGGGATCCCCTTGGCCACCAGATAGTCCGCCAGCTCGGTGGCGTTGGCGTAGCCGCCCTGCGCCGCCGCCTTGGTGCGCTCGACGTTCACCTTGAGATCGATCAGCACCAGCGCCGCCATGTCGAGGCAGTCGTGCCAGGTGTCGAGGGCGTCGAACAGCCCCTCTTTGTCTTCCTGCATGTCCTTGTTGTAGGCCAGCGGCAGCGCCTTGAGGCTCATCAGCATGCCCATCTGGGCGCCGACCACCCGGCCTGTCTTGCCACGAATGAGCTCAAGCGCATCCGGGTTCTTCTTCTGGGGCATCAGGGAGGAGCCGGAGGTGACCGCATCGGACAGCTCGACGAAGCCCGCCTCGCCGGTGTTGTAGAAGATGAGGTCTTCGGCGAAGCGCGACAGATGGGTCATGGAGAGCGACGCCACATGCATCAGCTCCACCACGTGATCCCGGTCCGACACCGAATCCAGGCTGTTGCGGGTCGCGCCGGTGAAGCCCATGTCCAGCGCCAGCGCCTCGCGGTCGATGGCGTAGGCAGTGCCCGCCAGGGCGCCACAGCCGAGCGGGCTGGTGTCGAGCCGTTTCAGTGCATCCTGCAGACGGGAGTGATCCCGCTCCAGCATCTCCACATAGGCCAGCGCCCAGTGGGCGAAGGTAACCGGCTGGGCCCGCTGCAGGTGGGTGTAACCGGGCAGCACCGCGGCCTGGTTGGCACGCGCTGAGGCCACCAGCCCCTGTTGCAGGGCGGTGATGGAGGCGAGCAGCAGCTCACCCTGCGCCTTGCACCAGAGCTTGAGATCGGTGGCGACCTGATCGTTGCGCGAGCGGCCGGTGTGCAACTTCTTGCCCAGGGTGCCGACGGCATCGATGAGCTTGCCCTCGACCCAGGAGTGGATGTCTTCGGCATCCGAGCTCAGGATCTGCTGGGGATCCTGCTGCACCGAGGCGAGCAGCACCTCCATCGCCTGCTGCAACTGCGCCTGCTCATCGGCGGTCAAGACGCCCACTTTCACCAGCGCCTTGGCCCAGGCCATGGAGCCCTGGATATCCTGCTCCGCCAAGCGGTAATCGAAGCGCAGCGAATCGTTGAATTGCTTGAATCTGCTGTCTGCTCCCTGACTGAAGCGTCCACCCCAAAGTGCCATACTGCTCTCCTTGAATGCGTTGCCGGCGACGCCTGTGCGCCTGCCGAACTTGAAATCTGGCCTTGTTTATCTGCGAGCCTGTTATCTCACAGACGCGGCCAAGGCGCTGCCGCTGTCATCACAACCCGCTGCTTACCCGCCTGTTATAAGTGAGGGGGCCAAGCCCCCTCACCGGTATCAGCGAGTCAAGCCAGGGCTCAACCGTGGGTGTGATCACCACCGATCGCCTGCTGTTGCTCCTTCATGGCACGGATCCGGCTGGCCAGGGTGTAGAGACGGATGAAGCCTTCGGCGTGGCTCTGGTCGTACACCTCGTCGGCGCCGAAGGTGGCGAAGTCTTCGGAGTAGAGGCTGTTCGGCGACTTCTTCTGCACCGCGCTGACCTGGCCCTTGTACATCTTCAGCACCACTTCACCGTCGAGATCCTCGGCGATGGCGTTGGCGGAGGCGACAATGGCCTTGCACAGCGGGGTGAACCAGCGACCGTCATAGACCAGGTGGGAGAATTCGGCACCCAGCTTCTCGCGCCAGGCGCGAGTCGGTCTGTCCAGCACCAGCTCTTCCACGGCGCGCAGCGCGGCGACCATGACGGTGCCACCCGGGGTCTCGTAGCAGCCACGGGACTTCATGCCCACCATGCGGTTCTCGGTGATGTCGATGCGGCCCACGCCGTGCTTGCCGGCACGCTCGTTCAGGGTGGTCAGGATCTGGTGCGGGGTCAGCGGCTGGTCGTCAACGGCGACCACTTCACCCTGAGCCACGGTCAGCTTGACGTATTCCGGCTCGTTCGGTGCCTGCTCGGCCGGCACAGTCCACTGCCAGACCGCCTCGGACGGCTCGTTCCAGGTGCTCTCCAGCTCGCCACCCTCGGTGGAGATGTGCCAGGCGTTGGCATCACGGCTGTAGATCTTCTTCAGGGTCGCCTTGCAGGGGATGTCGCGGGCTTCCAGATAGGCCAGCAGATCTTCCCGGGAGCGCATGTCCCACAGACGCCAGGGGGCGATCACCTTCAGCTGCGGGGCCAGGGCGGCCACGGCGCCTTCGAAACGCACCTGATCGTTGCCCTTGCCGGTACAGCCGTGGGAGATGGCGTCGGCACCTTCCGCCAGGGCCGCTTCCACCATCGCCTTGGCAATGATGGGACGGGCCATGGAGGTGCCCAGCAGGTAGGTGCCTTCGTAGACGGCACCGGTCTTCAGGGTCGGGTAGACGTACTCTTTGACGAACTCTTCGCGCAAGTCCTTGACGATGCACTTGGTGGCACCGGAGGCAATGGCTTTCTGCTCGATCCCGTCCAGATCGTCACGCTCCTGACCGACGTCGGCGACGAAGGCGATGATTTCCGCATCGTAGTTCTCTTTCAGCCAGGGAATAATGGCCGAGGTATCCAGTCCGCCCGAGTAAGCCAGTACGATCTTGTTGATTCCGCTCATTTACTTCTCTCCATGATGATTCGATAAGGTGTTTGATTCAGGGTCGGTCGCCGGCTTATTTGTGACCCAGCAGGGTCAGCAGCACGGCATTCTGGATATGCATACGGTTTTCTGCCTCATCCATGATGAGGGAGGCTGGTCCGTCCATGACCTCCGAGGTGATCTCCAGCTCCCGGTGCGCCGGCTGGCAATGCAGCACATGCTGGATGCCGGTGCGGTCGAGCAGGGCCTGGTTGATCTGATAAGGCATGAAGATATCTTTTACCTGCTCCATTGGTGTGCTGTCACCCATGGAGACCCAGGTATCGGTGTAAACCACGTCAAAACCTTCGATGGCGCCCACGTCATCGCTGATGTGGATGTGCGAACCGGACTGGGCCGCCAGCGCCTGGGCCTGCAGGAAGATCTGGGTATCCGGGCCGTGGCCCTTGGGGCAGACCAGGGTCACGTCGGTGCCCAGGGTGGCCCCCAGCAGCAGCAGGGAGTGGCTGACGTTGTTGCCATCGCCGAGGTAGGCGAGCTTCACCTTCGACAGATCCGCATACTGCTCGCTGATGGTCATGAAGTCCGCCAGCCCCTGGCAGGGGTGGTAGAGGTTGCACAGGCTGTTCACCACAGGCACGGAGCCATGTTCGGCCAGCTCGACCAGGGTCTGGTGATCGAACACCCGGGCGACGATGGCGTCACACCAGCGCGACAGGTTGGCGGCGAAGTCCTTCACCGACTCGCGCTTGCCGAGCGCGCCGTTCTGTTGATCCAGGTAGACGCTGTGGCCACCGAGGCGGGCGATGCCGATGTCGAAGGTGACGCGAGTGCGCAGGGAGGGTTTCTCGAACAGGGTGACCACGCTCTTGCCCGCCAGCGCCTGACCGTACTTTTTCGGATCCGCCTTGACCGCCTTGCCCAGCGCGATCAGCGCCAGGACCTGGGATTTGTTCAGATCGCTATCTTTCAGAAGATGTTGCATCGGATGTTCCTTTTTCCGGCCAGGGTTAGAGGGTGACTTGGGTGCCGACCGCACCGCCGGCCAGCAGCTTGAGCAGTTGATCCTGATAGCGCCAGCTGGCGACGCAGACCGGCTTGCCCAGGGTCTCGGCGGCGTGCAGCGCGGCCTTCACCTTGACCGCCATGCCGTCGCTGATCACCCCCTTCTCCATCAGATCCAGCGCGGTCGCCTTGTTCAGCTGCGGCACCAGCTTGCCCTTGCCATCCAGGATGCCGCTCACGTCGGACAACATCACCAGATCGGCGCCGAGCGCCTCGGCAATCGCCGTGGCCGCCTGATCCGCGTTGACGTTCATCAGCTGGCCGGCGGCGGTGATGCCGATGGAGCTCACCACCGGCAGGAAGCCCTGACCGAGGATGCCCTGCACCAGCGCCGGGTTGCCCGGCTGGCAATCACCCACGGCGCCGAGATCCGGGTCGAGCTGGGTCACCTGGCACAGGCCGCCGTCGGCCAGACAGAGCCCCACCGCCGGGATGCCGGTGGCAATGGCCTTGGCCATCATCATCTTGTTGGCGGTCCCCGCCAGGGCGCCGGCGATGAAGGGGATCTGCTCGAAGGGGGTGACCCGCAGGCCGTTCTTCTTGGTGGAGGTCAGCCCCAGGCCCTTGAGCAGGTCGTCCACCAGGCAGCCGCCGCCGTGCACCAGCACCAGGGGCCTATGCTGCTCATCCAAGAAGCTTTTGAGGGTGGCGAACAGGGCGGTCAGCGCCTCGTCATTCTCGATCAGCGCCCCACCTAACTTGATTACCAGCGTCTGCTTGTCCATCTTCTCGATCCTTCCTTAAAGCGTTAAATCAGGCCGGTGGCCGGTTCAAAACCAAACTTGATATTTATGCACTGGATGGCCTGGGAGGCGGCCCCCTTGAGCAGGTTGTCGATGGCGGAAACCACCACCAGCATGTTGCCCTGCTGCTGCCAGGCGATGTCGCAATAGGGGGTGCTCGCCACGCCGCGGATGGAGGGCATCTGGCCGGTGAGACGCACCAGCGGCTTGCCCTCGTAGGCCTTGAGGTAGGCCTGATCCACCTGGGTCGCCGTCACACCGTCCGCCAGCTGCACATAGATGGTGGCCAGTATGCCGCGCACATAGTTGCCGAGGTGGGGCTGGAACAGCACCTCCTTGCCCAGGTGGTGGCTGATCTCCGGCTGGTGTCTGTGATTGAAGGTGCCGTAAGGATTCAGGCTCACCTCGCAGAAGCTGGTGTTGATGGCGGCCTTGCGACCGGCCCCGGAGACCCCGGAGACCGCATTGATGATGGGCTGCCACCCCTTGGCAATGAGGCCAGCCTGCTGCAGCGGCTTGAGGGCGCACAGGGAGGCGGTCGGGTAGCAACCGGGCACCGCAATCAGCTGGGCGGCTTTGATGGCATCGACATTCCACTCAGCCAGACCGTAGGCGGCCTGCTCCAGCCACTGCTCGCTCTGGTGGGTGAAGCCGTAGAAGGAGGAGTAGAACCCCTGATCCTTGACCCGGAACGCGCCGGAGAGATCGAATACAGGCAACCCCTTGGCCAGGAACTTGGGCGCCAGCTCGGCACTCACCTCGTGGGCGGTGGCCAGCAGCACCAGATCGGCCTGGGTCAGGATCCGGGTCATGCCGTCATCGTCCAGCGGCAGCAGCGGCTGATCCAGCGCACCGACCCACTGGGGATGGAGGGAAGAGAAACGCTTGTGCGCATCCTGGCTGCCGGCCGACACATAGAGGCCGAACAGCTTGAGTTGTGGATGGTTCTGGACCAGTGCGGCCAGTTCGGCTCCCGCGTAGCCACTGGCACCGACGATAACGGTGTTAAGCATTGTTGAATATTCCAAGTCTGAGTTCGAAGTTCACAGCATGGTGCTGCGGTGCAAGGGGTGAGCTATCGCCCCTTTGATGCAACGAGTGCGGAGGGGCAAATCAGGCGGGTGTGTGTCGTCGGTTATAGATCAGGTGACAGAACATTAACTTTCCCTTACAACTAGAAGCCTTGTCGATGAGCACTCTAAAAGAATATTCATGCACTCACTTTGCATTTGTATTTTCTAACAGAAACATTCCGGGGACGCAAGGAGCAGCTGATGGCCAATCTGGATTTTTTTTCACTTTATAAGAATATTATTGCGATTCCCTCTATCAGCAGCACGGATCCCCGCTGGGATCAGAGCAACGAGGCGGTGATCCGGCTGCTGGCCGACTGGTTCGGCCAGCTCGGCTTCCACTGCGAGGTGACGGCGCTGCCGGAGCTGCCCGGCAAGTTCAACCTGGTGGCCAGCATAGGCCAGGGAGAAGGGGGTCTGCTGCTGGCGGGCCACACCGATACGGTGCCCTTCGATGAGGGGGGCTGGAGCAAGGATCCCTTCAAGGTGACCGAGGAGGGCAACCGCCTGTATGGGCTCGGCACCATCGACATGAAGGGCTTCTTCGCCTTCATCGTCGAGGCGCTCAAAGAGATCGACCTGACCACCCTCAGCAAGCCGCTGCGCATCCTGGCCACCGCCGACGAGGAGACCACCATGGCGGGCGCCCGCGCCATCGCCGCGGCGGCCGAGCTGAAACCGGACTACGCGGTGATCGGCGAGCCGACCGGGCTGATGCCGGTGGTGGCCCACAAGGGCCACATGTCCGAGGCAATCCGCATCACGGGCAAGAGCGGCCACAGCTCGGATCCCGCCAACGGCGTCAATGCGCTGGAGATCATGCACCAGGCCATGGGTCAGGTGCTAAAGCTTCAGCAGAGCCTGAAGGAGAAGTACGCCGACCACAGATTCGCGGTGCCGCAGCCCACCCTCAATCTGGGCTACATCCAGGGGGGAGACAGCCCTAACCGCATCTGTGGCTGTTGCGAGCTGCACATCGACATGAGGCCCACCCCGCAGGTGGGGCCGGACGAACTGATGGGCATGCTCAAGGAGGCGCTCGCCCCCATCGAAATTCATCAGCCGGGCTGCCTGCACCTGCAACACCTGCACGAGCCGATCCCCGCCTACGCCTGCGCCGATGATTCCGTGCTGGTGCGCGAGGCCGAGAAGGCGAGCGGCCGCGCCGCCGAATCCGTGAACTACTGCACCGAGGCCCCCTTTATCCAGCAATTGGGATGCCAGACAATAGTGATGGGCCCCGGTCATATCGCTCAGGCGCACCAACCGGACGAGTATCTGGATCTGTCGTTCGTCAAGCCGACCACGGCGGTGCTGCAGCACCTGATCCGGCGTTTCTGCCTCTGAATCGAGGGGAATGTAAGTAAGTTACATGACATGGCGCCCAGGGACAGGTGAGGGAAATACATGTTCTGAATCGGCCTGTTATTTGACCTTGCGCAGACAATCCGAGTAGATTGTCCCCCTAAGATGACGGAGCATATGTTGTAATCACACAACAATAAGTGAGGCTGCCTCTCACCCCGGAAGGTAAGGAGGCACCAACAAAATAAGGATGTGGAATGAACGAAAAGTACGCCGCGCTACGCGCCAACGTAGGCATGCTGGGCCAACTGCTGGGCAAGTCCATCAAGGATCATCAGGGACAGGCCTTCCTCGACAAGATCGAGACCATTCGTCAGCTGGCCAAGTCCTCCCGCAAGGGCAACGAGGCAGACCGTGAGTCGCTGCTCGAGACCCTGCGCACCCTCTCCGATGACGAGCTGCTGCCGGTCGCCCGTGCCTTCAGCCAGTTCCTCAATCTGGCCAACGTGGCGGAACAGTTCCACACCATCTCCCGCCGCAGCGAAGAGCAGGAAAGCACCCCGGATCCGCTGGAGCAGATGTTTGCCAAGCTCAAGGCCTCCAACCTGTCGCAGGAGGCCATCATCCAGGCCGTGCGCGAGCTGGATATCGATCTGGTGCTAACCGCCCACCCGACCGAGGTGACCCGTCGCACCCTGATCCACAAGCACGTGCAGCTCAACGACTGCCTGGAAGCGCTGGAACTGTCCGATCTGCTGCCCCGCGAGCGGGACAAGATCCTCAACCGCATCGAACAGCTGGTCAATCAGGCCTGGCACACCAACGAGATCCGCGAACAGCGCCCAACCCCGGTGGACGAGGCCAAGTGGGGCTTCGCCGTGGTGGAAAACAGCCTCTGGCCCGCCATTCCCGAATTCATGCGCACCCTGGACGAGCGTCTGCAGCAGCACCTCGGCGTGCGACTGCCGCTGGATGCCGCGCCGGTCAAGTTCACCTCCTGGATGGGCGGCGACCGTGACGGCAACCCCTTCGTCACCGCCAAGGTGACCGCCGAGGTGCTGGAGCTGGGCCGCTGGATGGCGGTGAACCTGTTCTACAAAGACATCAAGGAGCTCACCTCCGAGCTCTCCATGTCCGACTGCACCGACGCCCTGCGCGAGCAAGTGGGCGATCACCCCGAGCCCTACCGCGCCCTGGTGCGCGAGCTGCGCGAACAGCTGCGCGAGACCCAGGAATTCCTCACCGCCAAGGTGCAGGGTCAGGTCAGCGAGAGCCGGGATCTGGTCAAGACCACGGCCCAGCTGCGCGAGCCGCTGGAGCTCTGCTACCACTCCCTGCATGCCTGCGGCATGGGCAACATCGCCGACGGCATGCTGCTGGACGTGCTGCGCAAGCTGGCCTGCTTCGGCATCCATCTGGTCAAGCTCGACATCCGTCAGGACGGCGAGCGCCACGGCCAGGTCTTCTCCGAACTGACCCGTTACCTCGGCATGGGCGACTACGCCGAGTGGAGCGAAGACGACAAGCAGGCCTTCCTGCTCAATGAGCTGAACTCCCGCCGCCCGCTGATCCCCACCGACTGGGAGCCGAGCGCCGAGACCCGCGAGACCATAGACACCTGTCGGGTCATCGCCGAGCACGACCCCGATGCGTTCGGCATCTACATCATCTCCATGGCCGGCGCCCCCTCCGACGTCCTGGCGGTGCAACTGCTGCTGAAGGAAGCTGGTTGCAAGTTCCGCATGCCGGTGGCGCCACTGTTCGAGACCCAGGAAGATCTGATGGCGGGCACCGCCGTGATGGAGCGCCTGCTGTCGGTGGACTGGTATCGCGGTTACATCCAGGGCCGTCAGTACGTGATGATCGGCTACTCGGATTCCGCCAAGGACGCGGGCATGATGGCCGCCGGCTGGGCCCAGTACGCCGCCATGGAATCCCTGGTGGCACTGGCCGAGGCCAACAACCTGCGCCTCACCCTGTTCCACGGCCGTGGTGGCACCGTCGGTCGCGGCGGCGCCCCCGCCCATCAGGCGATCCTGTCCCAACCGCCGGGATCCCTGCGCGGTGGCCTGCGAGTGACCGAGCAGGGCGAGATGATCCGCTTCAAGTTCGGCCTGCCCAAGGTCGCCATCCACAGCCTGAATCTCTACACCAGCGCGGTGCTGGAAGGGAACCTGCTGCCACCGCCCAAGCCGAAAGAGAGCTGGCGCGCCGTGATCGAACAGGTGGCCGAGGCCTCCTGCGAGCACTATCGCTCCATAGTGCGCGGTCATCCTGACTTCGTGCCCTACTTCCGTGCCGCCACCCCGGAGATGGAGCTCGGCAAGCTGCCGCTCGGCTCCCGTCCCGCCAAGCGCAAGCCCAACGGCGGCGTCGAGAGCCTGCGCGCCATCCCCTGGATCTTCGCCTGGACCCAGAACCGGCTGATGCTGCCGGCCTGGCTCGGCGCCCACAAGGGGCTGCAGCAGGCCATAGATGGCGGCCACAAGAGCGTGCTGGACGAGATGAGCCGCCAGTGGCCCTTCTTCCGCACCCGCCTCGAGATGCTGGAGATGGTGTTCCTCAAGGCCGACCTCTGGCTGGCGGAGTACTACGACACCCGTCTGGTGCCGCAGGAGCTGTGGACCCTCGGCAAGCAGCTGCGTCAGGAGCTCTCCGACTCCATCCAGGTGGTGCTGGAGCTGCGCCCGCAGGGCGACCTGCTCGACGACCAGCCCTGGATCAAGGAGTCCATCAAGCTGCGCAACCCCTACACGGATCCCCTCAACGTGCTGCAGGTCGAGCTGCTGGGCCGCTCGCGCAACCACGCCGAGACCCTGCACCCCGAGCTGGATCAGGCGCTGATGGTCACCATCGCCGGCATAGCCGCAGGCATGCGTAACACGGGTTGATAGGCGGGCTACCAAGCTCCCCTTCCTGAGTAAAAAGGGCGCCATCATATTGGCGCCCTTTTAATTTCCACGAATTGCACCACAAGGGAAGCGAGGACGCCGTCCTCAAAGGGGTTTCGCCCGCTCTTCGGGCCGGAGCGAGTGACATCTTGAAGGCCCAAGAAATCACCAAGAAGGCCTTCCCCCGCTTATTCACACTTAAACAATACGATGAGAGGGGGCTGAATATGTCTCTTCTAGTGCAGTTCGTTAGGCATGTCTTAATTTTTTACCCAGTATGATATTCATTAAAAAATATCCTTTAGGCTGTCTCATAAAAAAGATTAGTGTATTGAAAGTCTAATAAAAAATGACTTTTGCTCAAACTAGCCTTGTAGCAGGGTATTTTGTTGTTAAGCAGTTCTCTAAGTGTGGTTTTATCAGCATCTGAGAACCTACAGCCAATAAATACACCTGTAATACAGTTTCTGGGGATTTGAAATACGAATATTGATGTAGGAAGAGCGGAAACAGATGATATAAGCTCATTAAGTACTGTTTCACTCGGACTGAATCTCATTTCCTCCATGTCATCAGTAGAGCTGCCATCTTTGGCTCTTGAGTCCATAAGTTTGCATTTTTCCATATCAACAAACAACTTAACTTTACCTCTATATTTCTTGGCTTGTAGCAACTCCATCTCGCTATCATCGTAAAATTCTTTCATTTGTTCGTATGTGCTTATATCCACAACAAAACAATCAGAATTACTGACTTTTGTTAAAATTCGATGTTCCTTCTCATATATCCAGTCATCACTTTTTGTTAGTAGACTTTTTTTAGGTGAAAAACTATGCGACAACATATCTTGTCGTTCTCTGTTATATAGAACTCGCTCAATGGAATTGTTGGTGCTTAACCTTTTGTTGAAGTGGTCTTTTAGTTTTTTATAGTTAAATTCAACAACAATTCCTTTATGCTCATCTGCATAATGAGACCACATTAATAAGTTGTTATAGGTTTCTGTGAAAGATATTACGCCAGTATCATCAAATTCTTCATCAGTAGAATATGCGGATATTTGCTGAAAGAAGTCATCTCTAATCTCATCCTCTGATATTTTATCAAGAGCATCTTGGCTAGGGTTAAACTCGAATGGATCATTAAGAGCACACCGTTGACTTACTCTTAGGCTTGGTTTTTTGAAAAACTCTGGCCGAAACTTCATGTATTTATATATTTTATCCATAAACATCTATCCATTTTTATTACAAGAACACTTGTCTCTATGCAATTTTCAGCAGAGCATCAAAAAATGAAATAGCCATGCTCTGAGTGTAAGCACTCATAGGGAGGAAAGTGATGGGATCGAATCTGTACAAAATGTGCTCCTGCCACATCATTGGGCGAGTTCATATCAAGGGGTACAAGCAATAACCGTTTGGACTCAAGTCGGTCAAGTTCTCTAGAGCTCAGCGACAAGCGATAACGACATTCTGGCAACCAAATGCCCTATGGCTTGCATCCCCCACCACGCAGGAGCAAACTATTTGGCCTTGCTTAGGCTCAAGGAATCCTTATGACCCCCGCTATCAATCTGCTGAAAAAGCTCAAGATCCCCCACAAGCTCTACCCCTATGAGTGCGAGGCCCACGATGATTTCGGCAAGCATGCCGCGACTCAGCTCGGCCTGCCGGAGGCTCAGGTGTTCAAGACCCTGATCGCCCATCACGACAAGCAGGCGGTGGTGGCCATAGTGCCGTCATCGGGCCTGTGCAGCCTGAAGCAGCTCGCCAAGGCGGCGGGGCTGAAGAAGGTGGAGATGATGAAGCCGGCGGAGGCCGAGAAGCTGACCGGTTACAAGGTGGGGGGCATCAGCCCGCTGGCCCAGAAGAAGTTGCTGCCAACAGTGCTGGACGACTCCGCCATGGCGTTTGACGAGATCCTGGTGAGCGGCGGCAAGCGCGGCCTCTCGGTCGGGGTGGCGCCGCAAGACATGCTTCGCCTTCTGAAGTGGATCGCCGCGCCCATCGGTGAACACTAAGGGACGAGCACCATGACTAAGCAGTAGCGTGAATAGAAGAGGCCCCGCATCCGGGGCCTCTTTCGTTTTGTCGATCGGCGGGTTCGAGTCACGTCATCGGACCTAGGATATGGCGGCCCGACAACCCGCTGCCCGCGTCACTCCCCCTCGGGGTGGCAGGCGGCGGTCAGATCCGAGAGCCGCAGCCGCTGGCGCCCTGCCCCATCGAAGTTGTCATCCGCCAGCCAGCGCTCGAAGCAGCCTTGCAGGGCGGGCCATTCCCCATCGATCACCGAGAACCAGGCGGTATCCCGATTGCGGCCCTTGTCCACCCGCGCCTGACGGAAGGTCCCCTCGTAGCTGAAGCCGAGCCGCAGCGCCGCCTGGCGCGAGGGCCAGTTGAAATCGTTGCACTTCCACTCGTAGCGACGGTAGCCCAGCGCAAAGGCATTGGCCATCATCAGCGCCATGGCTGCGGTAGAGAGGCGGGTACGCTGCATGGCCGGCGAGAAGTGCAGCCAGCCCACCTCTATGCTGCCCGCGGCGGGATCGATGCGCAGGTAGCTGGCGAGCCCTAGCGCCTTGCCGCTCGCCTCGTCGACAATGGCATAGAACTGGGGATCGGCCTTGGCGGCGACCCCTCGCAGCCAAGCCAGCATGGCCGCCTCATCCGCGAAGGGACCGCTGGTGAGATAGGTCCACATGGCCCCATCATCGGCGCCGAACGCCTGCCAGAGCGAGGCGCAGTGGCTCTCAGGGTCCAGCGGCTCCAGCCGGCAGCCCCAGCCGCTCATGATCACCTTGGGGGGAAACTCGGCGCCCGCCCAATCAGCCACCTCGGCCCCCAGGGGTTGATTGAATTCGTTGGTGATTTGAGTCGTCACTCGATTAGCAGCCACAGGCGATCCCCCCCTCTTGCAACACACCGGCCTCGCCGCCGGTGGCGACGGCGAAGCCGTCCTGCCGCCACCAGTGCAGGCCACCGATCAGCTCCTTGACCCGAAAGCCCAGCGCCGCCAGCTTATAAGCCCCCTGGGTCGAGCCGTTGCAGCCGATGCCGTCGCAGTAACAGACATAGACCTTGTCTCGCGCCAGCCCGGCCGTGGTGGCAGGACTCATGGTGCTGTGGGGGAAGGAGATGGCCCCCGGGATATGGCCCTTCCCATAGTGATCGAAGGAGCGGGTGTCGATGACGACGATGCCGGGCTCACCGGCCAGCAGATCGACGGCGAGATCGGCCGGATCGGTGCGAAACGCCAGCTGGGCCTCGAAGAAGGCGCTGGCCTCCTGCGGGCTGGCCACCCCGGTGCTCAATACATGACTCATACGGACTCCTGATATAGCGCGACTTCTGTGGTGATCTCGGTTCTCACCGAGTTGGCGATGAAACACTGCTCGTGGGCCTGATGGTGCAGTCGCTCCAGCTCGGCCAGGCCAGGCTGGCGCTCCCCGCCAAACTGCACCCTGGGGCGCAGGGTGACCCTGGTGATCGACTGGCGGCCCCGCTCGTCCGCCTCCATGAGCCCCCAGGCCTGATCCCGATAGCTTTCCACCAGATAGCGCTCCCTGGCCGCCAGCCAGAGGAAGGTCAGCATGTGGCAGCTGGAGAGCGAGGCGACGAAAGCCTCCTCCGGATCGACGTTCTCCGCCACCGAGAAGGGCAAGGGCACCACATGGGGGGAGGAGGAGGCGGGCACCCTGACGCCGCCGTCAAACTCCCACTCATGGGCCCGACTGTAACGCTGATCGACGAAGGCCTCGCCGGCCCCCCGTTGCCAGCTGATGAGGGCACTGAACTCTGACATCCCGACTCCTTGTGGTGGTTGCACTCCATTCTCTGACCCTCAATGTAGCGTCATAATGGCCTTGCCACGCCGACCAATTTTGCCAATATAGGCAGACCAATTTTGCGGGCACAGTGCCCCACCCGGAGGCCCTCATGACCGCCCTGCCCACCCTGTTTGCCGACCAGCAACAGAACGATCTGCCACTGCATGAGCAGCTGGTGCGTACCCTGCGGGAAGCCATCCTGGCCGGTCACCTGCCCCAGCACAGCCGGCTGCCCGCCAGCCGCATGCTGGCCCGGGATCTCGGCGTCTCCCGCAGCACGGTAGAGCTTGCCTACGGCCGGCTGGAGGCGGAGGGCTATCTGGTGCGCAAGGTGGGGGCCGGCAGCTTCGTCGCCCTGGCGGCAGTGCGCCCCGCCCCCAGGCCGCCCCAGTCGGCGGCCGGGCTGTCGCGCCGCGGCCAGGAGATGGCGGCGGGCGGGGCCTGCCATAACGCGCCCCAGGTGGGTGACTCCTTCGCCTCCAGCCAGCCGGATCCGCGCCTCTTCCCCCAGGCGCTCTGGGGGCGGCTGATGCAGCAACAGTGGCGCCAGCGCGCCAGCGACTGGATGAACTACGGGGATCCACAGGGCTTGGCTCCCCTTCGCGCCGCCATCAGCAGCTATCTGGTGCAGTCGCGGGGGGTGGTGTGCGAGCCGGATCAGATCCTGATCCTCACCAGCTCCCAGCAGGGCATCTTGCTGGCGACCCAGCTGCTCATCGATGCCGGCGACAGCGTCTGGGTGGAGGATCCCGGCTACCCGGGTGCGCGCACCGCGCTGGAGAGTGCCGGCGCCCGCGTCCATCCGGTGCCGGTTGACGAGGAGGGTCTCAACCCGGCGGGGGAACATCCGCGGCCAAGGCTCATCTACTGCACCCCGGCCCATCAGTATCCCCTCGGCGTGCCCATGAGCCTGCCGCGGCGGATGGCGTTGCTGGCCGAGGCCGAGCGGCACGGGGCCTGGATTTTGGAAGACGATTACGATGGGGAATATCAGTACGATCAGCGCCCGCTGCCCGCCCTGCAGGGGCTGGATGGTCAGGGGCGGGTCCTCTATGTTGGCACCTTCAGCAAGGTGCTGTTTGGTTCCTTGCGCCTCGCCTACCTGGTGCTGCCGCGCCCCCTGATGGAGTCCTTCAGCCGGGCCCGCGCCGCCTTCGACGGTCACAGCAACCAGCTGCAGCAGGCGGTCACCGCAGACTTCATCCGCGCCGGCCACTTCGCCACCCACCTGCGCCAGAGTCGTCTGCTCTACCAGAGCCGGCGGGATCTGCTGCTGAGCGAACTGGCCGAGCACTGCCCCCTGCTCACCCCCATCCACAGCGGCGCCGGGCTGCAGTGCGCCGTGCTGCTGCCGCCGGGCGGCGAGGCCCGCTGGACCGACGCCGCCAACGCCCTGGGGCTGGGCCTGCGCCCCCTCGGCCAGTTCTACCTCGGCGAGCCCGGGCTGGAGGGCTGGCTGCTCGGCTTTGGCTGCCTCGACAACCAGACCCTGCGCAGACTATGTCGCCAGCTGGGCGCCCTGCTGCGCAGTTGAGTGTTCAGCCGCGGCTCTCGCGGCACAGGGCCAGCCAGGCCTCGGCGGTGCGGGAGAGGTAGCGCCGGCTCGGCCAGATCACCCCGAGCCGCCAGCTCAGCTCCGGCAGCAGGGGGCGCAACACCAGCCCGTCCGGGGTCAGCCGCCGGCAGATGGGCTCGGGCAGGAAGGCGACCCCCATGCCGCTGCGCACCATGGCGGTGAGAAAGTCCCACTGGCTGCTGCGCGCCGCCACCTGGGGCACGAAGCCCGCCTGCTGGCAGGCCTGCTCCAGCCGCTCGCTCAGGGTGAAGGCCTGGGTGTAGAGCAGGAAGGGCTCCTCCTGCAGATCCTCCAACCGGATTTCGGCGCGCTCGCGCCAGCGCGGCAGGTCCGGCAGCACCACCTGGATCGGGTAGCAATCCAGCTCCAGCGCGCTGAGGGCGCCCCCCTCCCTGGTCGGCAACATGGTGATGGCGAGATCCAGCTCCCCCTCCAGCACCGCCTGCTCGATGCGACGGCCGCCATATTCGACGATGGAGAGCTCCACCCTGGGGTAGCGGCTGCGGTAGGTGCGGATCAGATCCGCATAGACGTGGCCCACCATGGGCGGGATGCCGAGCGCGAGGCGCCCGTGCTGCAGGCTCTGCAGATCGGCGAGCTCCGCCTCCAGCTGCTGCATCTGGGCCAGGATCAGCTGGCCACGGGCAAACAGCACCTGGCCGCTGTCGGTCAGGGTGAAGCTGTGTCCCTCCCGGTTGAGCAGGGGCTGACCCAGCTCCTCCTCCATGTTGCGGATCATCTTGCTGATGGTGGGCTGGGTGACAAACAGCTTCTCGGAGGCGCGGGTAAAGCTCTGCTCCCGCACCAGTTCGACAAAGTAACGCAGGGCTCGGATATCCATGGGACGCTCGTCGGAGGGGTTCGCTAAATAATGCCAATTTGGCATATTTTTCATAATTTAAATTCATTTCTTGCAGGTTTAGCCCGCCCTTATACTGTGACCAGGTTCACAAAAAGACGCCCATCATGAAAGCCTTCTGCCTTCGCTGGCTACAAACTCCCTTCCAAATCGCCCTGCTGGCCGCCATCTGGCTGCTGGCCGACACCGCGGTGCGCACCTTCAATCTGCCCCTGCCCGCCAACCTCACCGGCATGTTGCTGTTGCTGGTCTGCATCCTGCTCGGGGTGGTCAAGGCACAGTGGTTCAGCGCCGGTGCCCGCTGGCTGCTGGCGGAGATGCTGCTGTTCTTCGTGCCCGCCGTGGTGGCCGTGGTCAACTATCAGGATCTGCTGCTGCAGGAGGGGTGGCGCATCATGCTGGTGCTGGTGATAAGCACTGTGCTGGTGCTCGGCACCACGGCCCTGGTGGTGGACAGGGTCTATCGGCTCGAACTGAAGCTGGCCCGCCGGAGCCGCCGCCATGTCTGACACCCTGCTCGGCCTGCTCTGCTTCGCCCTCACCCTGCTGTTCTACTACGCCAGCAAGTGGCTCTATGGCCGCAAACGCATACTGCCACTGATGCCGCTGCTGCTGGCGCCGGCCCTGCTGGTGGCGGTGGTGATGCTGTTCCACATCCCCTATCAGGACTACATGGCCGAGTCGCACTGGCTGCTGTGGCTGCTGGGCCCGGCCACCGTCGCCTTCGCGGTGCCGGTCTACGAGAACCGCCAGCTGATGCGCCGCCACTGGCTCTCCCTGTCGGTAGGGGTGCTCGCCTCCGTGCTCATGGCGGTGGGCAGCACTGTGCTGCTGGCGCGCTGGCTGCACCTCTCAGAGCTACTGCAGCGCAGCATGGCCATGAGATCCATCACCACCCCCTTCGCGGTGGAGGCGACCCGCTCGGTCGGCGGCAATGCCGATCTCACCGCCCTGTTCGTGGTGCTGACCGGGGTGATCGGCATGGCGGTCGGGGAGAGCGTGCTGACGGTGCTCGCCATCCGCAGCCGGCTCGGCAAGGGGGCCGGCTTCGGTGCTTCGGCCCACGGTGCGGGCACCGCCAGGGCCTATCAGATGGGCAACGAGGAGGGGGTGGTCTCCAGCATGGTGATGATGATCGCCGGCATGGCGACGGTGCTGCTGGCCCCCCTGCTGGGCAAGGTGTTCTGGTAATACATTGCGACCACCCAACGAGAAGAGGCGCCCCAGGGCGCCTCTTCTTTTGTTTTATCGACTAGCCCCTCAGAGGCTGGCGCAGATCTGCCAGAGATCGTACTGGATGGCCGCCGCCGTCACCTCGCGCCCCGCCCCCGGCCCCTGAATGACCAGCGGGTTGGTGCGATAGCTGTCGCTCTCGATGGCGAACACGTTGTCGCAGGGCAAGAGGTTTGCGAACGGATGGTGCGGCTCCAGGGTCTCAAGCCCGACCCGCGCCTTGCCGTCATGCTCGAAGCGGGCGACGTAGCGCAGCACCTTGCCGACTCGGCGGGCCCCCTCGAACGCGCTCTGGATGGGCTCATCCAGTTCCTTTAGCCTGTCCATGAACTGATCCGTGCTGGCCTTGCGCAGGGCCACAGGCACCAGGTTCTCCAGCTCGATGTCGGCGGAGTCGAGCTCGAAGCCCGCCTCCCGCGCCAGGATCAGCAGCTTGCGGCGCACGTCCTGGCCGGAGAGATCCTCGCGGGGATCCGGCTCGGTCAGGCCGTGCTGCCAGGCCTCGTCCACCAGCTCGGAGAAGGGGCGGCTGCCATCGTACTGCTGGAACAGCCAGGAGAGGGTGCCGGAGAAGATACCGGAGACCCCCTGGATGCGATCGCCGCTCTGGCGCAGCATCTGGATGCTGGACTGGATGGGCAGACCGGCGCCGACGGTGGCGTTGTAGCGCCACTGCACCTGGTGATCGCGGCAAGTCTGCTTGATGCGCTGGTAGAACTCGCTCTCGGCGGCGCCGGCAAACTTGTTGGCGGCGATGATGTGGCAACCGAGCTGGGCGAAGTCAGGGTAATAGCGGCTCACCGTCTCGCTGGCGGTGAGATCGAGCGCGATCAGGCTGTCAAAACCATGTTGCTCGAGCTGGCCCAGCAGTTCGGGCCAGATCAGCGGCCTGGGATTGAAGTTGTCCCGCACCTTGAGCGGATCCAGCCCCTCCTCGTCCAGCACGCCCCCTTGCGAGTTGAACACCCCGTACAGGGTCAGGGTCAGGTTGAGCTCGTGCTCGAGCCGTGCCTTCTCGCGGCCATAGAGGCTCAGCCAGTGGCCACCGATGTTGCCCTTGCCAAACAGCACCAGGCCGACCCGGGTCGGGCGGCTGAACAGGGCGCCGTGCAGGGCGATGAGCAGCGGCTCCAGCACCACCTGGCGCAGCACCGCCACCAGGCTCAGGCCGTCTCTGGCCACCTGCACGAACTCCAGCGGCTGATCCGCCAGCAGCTGATAGAAGCGGTGACACTGCTCGGCGTTGTCGGTCACCCCGGCGCCGACCAGGGCCACCAGGCTGTAGCCCTCTTTCTGGATGAGACCGGTAAAGTTGCCCTGCAACTGGAAGTCGCGCAGGATCTCGAACGCCCCTTCTGCTACTTCGAGCGTGTAGGCGAGGCGCAGCACCCGCCGATCCGGCTGGCGCTGCAGGGTGAGCGGGTTGAGGCGATGGCGGGCCAGATGCGCCTCGATGGTGGCCACCGTCTGCTCATAGCTGGTCTGGGGCAGCACCTTGAGTTCGATCAGCGCTATCTGATCCACCGAGGAGACGATGCGCGCCCCGCCGGAGCGCGGCGCCCGGCGCAGTATGTGGGTACAACCCTCGTCCGGGTTGTAGCTGCAGCGCAGGGTGAGGCGCTGGCGGCTGTCGGCCACCGGCTGCAGGGTGCGCGAGTGCAGCACCGGGGAACCGAGGCGAGCCAGCTCGTTGGCCTCGGCCAGGCTCAGGCGCTCCAGCAGGCGCGCCTCCTTCACCCGGCGCGGATCCGCGCTGTAGACCCCGGCCACGTCGCTCCAGATGGTGGTGGATTCGCCGTCCGCCAGCGCCGCCAGCAGGCTGGCGCTGTAGTCGGAGCCGTTGCGGCCGAGCAGCAGGGATCTTCCTTCCATGTCCGCGGCGATAAAGCCGGTCACCACGATGCGGCCAGTATGCTCGGCGAGGCGCGCCTTGAGCAGCTCGCTGGAGATGGCGGTATCCACCTTGACCAGGGCGCCGTCCTCGGCACGCAGGAAGCTGCGGGCATCGAGCCAGATGGCGGGCTCACCGCGGCTGCTGAGCAGGGCGGCCAGCAGGCGCGCCGACCACACCTCGCCGAAGGCGAGCAGGCCGTTGCGGGCGAAGCGATCGAACTGTCCCTCCAGGGTCTTGCCGATGAACTGCATGTCATCGGCCAGCTGCCGGCTCAGGTCGAGCTGCCACTCCCCCTCCAGCAGGCCGTCGATCAGGCTCTGCTGATAGGCTTGCAACGCCGAGATCGCCTCACCGGCGGCTTCGTCCCCCTCCTCGGCCAGCTCCACCAGCTGGATCAGACGGTTGGTGGTCTTGCCGGCGGCGGAGACCACGACCAGCTCCTGACCGCCGACCTGCTGCTCGACGATGGTGGCGACCCGGCGATAGCAGACCGGATCCGCCAGGCTGCTGCCCCCAAACTTGTGCACATGACGCCGCTTCAACCCTGTCTGTACCGCCACCGCGCTCTCTCCTTGCTGCTGTTCCATTACTTCACCGCCTGTTCCGTTTTATTCTGTCTTTGCTGTCTGCGGCCGGGTCATTGCCCGGCCAGCTGCGCCTTGGCAAACGCCTGGGCCAGATCGGCCACCAGATCGTCGCCGTGTTCTATGCCTACCGAGAGGCGCAGCAGTTGGGCGCTGATGCCCGCCGCCTGTTGGGCCGCCGGGGTCATGGCCCTGTGGGTCATGCTGGCCGGATGGGCCACCAGGCTCTCCACCCCACCGAGGGACTCGGCCACCGAGAACAGGCTGAGTGCCCCGAGGAAGACGCGCAGCCCCGCCTCGTCGCAGTCGAGCTCAAAACTTAGCATGGCGCCGAAGCCGGACTGTTGACGGCGCGCAATCTCGTGACCCGGATGACTCGGCAGGCTGGGGTGGTAGATCTGTTTGACCAGCGGCTGCTGCTGCAGGAAGGCGAGGATGCGATCCGTGTTCTCCTGATGGGTGCGCAGCCTGGGGGCCAGGGTGCGCAACCCGCGCAGGGTGAGGTAGGAATCGAAGGCCCCGCTGGTCAGGCCGAGGCAGTTGGCCCACCACACCAGGGAGTCGGCGAGCGCGGGCTCCTTGGCGATGGCGACGCCACCCACCACGTCGGAGTGACCGTTGATGTACTTGGTGGTGGAGTGCACCACCACGTCCGCCCCCAGCGCCAGCGGTTGCTGCAGCAGGGGGGAGAGGAAGGTGTTGTCCACCACCACCTGGGCGCCCACCTCGTGGGCGGCGGCGGCGATGGCGGCCACATCCACCACCCGCAGCAACGGGTTGGAGGGGGTCTCGACCCACACCAGCGCCGGCTGCTGCGCCAGCGCCGCGGCCAGGGCGGCGGCATCCCCCTGATCGACGAACTGCACCCGGTAGTGGCCCTTGGCCGCCAGATATTCGAACAGGCGCCAGGTGCCGCCGTAGCAGTCGTGGGGGGCCAGCAGCAGATCACCCGCCTTGAGCAGGGCCGTGGTCACCAGATGCACGGCGCCCATGCCGGTGCCGGTCACCACGGCGCCCGCCCCCCCTTCCAGCGCCGCCAGCGCGTCCGCCAGGTTGGAGCGGGTCGGGTTGCCGGAGCGGGCATAATCGTATTGACGGGGCTCGCCGAAGTCGGCAAAGGTGTAGTTGCTGGAGAGGTAAATGGGCGGCACCACGGCGCCGTGCTGTGTGTCTGTCTCAATCCCGGTGCGTACCGCCAGGGTGGCCTTGTGGGTCATCTCACTCTCCTTGATCTGTCTCTGGACGATGGCCGCCTTGACTCTGCCACACCCGTTCCCGCCATGGCCGGCCCTATCGCCAGCCCATGGTGAACCACCTTACGCCAGCACAAAAAAGCCGTCAACACTTCCAGACGTCTAAATGGCTTTGCTGTTGGATTGCCATTGAATTCCTTAAGGGTTAAAATCCGCGCTCACGGCCAAATGAGAACAGGTGAATCATGGGTACAGAGTGGAACGGCGACTACGTCAGCCCCTATGCGGAACACGGTAAGAAGAGTGAACAGGTCAAGAAGATTACCGTCTCGATCCCGCTCAAGGTGCTGAAGGTGTTGACCGATGAGCGCACCCGTCGCCAGGTGAACAACCTGCGTCATGCGACCAACAGCGAGCTGCTCTGTGAGGCCTTCCTGCACGCGTTTACCGGCCAGCCACTGCCCGGTGACGATGACTTGCGCAAGGATCATCCGGACAGCGTCCCTGCCGAGGCGCGCGCCATCATGGAAGCGCTGGGCAAAGAGATCGAAGATTTCGACGTCGAATAATCCTCTCAGCCTATGCCAAAGAGCGATCTTTCTTCGATGACGCGGCCCCGGGCCGCGTCATTGCCATCTGCCCCGCCCCCCTTCAGCCTGCGCCGCTACCAGAGCGACATCAGCAGCCACAGCCACGACTTCGCCCAACTGGTGATCCCCCTCGATGGCCCCATCGAGATCGAGGTGCAAGGTCAGGGCCGCCGCCTCTCGCCTGGTTTTGCCTGCGTGATAACCCCCGGTGAGCGCCACGACTTCGCGGCCGATCCGGCACTCTCCTTCCTGGTACAAGAGAGCTCCTGGCTACCGGAAGCGCTCGCAGGCCAGCCCTTTATCGAGCTGGATGAGCCCCAACGTCACTATCTCGCCTTCCTGCACCGGATGGTGACCGCGGGGCGGCAGGTGGCGGGCATGGAGCAGGTCTGGCTCGGGCTGCTGGCCGAGTCACGGGGCATGGACCCGGCCATGGCGACCCGCATCGCCCCCCGCATCGCGAGGGTGCAGCGCCATATCGAGACCCACCTCGCCGAGCCGCTCACCAATCAACAGCTCGCCAACCTCGCCTGCCTCGGCCTGAGCCAGTTCAAGCACGCCTTTCGCCAGCAGCTCGGCATCAGCGTCTCCCACTATGTCAGGAGCCGGCGTATGGCGCTGGCGCGCACCCTGTTGAGCCAGAGCGCCCTGCCCATCGGCGAGATAGCCTGCCGCTGCGGTTATCAGGATCAGGGCGCCTTCGCCGAGCGCTTCCTGGCCGAGACCGGGCTGACCCCGTCGCGCTGGCGTCAGCAAAACGGCCAACTGCCGTAACGCACCGGCTCTGCGCCGAAGACAAGCCATGGCGAGATCGGGCATGCTGGCTGACATGGACGACACGCGAGGAGAGCAGATGCAGACCATAAGCTGGCAAGAGTTCGAGATGGTGGAGCTGAGGGTGGGCACCCTGGTGCGGGTCGAGCCCTTCCCCGAGGCGCGCAAGCCCGCCTACAAGGTGTGGGCCGATTTTGGGCCCGAGCTCGGGGTGCGCAAGAGCAGCGCCCAGATCACGGATCTCTACCAAGCGGAAGAGCTGGTGGGGCGCCAGATAGTCGCGGTGGTGAACTTCCCGCCCAAGCAGATAGGTCCCGTCCAGTCGGAGTTTCTGCTGACCGGCTTCTACCGGGCCGACGGCGCCGTGGTGATGGCCATCCCGGAGCAGGCGGTGGAGAACGGCGCCAAGCTGGGCTGAGCGCGCAATCAGAATGCAAAGAGGCGACCCCGGGGTCGCCTCTTTGCATTGATGGGCCTAGCGCGAGGCGCTGTGCCCCTTACTTCAGCAGGCTGAAGATCAGCGCCGACACCGCCAAGGAGCCGGTCAGCAGGATGAAGCCGTTCACCCAGCCCTGACGGAAGCGAGCCAGCGCCTCGACCCGGTAGATGGCCACCACCGGCATGATGAACAGGATCATGGCGATGACCGGGCCGGAGAGGGTCTCCATCAGGCCGAGGATGCCCGGGTTGAGCACCGCCGCCCCCCAGATGGCGAAGAACATCAGCGCTATGCCGAGCCTGTCCGCCTTCGCAATCGACAGGCCGGTGGGCTTGGCGATCAGGCTCTTGAGGCTCTCCCGCGCTCCCAGGAAGTGGCCGAGGAAGGAGGAGCTGATGGCGATGAAGGCGATGAGCGGTCCCAGGGTGATGATCACCGGGTTGTCGGTGATGTTGGCGAGATAGGAGAGCACCGAGACGTTCTGGGCCTTGGCCTCGGCCAGCTGCAGCGGGGAGAGGCTCAGCACACAGGAGAAGACGAAGAACAGCACGAAGCCCACCAGCATGACGGTGGTGTTGCGCAGGATCAGGCCGCTCTTGGCCTCCGCCTGCTCGCCATATTCACGGCGCTGCACGTTGGCGAAGCCGGAGATGGCGGCGGCGTGGCTGAAGGCGAAGACGGTCACCGGCAGCGCCAGCCAGACGGTGTTGAGGAAGCCGGCGCCGTCGAAGGCGGTCACCTCCGGCCAGTGCCACTGGGGGATCAGGTAGCAGGAGAGCGCCGCCAGGATGGCCGCCAGCGGGTAGACCATGAAGGCGAAGGCCCGCAGCATCGCCTTCTCGCCGGCCATCATCACCGCGATCATGGCAAACACCAGCAGGCCGGAGAGCATCACCCGGTTCGGGGTCGCCATGCCGAGCTGGTTGACCATGAAGCTCTCCACCGTGTTGGTCAGCCCCACCCCGTAGATGAGCAAAATAGGGAAGATGGAGAGGAAGTAGAGCGCCGAGATGAGGCGGCCGGCCATCTTGCCGAAGTGCTCCTCCGCCACCTCGGTGAAGTCGGCCTGGGGACGGGAGGAGGACAACACGAAGCGGGCCAGCCCGCGGTGCGCCAGGAAGGTCATGGGGCCGGCCAGCACGGCTACTATGAGCAGGGGCCAGATCCCGCCGAGACCCAGATTGATGGGCAGGAACAGGATGCCCGCGCCGACAGCGGTGCCAAACAGGCTGATCACCCAGTGGGTGTCATGACGGCGCCAGCTGCTGGTGGCGATGGCTGGCTGGGAACCAGACAGCTCCTTGGTAACCTCTGCAGATAAACTCATCGATAATTCACTTATGGTCAGTATTTTAATCTGCACATATTGTGGTTTATCCGAATTTAATTCTCAAAACGCGGCACTGAAACATATCACTACCATTACGGGCTCGGGCCAGTGAGATTGGGAACAGGATCTGGATCACGGAATCCTGTAAAACTACAAATTGGAAATTTTGCGATATATAGAACCAAAATAAGATCCATATCCATTTTTTTATTTTGACCAAACTTGAGTTTGCAGGATTACCTGAAAAATATGCCAATTCTCATGGCGCCCTTGTGATGATCCACTGTTATCTTCGCGATTTGATAGCGGATATCCCTGCTCATCACGGATATAACCAGCGGATCACACCAAACAATCAGGCGACCCCGAGGTCGCCTGATTGCTGATCAGCGGTGATTTTTCAGCCGGCTCAGTGCGCCAGTATCTTGCCCCAGTCGAGATCCGGATCCCCCATCACGATGAAGTCAGGGTTCTCCAGCGACTCAGTTTCGTTGTAGCTCAGCGGCTGCAGGGTCAGGCTGAGGATGCGGCCACCGGCCGCCTCGACGATGCACTGGGCGGCGGCGGTGTCCCACTCGCCGGTGGGGCCGAGCCGCACATAGCAGTCGGCGGCCCCCTCCGCCACCAGGCAGGACTTGAGGGAGCTGGAGCCGAGCGGGATCAGCTCGTAGTTGAGAGCCGGGTTGAGACGGCGGGTCAGCCTCTCCAGCTTCTGGCGTCGGCTGATGGCCACCACCAGCGCATCCGGCAGGTCGTGTTCATGGTGCATGGCGCTGATGGGATAGATCTCGCCCCCCACCTCCTTGAAGGCGCCGTGGCCGCGCACAGCCCAATAGAGCACGTCGGATTCCGGGGCGTAGATGACGCCGAGCACAGGCACGTTGTCCCGCACCAGGGCGATCAGGGTGGCGAAGTCGCCGCTGCCGGCGATGAACTCGCCGGTGCCGTCGAGGGGATCTACCAGCCAGTACTGCCGCCAGTTGGATCGCTGGCTGAAGGGCACATCGGCCGCCTCTTCGGTCAGCACGGGAACATGGGGAGTGAGCGCCGACAGCGCCCCCTTGAGGTAGGCATCGGCAGCAAGATCGGCACTGGTGACCGGGGTCGCATCCTCCTTCAGCTGACGCTCGAACTGACCGCCGTGATAGATTTCGTGAAGGATCCGACCCGCTTCACGGGCGATCTCCTTGACCCCAGGCACCCAGGCCAACAACTCCTGCATCTTGCTACCCTCTGTTTTTATTACCCTTTATACCCTTATGGGCGCTTCTTCTCCTGCTCCGCCAGCCACTTCTTGGCCAGCAGCAGGGCACTGATGCTGCGCGACTCGGTGAAGTCGGGGCGCGCCAGCAATTCGTCGATGCGGTTGAGCGGCCAGGGGATAACCTCGAGCGGCTCCGGCTCGTCGCCGATGCGCTGCTCGGGGAAGAGATCCCGGGCCAACAAGATATCCATCCGGCTGGAGAAGTAGCCGGGGGCCAGCGACACCTGCTTGAGGGGGATCAGGCTGTGGGCGCCGAAGCCCGCCTCCTCCATCAGCTCCCGGTTGCCCGCCTCTAAGGCATTCTCACCCGGATCGATCAGCCCCTTGGGGAAGCCGAGCTCGTAAGAGTGGGTGCCCGCCGCGTATTCGCGCACCAGCAGCAGGGTGTGCGCGTCGAACAGCGGCACCACCATGACGGCGCCTCTGTTGCCACCGCGCATCCGCTCGTAGACCCGCTCCTCGCCGTTGGAGAATTTCAGATGCAGGGACTCCACCTTGAACAGGCGGCTCTCGGCCACGATCTCGGCGCTGAGGATGACGGGTTTGCGCTTGTCCTGATCCATCATCTCGGCCTCGAGTCGCTCGGGTTTGCTCTTGTTATGATCCATCGTCGGGCGCTGATTGCCGGTTAAAAAATAGTGCTTCAAGAGTAAACGACTCCCACCCCGAACACCACGGGGCAAGGCGGGGAAAGATGCCGGAAAAATGCGTTATAGTGGCGCTCCTTTTTCAGCGCCCTGCGTGACACCAAGAGACCTTTCATGCCGACCCCACTGCCCTGGCACCAGATAGATACCGTTCTGCTCGATATGGATGGCACCCTGATCGATCTCCATTTTGACAGCCACCTCTGGCAGCAGCTGGTGCCACAGCGTTACGCCGAGCGTCTCGGGTTGCCGCTGGCCGAGGCCAAGGCACAAATGGATGCCCACGCTCAGGCGGTCAGCGGCACCCTCGACTGGTACTGCGTGGATTACTGGAGCCGGACTCTGGGGCTGGACATCCGTGCCCTCAAGCAGGAGATCCTGGAGAAGATCCAGTGGCGACCCAATGCCATCCCCTTCCTGGCCGCCCTGCGCGCGGCGGGCAAGCAGCTGGTGCTGTTCACCAACGCCCACCCCGCCAGCCTCTCGGTCAAGGAGGCGCGGCTCGGACTGGGCGCGCACCTGGATCTGATGGTCAGCACCCACGAGCTGGGCTGGTCGAAGGAGAGTCAGCAATGCTGGCAGGCGCTGGCCGAGCGGCTGGCGTTCGATCCGGCTCGCACCCTGTTCGTCGATGACAGCGAGCGGATCCTGCGGGCCGCCGCCGACTACGGCATCGCCCATAGGCTCGCCATCCAGAACCCGGACAGCCGCCAACCCGAGCAGCAGATCACCGCCTTCCCGGCGATCAGGGATTACGCCGAGCTGCTGCCGCTGGCGGTCTGAATCTGCCGGCGATCACGTAGCAACAAGGGCTGCCCAGGCGGCCCTTGTCATGCTCGCGCCGCTGTCGCCTCAGTCCAGCCACTCCACCAGCTGATACTGCTTCTTGCCACGGCGCAGCAGCAGGTAACGACCAAACAACCGCTCGCCCTGAGCCAGCCGCTCATCCTGCCTGAGCGCCCCGTTGAGGCTGATGGCCCCCGCCGCCAGCAGCTCGCGGGCGATGCGGCGGGAGCCGGCCAGGCCGCATGTTACCAGCAGGCTGATCAGATCCTGCGCCCCCTCCACCCGACAACTCGGCATGCCATCCTGCGCCAGCTGGGCAAGATCGCTCTCCCCCAGGCGGGCCACCTCGCCACAAAACAGCAGCTCGCCGATGCGCCGCGCCGCCGCCAGCGCCCCCTTGCCGTGTACCAGCTCGGTCAGCTCGTCCGCCAGCACCTGCTGCGCCCGCTTGCGCCCCTCCCGCCTGGCGTCTTCCGCCTCCAGCGCCTCGATGGCCGCGAGCGGCATCAGGCTGTAGTAGCGCAGGAAGCGGTAGACATCCTCATCCGCGGTGCCTAGCCAGAACTGATGGAAGGCGTAGGGCGAGGTGAGCGCCGGATCCAGCCAGATTGCGCCCCCCTCGGTCTTGCCGAACTTGGTACCATCCGCCTTGGTGATGAGCGGCAGCGTCATGCCATAGACCTGGGCCCGGTGCAGGCGGCGGGTGAGATCCATGCCGCCGGTGATGTTGCCCCACTGATCGTTGCCGCCGATCTGCAGGGTGCAGCCGAGCCGCTCGTGCAGCACGGCGAAGTCCTGGGACTGCAGCAGCGCGTAGGCGAACTCGGTGAAGGAGATGCCCTGCTCCGGGCGAGCCAGCCGCTGGCGCACCGATTCCCGCGCCAGCATGGCGTTGACCGAGAAGTGCTTGCCGATGTCGCGCAGAAAATCGAGGGCCGACATCTGCCCCGTCCAGTCGGCGTTGTTGACCAGTTTGGGCGTCACCAACCCGTCGCCGGCGGGCAACAGCGCCTCTATCTGGGCCGACAGGCTGGCGACCCAGCCCTGCACCGTCTCGCCGCTGTTGAGGCTGCGCTCGCTCGCCTTGAAGCTGGGATCGCCGATGAGGCCGGTGGCGCCGCCCACCAGCGCCACCGGAATGTGACCGGCGAGCTGGAAGCGGCGCAGCATCAACAGCGGCACCAGATGACCGATGTGCAGGCTGCCGGCGGTGGGGCAATAGAGGGTGCGCGGCACGGCCAGATGATCGCGCAGGGCGACGGGGTCGGAATTCTGGGCGACAAGCCCGCGCTGGCTCAGCTCGTCCAGCAGATGGGGGTTGAACATGGGGTCTCCAACGACAGAGGAAAAGCCGCCATCCTCGCCGTTCGACGTGAGCGCGACCATGTCCCCCAGGGGACAGTTTTGTCACCACCGTGCTAGCATGCCAGCCGAATGGGGCCGCGTGGCCCCCTGCCTCGGAGCCACCCATGACCTGCGCCGCCCTCACCACAGATCTGACCGCCGTCGTCGATGCCCTGCACGGCAGCGCCTTCCCGGCAGCGCTGGTGCACCTCATCCAGCACCAGGTGGCGTTCGACTGCGCCCTGCTGCTCGGGGTTGGCCAGCGCCCCCTCTATCTCTATGACAACCTGAGCCATCAGCGGGAGCTGCTGTTCGACCGCTATCTCACCGGCCACTTCGGCCAGGATCCCTTTATGCAGGCGCTGGCGCGCGGGTTAAGTGCCGGGGTCTGGACCCTGGCGGAGCTGTCCAACGGAGCCCTAGATCCGGACTATCGCCGGCGCTTCTATCAGGCCACCGGCTGGCAGGAGGAGGTAGGGCTGATCCTGCCGATACGCGAAGGGCTGACGCTGATGCTGTTCCTGGGCCGACTCGGCAAGCGCCACGCCCTGCGCCCGAGCGAGCGGGCCAGGCTGGAGGAGCTGTTTCCGCTGATCCACTCCCTCTGCCGCCAGCACTGGCAGCAGCCCCAGCCCCTGCTGGCGGAGAGTGCCGCCAAGAGTGTTGCGACAAGTGCCGCCGACGGGGATGGAACTGGACCGGACGGCGCCACCCTCAAGGCGGCCATTACCCGGGCGATGGCCAGCGTCGGCGGGGATCTGCTGACCCGCCGGGAGCGGCAGGTCGCCGGCCTGCTGCTGCAGGGGCTGGATACCGAGGCCATCGCCGCCGAGCTCGGCATTGGCAGCGGCACGGTGAAGAATCATCGCAAGCACCTCTACGCCAAGCTGCGGCTCGGCTCCCGGGCCGAGCTGTTCGGCTTCTTTCTAAATCACCTGATCACCACGCCGGGACAGGGCCAGATGCCGGCCCCATAACGACATCACCCCGCCGGGGCGGGGTGATGATGGTCAACAGTGACGCTGGCTCAGATCCGGCCCTGATAACGCAGCGGGAAGCGCCCCTGGCCGTCGGGCTGGCCGAGGAAGGGCAGCCCCTGCTTCATCTGATCCGGCAGCTCGGGGCCCGGCTTGAGCGTGCCCTGGAACAGGTACTGGCGATTGGCCTGCAGCTCCAGCTTGCCCAGCACCTGTACCGCCTCCGAGCCCTGCTTGATCTCGGCCACCAGCCGGGAGTCGAGACAGGTCAGCTTGACCTCAGGATCCCCCAACTGCAGCTTGCCGGCCGGGGTATCCGCCTCGGCGCCGTACCAGTGCAGGTTGCCGTAGAGCTCCTCGCACCAGGGATTGCCCTGGGCGAACTGATCGACCTTCAGCTGCAGCTGACCCACCGCCGTCAGGGGGAAGGGTGACCGCATGGGCACCCGCTCCAGCACCCAGGGCGCGGGGGCGTTGAGGATGATGTCACGGCCGAAGGCCGCACCGTTCCAGCCGATCACCCCCTGCCCGTTGAGGCCAGAGCGATCGCCGAAGCGCAGGGAGAGCTCGGGGGCGAGGCGCAGCAGCGACCAGCCATTGAGATCCCAGCGCAGCTGGGTGAGCGACTCGCTGGCGTATTGCAGGCGGGCCACCTGGCCACTCCAGAGGGTGCCGCTCACCCCCTCCAGCCGCACCTGATTGGCCGGCAGGGGCAGATAACGGACCACCAGGGTGGCAGGCAGCTGCGCCAGCAGGAACCCGAGATAGGTCAGCAGGAACAGGCTGGCAATCAGAACTCTTTGCTTCATTGGAAACGACTCGATGGCAAGGGGTTGACCTTGACCCGCCCCGGCACCAGACCGGGACTGGCCATCAGAAACGGGCCGGCAATCAGGACAGCCAGTATCATAGAGGGCGACTCAGTTGCAGGCATCTGACCTTGACCAGGCCCGGTGCCAGATTACCGAGAGAGGCCATCAGAAACAGGCCGACAATCAGAACAGCTAGCGTCATAGAGGGCGACTCAGCTGCAGGCGTCTGACCTTGACCAGGCCCGGCGCCAGATTTTCACGGGCCACCTCGATGATCTGCACCTGCACCCCGTGCTGATCGGAGAGGGTCGCCAGCCAGAGCAGCAAGTCATCGAAGGGAACCGTATCGATCCACACCTGCAGCTCCTGCCCCTGGGGTTGCAGCCGGGCTATCTTGATCTTCTGGTTGAAGGCGGTGCGGTTCACCACCCCGTCCAGGGTGCCGCTGGTGTCGATCTGGCGGCCGCTGCCGGCCTGCATCGCCAGCACATCCTGCCCCTTCTCCTTCAACCAGGCCAGGGTTTGCTGCTGGTTGATCACCTGCCGCTCACGCTCGGCGATGCGGTTGGCCACCGGCTGCCAGATGAGCCAGTAGCAGAGCCCGATCAGGAAGATACCGCCCCCCACGGCCACCAGCCGCTGCTCGCGGGTGCTGATGCCACGCCACCAGCCTTGCAGTTTGTCCATCATGATGATTTACCCTTGAGTACCAGTGCCCCTTCGACCTTGCCCTCGGTGCTGCGCACCTCCCCTTGCTGCACCTCGAAACGCTTGCCCGCCAGCTCGCGGAAGCGCTCTATCTCGGTGAAACCGGGGGCGGTGACCTGCAACCTCAGCTCGCCACGCGCCGCGTCGAAGCGCAGCACCTCGGGCTTGAGGCCGGGCACCTCGGCGAACACCGGGGCCAGCTCGGTCAGCAGCAGCAAGACCCCATCCTGCGGGGCCTGCCCCATCAGCTTGAGGTGCTGGGCCATCTGGCTGCGGACGTTGACGATGCGGGTCTCCCCCGGGAAGATCCGGGTATAGACCTGCCGGATCTCGGCCTTGAGCGCCTTGTCCTGCTCCGCCAGCTGATAGAGATGCACCCCGCGCTGGGTCAGCGCCACCAGCAGCAGCAGCCCCGCCACCACGGCCACCTTGCGCCACTGCAGCCAGTAACGGGAGTATTCGGTCTGGGGTCGATAGGGCCCCTGCAACAGGTTGGCCTGGCAGCCGAGCGCTCCCTTGGCCAGCAGCAGCATGGGCAGCTCGGGATCCGCAGCCAGCCAGTTGGCGGCCGGGATGGCGGGCGCCGGGGTATGGGTGTGGATGGTGACGGGCTCGGCCTGGGCCGCCAGCAGCATGGCCAGCAGCGACTCCTCAGCCACTATGCCCTGGCAGGGGCCCTGGCGCAGCAGCCACTCCTCCCCCAGTTGCAAGGCCGACCACCCATCGCTGGCGAGCGGCAGTGCCAGCACATCCGGCAGCAGTTGCAGGCTGGTGAGCCCCGCCTGCTGCAGCCAGTCGAGCCAGCCCTGCATCTTCACCTTGTCCACCGCCATCAGGTCCACGTCGTGGCCCTGATGAGCCAGCACCACCAGATGCAGCGCCTCCACATCGGAGGCGATCTGCTCCTCCAGCAGGTATGGCAGGGCCGCCGCGGCCTGACGGTTGTATTTACCCGGCAGGCTGACCCGCCGGAAGATGAGATCGCTGCCCGGCACCAGGGTCACCACGGGGCGGCCACCGGCCCGCTCGCGCAGCTCCCCCAGTCCATGGGCGGATGCCAGGGTGCCGGAGGCGATGATCTCCTGCTCCTGAGTCGACCAGACCAACCAGTGCACCGGCTGCTGCGCATTGGTCCCCAGACGGATGACCAGACTCTCGCTCACAAATAGTTCTCCTGCCATGCCCGCCGGCATCCTTGTCGATGGGCGGGGCCGCAGCCTAGGGCTGCAGTCCAGATTAGGGACGGGCAGACGGCGGCCTGTGGCCACCGTCTGCCCTGTTATGTCGCATTGTCATTGCCGCCAGGGCACGACGGCCTGCTATTCGGCGCCGTTGTTCAGACGGCGCAGCATCACCAGCTTGTTGTCCTTGCCGCGCTGGAATACCGTCTCCAGCCGGGCCCGTGCATCACCCACCTCGGCCAGCAGGCTGGCCTCGAAGTAATTGCTCTTGATGACCAGTGCGGCGTCGAGTCCAGGGATGGTGCTCGATAGCACCTGGAGTTGATCCGTCAGCTCCTTCTTCTCCTTCCAGCCCTTCTGGGGGCGGCCGCTCAGCGCCTGCCTGGCCTCATCTATCCCGATCCTGCCCTGGTAGAGGCCGACCAGCAGTGCCGCCCGCGCCGGCTTGATGGTGTTGATGTTCACCTCCAGCTTGTCATTGGGCAGGGCGCAGACATAGGGCGCCAGCCTCGCATAGAGCGCGCCGCTCACCCCGCGCACGGCCCGCAATTCATCCGTACTCAGCAGCCACTGGTTGGCCGTCAGATAAGGGGGGTTGAGCCCCTCGTAATAGGCATCCTCGGCCCCCTGGCTGGACACCAGCTGGGTGTCCTTGTCGGTCCAGTCACGGATGGCATCGGTGAGCTGCACCGCCTCGTATTCGTCGACCTCCAGCTCCGCCAGCAGCGCCCGGAATACCTTGGCCGGGTAAGGCTGCTTCTCCAGATCGTCGCCGTCCTCCCCGTCTTTCTTCGGTACGCTCAGGCTGTTGAGGTTGAAGCAGGATTGCAGATCCCGCACCCGGCCGGACAGGGTGCCGTCATCCACCGGGAAGACGCCATCCTCGCGGGCCCAGTTCTGACCCAGGTTCACCACCTCTGGGTCGTCCTTGAAGTCCTGGTTGAGCACCTTGATCACCAGCGCCTCGGCCGACATGGCATACCACCAGGCCTGCTTGCCGGTGGTGAGGTTGCTGGTGCGGCGCAGCTCGAGCTGCAGCCGGCCGCTCATGTTGCTGGCGATAATCACCATCACCGACAGGATGAGCAGCACCACCAGCAGCGCCATGCCCCCCTGCCGACCGGGGCGGGATCGACGGTTAGCGCCCATTTTCCGCCCTCTGGCCACCGGCCCCGATCAGGAACTGACGGCGAATGGTGCCGTAATCTTCCAGCTCCAGCTCTACCGCCAGCCCATAGGGCAGCAGATCGCGCTGGGTCCACTCCTCCTTCCAGACCCCGCCGTCATAGAAATAGATCCGCAGCGCCGTCACCCGCGTCAGCACCGGCTGGATGCGCGGCTCTGTGCCGATCGAAGGATCCGGGTAGAGGTAGCTCAGCCGCTCCAGGGTCTGATCCTTGAGCCGCCAGCCCACCCGCTGCAGCCCGGAGCGCGGCAGTATGCCGTCCGGGTTGAGCCAGCCGCCGCGAATGAAGGCCATGCCCCAGTCGTCGCTCTGCTGGCCGAAACGGGACGCCGCCAACAACACCTTGTTGTTCTCCCCCTCGCTGCGACCGCTGCGGGGCACCATCTGGCTGACATCCCGCTCCAGCAGGCCGAACGCCAGCTGCAGCTCGGCCAGCCGGGTCTCCTTCTTCTTGGCTACCTCGTCGCTGGTGAGTACCCCCTGCAGCACCTGATAAGCCCCCATGCTCAGGCTGGCGAAGATGGCGATGGCCACCAGCATCTCCAACAGGGTGAAGCCAGTCTCGCGTGTCGACCTCAGCGGATGACGATGGCGGTGCCGCCTCATGGCGGCCGAAGCAAAGTCTGTCATCGGCTGACGATATGGGTGCCGCATCGTGGCGGCCGAAGTGAAGTCTGTCATCGGCTGATATAGGTCCGCATCATGGCCACCGGGCTCTCGGCCTTGGCCTCGGTGCGCACCTCCACGTCCAGCGCCTTGAAATTGTTGTCGGCGGTGGCGACACCGCGATAGCGCCAGTACCAGGTCTGCCCGGCCATCTCTTCTTCCCCTGCCACCCAGCTGTCGCCGGGCCACTTGCTCTCGAGCTTCTGCTGCACCAGCTGGTTTTCCACCACCCAGGTCGCCAGCGTCTTTTCTTCCAGATAGTTGAGGCCGGAGAGATGCTCGCTGGCGGTCTTCATCACCGCCAGCCCGGCGATGGCGAACACCGCCAGCGCCACCATTACCTCCAGCAGCGTCATGCCACGGGCCTTCACTCTTCTTCCTCGACCGCATCTTCCAGCAAGGAGAGGCGACCAAATTCGTCCCCCTTGACGGTGCGCAGATACTTTTCATCGTCATTTTGCTGGCTCAGGCTCAGCACGAAGGGGGTGAGCTCGCCACCGGGGAAGATCAGCACCTGAGGGGTGCGCTCCTCCTCATCTCGTCCCTGCTCGGTCTTCTCGTCCGAGTCAGTCTTCCAGCTGAAGCCCTCCAGCGCTATGGTCAGCGTCATCTCCTCCGGCAGCGTGACCTGGCCGAGGATCTTGTCGTCGGTCAGCGCCCGCCACTTGCGATCCTTGGCCGCACGCGTCATGAACTGCCAGCTGCGCTCTTCGACCCTCAGCCCCACCAGCCGGCCATCCATCACCGAATACTCCTGCGCCTGCTGCAGGGTCGCCATGAAACGGCGCGCCTGCTTGTCCAGCTCGCGATCCCCCTTGGCTCCCCCCATGCTGAGGGTGACGGCGGTGGCCACCAGCCCCATCAGCATGGCGACCAGCAAGACTTCCAGCAGGGTGAAGCCGGATTGACGACGGGTCGACGCCAACCTCACGACAGCCTCGCCAGCAAGATCTGGAGAACGGCGCAGTCAGTCACTTATTGGAAATCCTTCAGGTTCCAGTTGCCGATGTCATCATCGGTTCCGGCCTCGCCATCCAGCCCGGTGCTGAAGATGTCGAGCTTGCCGAACTGGCCCGGGCTCAGCAGCTGGTACTGGTTGCCCCAGGGATCCTGCGGCAGGCGCTTGATGTAACCCCCTTCCCGGTAGCTGCGCGGCTCAGGAGCGGCGGTCGGCTTGTTGACCAGCGCATCCAGGCCCTGCTCCGTGGTCGGGTAGCGGTTGTTGTCCAGCTTGTACATGTCGAGGGCATTCTCCAGCGCGACTATGTCGGAAACCGCCTTCTGCTGATCCGCCTTCTCCTTGTTGCCCATCAGATTGGGCACCACCAGACTGGCCAGGATCCCCAGGATCACGATGACCACCATGACTTCCAGCAGGGTAAAACCGGCTTGACGACGCTTGTGCATTGCTATGACTCCCTAACGAATGAGATGACGTGTGTCATCGGAAAATGATCATGTGATCGTGTTCGGTCCCCGTGGTGGTGACGGCCTTCGCCCTCCCCATCACAGGTTGACCATGTTGTTGAGCTCGAGGATCGGCTGCAGGATCGACATCACGATAAACAGCACCACCCCTGCCATGGAGACCACCAGCATGGGTTCGAACACCCCGAGGGCGATGTTCACCTGGGTTTCGAACTCCCTGTCCTGGTTGTCTGCCGCCCGCTCCAGCATGCTGTCGAGCTCGCCGCTCTGCTCGCCTGAGGCGATCATGTGCAGCATCATGGGCGGAAAAATCTTGGTTTCATTCAGTGCCTTGCGCAGGCTGGTACCCTCACGCACCCGCTCGGTCGCCTCGCCGATCCGGTTGCGGGCGAAGTCGTTGGAGAGCACCTCGCCGGCGATCTTCATCCCCTCCAGCAGCGGCACCGCGCTGGCGTTGAGGATGCTTAAGGTGCGGGCGAAGCGGGCGGTGTTGAGGCCGCGGCTGACCCGGCCTATCACCGGCAGGCGCAGCAACACCCCGTGCCAGTGGCGGCGCCGGGTCTCATCGCTGAGCCACCAGCGCCAGACAAAGCCACCGATAAACAGCAGCAGCAGGAACCAGAGCCCGTAGTGCTGCATCAGCTCGCTGGTACCGATGAGGAAGCGGGTGGTCGCCGGCAGTTGCTGGCCCATGTGCTCGAACTGGGCCACCACCTTGGGCACCACGGCGGTGAGCAGTATGGAGATGACCCCCACCGCCACCAGGGTGAGCACTATGGGGTAGATCATCGCCTGCAGCAGCTTGGTGCGCATGTGCTGGCGCTGCTCGGTGTAATCGGCGAGCCGGTTCAGCACCTTCTCCAGGTGCCCGGACTTCTCCCCGGCCGCCACCATGGAGCGAAACAGCTGATCGAAAACATGGGGGAAGGCTCCAAGGGAGTCGGCAAGGGAGTAGCCCTCCACCACCTTGCTGCGCACCGTCGCCACCAGGCTGCGCAGATGGGCCTTCTCGCACTGCTCGGCCACCGCCCGCAGCGCCTCCTCTATGGTGAGGCCGGCTCCCACCAGGGTCGCCAGCTGGCGGGTGATCAGCGCCAGCTCGGAGGTGGACGCCCCGCGCCGGAACAGCACGAAGCGATTCGCCTCCCGCTTCGCCTTCTCGGTGGTCTCGTTCACCTCGAGCGGGGTCAGTCCCTGCTCGCGCAGCAGCTGGCGTATCTGGCGGGCGGAGTCACCCTCCATCACCCCGGATTTTTGTCTGCCCCGGCCGTCGAGGGCCTTGTATTCAAATGCTGCCAATCCTGTTGCTCTCCTGCGCTGGCGCCGTGATGCTATTCAAATGCCGATGTGCCGGTCAATCTTGCCGGGTCACGCGCAGCATCTCTTCCTGGATTTGGCTCTGCCCCTTGGGCAGCTTGCCTGTGCCGGACGAGATCAATCTTCCCGGGTCACCCGCAATACCTCTTCCAGGCTGGTCTGACCCAGCAGCACCTTGTCGATGCCATCACGGCGGATGCTGGGGGTATGGCCCCGGATCAGGCGCTCTATGACCAGCTCGCCGCTGGCACCGTGGATCGCCTCGCGCACTGTGTCATCGATCACCACCAGCTCATGGATACCGGTCCGGCCACGATAGCCGGTATGGTTGCACTGCTCGCAGCCGACCGGGCGCCACATCAGCTGATCCGGCGCCAGCTCGATGCCCATGGCGAGCCGCTCCTGCTCGGTGATGGGGTGCTGGGTGCGGCAATCCGGGCAGAGGGTGCGCACCAGCCGCTGGGCCAGCACCGCCAATAGCGAGGAGGAGAGCAGGAAGGACTCGATCCCCATGTCCCGCATCCGGGTGATGGCACCGATGGCGGTGTTGGTGTGCAGGGTCGACATCACCAGGTGACCGGTCAGCGACGCCTGCACCGCTATCTGAGCGGTCTCCAGATCGCGGATCTCCCCCACCATCACCACGTCGGGGTCCTGACGCAGGATGGCGCGCAGGCCGCGGGCGAAGGTCATGTCGACCTTGCTGTTGACCTGGGTCTGGCCGACCCCCTCCAGGTCATATTCGATGGGATCTTCCACCGTCAGAATGTTGCGGTCCCGCGAGTTGATCTCGGACAGCGCCGCGTAGAGGGTGGTGGACTTGCCCGAGCCGGTCGGGCCTGTCACCAGGATGATGCCGTGGGGCTTGCGGATGAGCTCGCTGATGATCTTGCGATTGGCCAGCGTCATGCCGAGCTGCTTGAGCTCGAGCCGCACGTTGTTCTTGTCGAGCAGACGCAGCACCACCCGCTCGCCATAGCTCGACGGCATGGTCGAGACCCGCACGTCCACCGCCCGGCCGCCGATACGCAGGGAGATGCGACCGTCCTGGGGCACCCGCTTCTCGGCGATGTCCATGCGGGACATGACCTTGATGCGTGACACCAGCAGAGAGGCGAGCTTGCGGTGGGGCCGCAGGATTTCTCGCAGCACACCATCGATGCGGAACCGGATGACCAGCACCCGCTCGAAGGTCTCGATGTGGATGTCAGACGCCTCCTCCTTGATCGCCTCGCTCAACATGGCGTTGATGAGGCGGATGATGGGGGCATCGTCGTCGGCGTCAAGCAGATCCTCGCTCTGGGGCAACTCCTCCGCCAGGGCGAAGAAGTCCATCTCGTTACCGAGATCCTCCATCAGCTGGCGTGCCTCGGAGGAGTCACGCTGGTAGTGGGCCGTCAGCAGATCTTCGAATTCGTCGCTGCCCAGCTGCTCCACCGCGAAGTTGCAGCCCGCCACGCGCCGCACCTCCAGCAGGGTCTGCGGCGCGACGCCCTGACGACAGAACAGCAGGGGGGCGCCCTGCCGCTCGGTCAGGATCACCCCGAAGTTGCGGGCGAAGGCAAACGGCAGCTCGGGCAGCGCCGCCGGCAAGTCGGATCCATCGAGTTGGTAGGCCGCCATCAGGGCTGCCCCTGCACGAAGGGTTGCCCCTGGGCCGGCGCCTGTTGCACCTGGGAATGCGCCCCGGTGGCGGTCGCCTGCTGCTGGGCCTTCATCAGCTCAATCTGCTTTTGCACCTCGGGGGAGAGCATCACGTCCTGACCATAGGCGGGCAGCACCTGGCGGGCCGGCGAGGTGGCATAGCCCTCCTCGGCCGCCAGGTTCAGCTGCTCGGCGCGGAACAGGGTGTACTTGTTGCTGGAGACGCCGGAGTAGACGTTGGCATCCCGCAAGATGGTCGGTCGGATAAACACCATCAAATTGCGCTTGGCGGTGGTGTTGGAGGTGGAGCGGAACAGGTAACCCAGCACCGGAATGTCCCCCAGCAGCGGGACCTTGGAGACCTGCTCCTTGGTCTGCTCATCCATCAGGCCGCCCAGCACCACGGTTTCGCCACTCTTGACCAGCACCGCGTTCTTGACGGTACGGGTATCGAAGGTCGGACCCAGGTTGGCAGTCCCGGCCGCCTGGGCCTGGGCCACGCTGGAGACCTCCTGCTCTATGTTGAGCAAGACGGAGTCCCCTTCGTTGATCTGGGGCGTCACCACCAGCTTAGTCCCCACCGTCTTGCGCTCTATGGTGTTGAACACCTGATCGCTGGTGGTGGAACTCTGGGAGCCACTCTGCACCGGCACTTCCTGGCCGACGTTGAAGGAGGCTTCGTGGTTGTCCATGGTGACTATGCTCGGGGTCGAGAGGATGTCGTTCTTGGTGTTGGTCGACAGCGCCGTCACCAGCATGGCCCAGTCGCCCTTGTAGAAGCCGGCGGCCATGCCGCTGAAGCTGCCAAGCAGGTTCTCGAGCCCCTCGGTGTTGCCGTTATCCTTGTAGTCCTTGCCCGCGATGATGGCCGGCCCGATCGGCAGACCGGTATTGGTGAACTGGGTGCCGCCGCCGTTGGCATTGGCCCACTGCACCCCGAGGTTCAGGCCGTCGCCGTCCTGGATCTCGACGATGATCGCCTCCACCAGCACCTGGGCACGGCGGATGTCGAGCTTGGCGATGACCTGCTCCAGCTCGGCCATCACGTCCGGCTGGGCGGTGATCACCAGCGCATTGGTGGTCTCGTCGGCGGAGATGGCCAGTTGGCCGCCACCTATGCTGGCACCGCCGGTGGCAGCCGCCGCAGTACCGCCCTTCTTGTCGGCCGCGATGCTGGAGCTGACCCCCTTGAGCACATCCACCAGATCCTTGGCCTTGCCATATTTCAGGTAGAAGACCCGGGTGTTGCCCTGGCTCTGCAGATCCTTGTCGAGCTGACGCACCATCTGGATGATGCGGGCCCGCGCCTTGGGCTCACCGCTGATCACCACCGAGTTGGTGCGCTCGTCCGCCACCACCTTGGGAGAGAGCAGTATGGAGGCGTTGGCCCCCTGGTTGTTGCCATCCTTGTTGAGGTTGGTCACCAGCCGCACCATCTCGCCGGCCGAGGCATATCTCAGCTTGATGACGTCCATGTCCTGATCCCCCGCCCGGTCTACCCGGCGCACGACCTCGACCAGACGATTCACCACGGCGGCACGGCCGGTGATCAGCAGTACGTTAGAGGGCTCGTAGTGCACCACGTTGCCGCCGCCGGCGTTGTCGTTGAGCTGGCGCAACAGGGGCGCCAGTTCGCGCACCGAGACGTTGCGCACCGGCACCACCCGGGTCACCATCTCGTCACCCACGCCAGGGTTGCTGTCGTCCACCACCGGGATGGAGGAGGTCTTGGCATCCTTGGCGCGCACCACCTTGAGCACCCCGTTGTTCATGGGCACCACGGCGAAGCCATAGACGTCGAGCACGCTCAGGAAGAACTGGTAGTACTGATCCTCATTGAGCAGATCGTAACTGCGGACATTGATCTTGCCGCGCACCGAGGGCTCGATGATGATGGTCTTGTTCAGGTTCTTGCCGACCGTGTTGATGAACTCTTCGATATCGGCATTCTTGAAACTGGCGGCATACTCGGTGGCCCAGGCGGAGCCTGCCATCATCAAGGCCGCCGCAACCGTGGCCAGACGCCAGCCTTTCCCTTTATTTATCATTCTTGGTGCTACTCCAATTCATTATTCTGACAAGCCGACATACACATCGTAGAGCTGTCCTTGCCGTTCGACGGTGACGGTCATTTCCGTGGCGCCAGCCACTTGCTGCATAGCCTGCATGGCCTGTGCGTTATCCCGCAGATCCAGGCCATTGATGCTGACCGCCAGATCGTTGGCGACCAGTCCGAGTTGAGTGAACAGTTCAGGTTTGCTGCCCGGGTTGAGACGATAGCCGACCATGCGGCCATCGACCCGGACCGGGGAGATATTGAGATAATCGGTGATCTTGCCAGGGTTGCTCATCAATTCGCTGCGCACCGAGGAGAGCTGACCAGCCTGGCGCGCCACCTTGGGCAGCGGTTTGCCGTACTCCTCGCCGTCCAGCATCAGGGTCTCGTCACGGCCATCGCGGGCGATGATGACCCGATCGGCAAACACCTGCCGGATATTGGCCTGGGTACCGTCGATGTAATCGCCGATGCCATAGGAGTTTTGCAGGCCGTTGTGGGCGATGATGGCGATGGATTTGGTGGAGTCAGAGCTCGCCAACACCCCGTTGAGCTGGGCGTTGAGCTGGGTCTTGGGGGCATCCGCCGCGACGGCCGCGGCCACATCGGCCGCCTGGGCCTGCTGCGGCGCCTTGCCAAACAGGGAGAGCCGGCTGACATTGCTGAGATCGAGGCGGGAGGCTTCGCCTCCCTGACCGGCCACGACCGACGGCTGCCAGGCCGGATTACGCGAAGACTGGGTCAGATCGAACAGACGCCAGGTAAGGCCGGCACACTGATGGGCCAACAGCAGCAGCAGCAACCAGAACAGCGGTTGGCTGAAACGGGAGAATGGCACGCGGTTGCAACGAGCCAGAAGGGTACTGAATAAATCACCCCTGAACGGTAGCGTCATGTTTCTCAAAATATTCTGGCATCCATATCGATTGGCTATTGTGTACGGCAATGGACCCAGAGACAACCGACCGGATGGGATGACGCGGTGAAAATCCAGATCCCGTCACACCCTGTCCCCCTGTTTCTATCCAGGGGCCTGCCTCTGGTATAATCAAGCTCCCCTTTCAGCCATCCCGGAGTCGATTCATGGCGAATCCAGCAGAAAGCACAATCCAGGTCCGTCTCGACAAATGGTTGTGGGCCGCGCGTTTCTACAAGACCCGCAGCCTGGCCCGGGACCAGATAGATGGCGGCAAGGTGCATTATAACGGCCAGCGCAGCAAGCCGGGAAAGATAGTCGAAACCGGCGCCCTCATCCGCTTCTGGCAAGGCCAGGACGAGCGGGAAGTCAGAGTGCTGCAAGTCAGCGAGCAGCGCAAGTCGGCCCCCCTCGCCCAGCAGCTCTATGAAGAGACCGAGGAGAGCCTGAAGAAACGGGCCCAGAACAGCGAGGCGCGGCGTTTCAACAGCCAGTTTGCCCCAAGCCCCGAGCGTCGTCCCGACAAGCAGGAACGGCGCCAGCTGCTCAAGGTCAAACAATATTAGTCCACCTTGATGGCCCTTTTATGACGCCAGGCGGCTAGATAAGTTCCTAACCGCCTGTTTAACAAAATATTTATCAATTTACACCACCGAAGACCCTAGGAATGCATGATGAGTAACCAAGATCTCCTGTATCGCTATCTGTTCGAAGAGTACGAAGTGCGTGGGGAGCTGGTCCAGCTGGACAGCACCTACCGCCACATCGTGGAAGCCCAGAACTACCCGGTGCAGGTGCAAAAGTTGTTGGGTGAACTGCTGGTCGCCACCAGCCTGCTGACCGCCACCCTCAAGTTTGAAGGCTCCATCACGGTGCAGTTGCAAGGGGACGGTCCGGTTCGCCTGGCGGTGATCAACGGCGATCACAACCAGCAGTTGCGTGGCGTCGCCCGCTACGAAGGCGACCTGCCGAGCGATGGCAAGCTGCAGAGCCTGATCGGCAACGGCCAGCTGGTGATCACCATCAGCCCGGAGCAGGGCGAGCGCTATCAGGGCATCATCGCCCTCGAATCCGACACCCTGGCCGGCTGCCTTGAGCAGTACTTCGCCCAGTCCGAGCAGCTCGCCACCCGGCTCTGGATCCGCACCGGTCATCATGAGGGGAGCCCCCGCGCCGCCGGCATCCTGCTGCAGGAGCTGCCGGCCCAGAGCGAGGATCACAGCGCCGACTTCGATCATCTGATCCAGCTCACCAGCACCATCAAGGACGCAGAGCTGTTTGGCCTGGAGGCCGAGGAGATCCTCTACCGCCTCTATCACCAGGACAAGGTGCGGGTGTTCGATCCCCAGGCGATCGAGTTCCGCTGCACCTGCTCCCGCGCCCGCTGCGAAGGGGCCCTGCTGCAGATAGAGAAGGAGGAAGCGCTGGCCATGGTGCAGGAGCTCGGCAAGATCGACATGCACTGCGACTATTGCGGCGCAGAGTACCAATTCGATGGGATCGACATCGAAACCCTGTTCAGCAGGGCTCCCGATAATGATGCAAACAAGTTACACTAAATGAAGGCGGGTCAAACCCGCCTTTAACTTAAATAACAAAAAAATACCCTATTTTATAAAGTTTGATGGCGATCGCTAAAATCTACCACCTAGGTGGTAGCATGAAAGCCAGATAGAACCCTACAAACCTCTGAACCCAGGAGAACATAATGACTATCGTGGCAGAACCCACCCTGGCCCAACAATTACAACTAGACCAGTACGGCATCAAAAACAGCCAAGAAATCGTTCGCAACCCCTCCTATGAGCAGCTTTTCGCAGAAGAGACCCGCCCAGACCTGGAAGGATTCGAGCGAGGTGTCGTCACCGAGCTGGGCGCAGTCAATGTCAACACCGGCATCTTTACCGGCCGTTCCCCAAAAGATAAATATATCGTCAAGGACGCCACTACCCAGAACACTGTATGGTGGTCTGACCAGGGTAAAAACGATAACAAGGCACTGAGCCCGGAAGTCTGGTCACATCTAAAATCCCTGGTGACCAAGCAGCTCTCCGGCAAGCGTCTGTTCGTGGTGGATGGCTACTGTGGCGCCAACCCGGATACCCGCCTGGCGGTACGCATCATCACCGAGGTGGCCTGGCAGGCTCACTTCGTCAAGAACATGTTCATTCGCCCGAGCGAGGAAGAACTCAAGACCTTCAAGCCGGACTTCGTGGTGATGAACGGTGCCAAGTGCACCAACCCGAACTGGCAGGAGCAGGGGCTCAACTCCGAGAACTTCGTCGCCTTCAACTTGACCGAGAAGATCCAGCTCATCGGTGGCACCTGGTACGGTGGCGAGATGAAGAAGGGGATGTTCTCCATGATGAACTACTTCCTGCCCCTGCGCGGCATGGCCTCCATGCACTGCTCCGCCAACGTGGGTCAGGACGGCGACGTGGCCATCTTCTTCGGCCTGTCCGGCACCGGCAAGACCACCCTCTCCACCGATCCCAAGCGTCAGCTGATCGGCGATGACGAGCACGGCTGGGACGATGACGGCGTGTTCAACTTCGAAGGCGGCTGCTACGCCAAGACCATCAAGCTCTCCAAGGAAGCCGAGCCGGACATCTACAACGCCATCCGTCGCGATGCGTTGCTGGAGAACGTGACCGTGGCCGCCGATGGCACCATCGACTTCAACGATGGCTCCCGCACCGAGAACACCCGGGTCTCCTACCCCATCTATCACATCGAGAACATCGTCAAGCCGGTCTCCAAAGCGGGTCATGCCACCAAGGTGATCTTCCTGACCGCCGATGCCTTCGGAGTGCTGCCCCCGGTCGCCAAGCTGACCAAGGAGCAGACCAAGTATCACTTCCTGTCCGGCTTCACCGCCAAGCTGGCCGGTACCGAGCGCGGCATCACCGAGCCGACCCCGACCTTCTCCTCCTGCTTCGGCGCGGCCTTCCTCAGCCTGCACCCGACCAAGTACGGCCAGGAGCTGGTGAAACGGATGGAAGCCGCCGGCGCCGAGGCCTACCTGGTCAACACCGGCTGGAACGGCACCGGCAAACGGATCTCCATCAAGGATACCCGTGCCATCATCGACGCCATCCTGGATGGCTCCATCGAGAAGGCACAAACCAAGACCCTGCCGATCTTCAACCTGGAAGTGCCGACCGCACTGCACGATGTGAACCCGGCCATCCTCGACCCGCGCGACACTTATGCCGACCAGGCCGAGTGGGACGCCAAGGCGGTCGATCTGGCCGAGCGTTTCATCAAGAACTTCGAGCGTTTCACCGACACCGAAGAGGGCAAACGCCTGGTCGCCGCGGGCCCGCAGCTGTAACGCCAGCGCCCCTCGGTTACTGTCATCCCATACCGGTCAGCCTCGCTGACCGGTATTTTTTTGACCAATACCCGACCTTTGGCCCCCGCCATGCCTTGCCTTGCCGACGGTTGCGCGTTAGATTCAGCCAACTGTATACAATATACAATTTTGTAACGACGCCCTGTGACCCGAGCATGAACCCACCCTATCAGACCCGCACCCAGATGGTGATGGAGAACCTCCGCGGCCGGATCCTGCGCGGTGAATTTCCCGCCGGCGCCCCGCTGCGCCAGGACGCCATCGCCAAGGAGCTGGCGGTGAGCCGCATTCCGGTGCGGGAGGCGCTGATGCAGCTGGAGGCACAGGGGCTGGTGAAATTCGAGGCCCATCGCGGCGCCGTGGTCACCATGCTGGAGGCCTCGGCCATCGAGGAGCTCTTTTATTTGCGAGCCCTGCTGGAAGCCGATACCCTGTTCCACGCCGTCGACATGATGACGGAGGAGACCTTCGCCCAGGCGCAAGCCATCCTGGCCCAGTTTGATCAGGCACTCGAATCGGGCACCCAGATAGAACACTGGGCCGAGTTGAACCACCGTTTTCACGCCACCCTCTATCAGGCCGCCAATCGCCCCCGGGCACTGGAGCTGATCGCCCAGATCAATCTGAGCTGCGATCGCTATGTGCGCTTCGAGCTGCTGTTTGCTCAGGGCGGCATAGACAAGGCCGAACGCGAACACGCCAAGCTGCTGGAGCTGTGCCGCGCCCGTCGCAAGCACGAGGCCGTGGTACTGCTCAAGCAACACATCGAGGCGGCAGGCCAGTCGGTCAAGCAGATCCTGGCCAACGGCCACCACCAGTGAACACTCACCTCACCACAATCTGGCATTAACGACATGAACCATTTCGAGATTATTGAAACCCGCGTCGCCCAGGTCAGGACCACTCTGGCCACGTTGGAGCTGGACGCCTTCATCGTCCCCCACGACGACGAGCACCTGGGGGAGTACATCCCCGCCTACGCCGAACGTCTGGACTGGATCACGGGTTTCAACGGCTCCGCCGGGCTCGCCATCATCATGGCGCAGCGGGCGGCCCTGTTCATCGACGGTCGTTATACGGTGCAGGCCCGCCTGCAGGCACCGGCCGAGCTGTTTGAGTTTCTTCACCTGAACGAAGATCCCCACGTGCAATGGCTGGCAGAGCAGCTGCCGTCCGGCGCCCGGGTCGGCTTCGACGCCCGGCTGCACAGCCTGGCCTGGTACCAGAACGCCAAGGCGCTATTGAGCGAGCGCGGCATCGCGCTGGTCCGGGTCGAGGATAATCTCATCGATCTGCACTGGGCCGATCGCCCCGCCCCGACCAAGACCCCGGTCATCCTCTACAGCGAGGAGTTGGCGGGCCAGTCGAGCCAGGCCAAGCGCGAACTGCTGGCGAGCGATCTGCGCAAGCGCGGCCTGGATGCGGTGCTGCTGACCCAGGCCGAGCCCATCAACTGGCTGCTCAACCTGCGCGGCCGCGACGTGGAGCGTCTGCCGGTGGTGCTCGGCTTTGCCGTGCTCTACGCCAACACCAGCATGGATTTCTTCGTCGACACCGACAAGATCGACTGCGTCGCCTTCTCCCGCCACGTGGGACAGGATGTCTCCGTCTATCCCATCGACAAGCTGGGTGACGTGCTGCAGCGCATCGGGGAAGATCAGCAGAAGGTGCTGGCCGATCCGAACACCGCCAACGCCTGGACCCAGCTCACCATGGAAGAGGCGGGCGCCATCCTGGTGGCCGGTCAGGATCCGACCATGCTGCCCAAGGCGTGCAAGAACGAGGTGGAGCTGGCTGGCATGCAGCGCGCCCACCTGCGCGATGGCGTCGCCGTCACCCGCTTCCTCGCCTGGCTGGATCGCCTGATCGCCGCCGGCGAGTTCGAGGGGGTGGATGAGGGCACCCTGGCCGATCGGCTGGAAGCCTTCCGCCGCGAGCAGGACCATTATGTGGAGCCGAGCTTCGACACCATCTCCGCGCTCGGCCCCAACGCCGCCATGTGCCACTACCGTCACACCAATGGCGTGCCGCGCGCCTTCGGCCAGGACAGCATCTATCTGGTGGACTCCGGCGCCCAGTATCTGGATGGCACCACCGACATCACCCGCACCCTCAAGGTGGGTGAGGTGACGGATGAGCACAAGGCCATGTTCACCCGGGTGCTGCAGGGTCACATTGCCCTGGATCAGGCCCGCTTCCCCCGCGGCACCGCCGGCATCCAGCTCGACGTGCTGGCCCGCATGCCGCTGTGGCAGGCCGGTTACAACTACGACCACGGCACAGGTCACGGCGTCGGCCACTTCCTGAGCGTGCACGAAGGCCCGCAGCGCATCGCCCCCAAGGGCAGCCTGGTGCCGTTGCAGCCGGGCATGGTGCTCTCCAACGAGCCGGGCTACTACCGGGAGAATGCGTTCGGCATTCGCTGTGAGAACCTGGTGGTGGTGACCGAGCAGGAGCAGATCGGTGAGTTGCCGATGCTCGGCTTCGAGCGGCTGACCTATGTGCCGTTCGATACGCGTCTCATCGATCGCAGCCTGTTGAGCCCGGCCGAGTTCCGCTGGATCAACGACTACCATATGGAAGTCTTCCGCCGCCTGAGCCCGCTGCTGGACGGCGAGGATCTCGCCTGGCTGGAGCAGGCAACCAGCCTCATCTAATCGCAGACAATCGAGGTTGTCTGATGACACAGGGCCCAAGGGCCCTGTTTTTTTGCCTCCGGCTTTGACCTGTATCAACACCCGTTGCGAGCAGGTCGGGACAATGGCAGCCATGAACTTCAATCAACCAGGCACTCGTCGCAGTGCAGGTGCCAGCCAGGCACCCGAGCATCCCAGGCTCAGGCGGGAGCAGTTGACGGTCAGCGCCATGATCCGCCTCTACTGCCACCATCACCACCAGGACAGCGACTGCCGGCACTGCCAGCAGCTGCAGGAATTCGCCCACCAGCGCCTGCGGCGCTGCCGTTATGGTCACGGCCACAAACCGACCTGCGCCAAGTGCGACATCCACTGTTATGCCCCCGCCATGCGCAAGCAGATCCAGCTGATCATGAAGTGGAGCGGTCCTCGCATGCTGTGGCATCACCCCTGGCTCGCCCTGCGCCATCTGCTGGACAGCCGCCGCAAGGCCCCCAGACGCCCCCACGGCAGGCCGCTGCCGCCCTGATCCCTCGATGCCGTCCGCCAGATCGCTTGCATCGTGTGAACGGGCTCACTACCCTGTGGCTCTTTTGACTGCCGAACGGCAGCGCGTACCGGATCCCAGGAGCCAAGATGCACCAGCCCCCCGTTTTGAGAGTGGCCCGCCACACCGACATGCACGCCATCTGGCAGCTCGATGTCAGCGTCTTCGGGGAGGATGTCTATCCCGGCTTCTTCTTCCGCCAGGCCATGGATCTGTGGCCCGAGCTGCTGCTGGTGGCGGAGCTGGATGGCAGGCTGCTTGGCTATGCCCTGGGCGGCCTGGGGCAGGATAGCTCGCAAGGCTGGCTGCTCTCCCTGGCCGTGCTGCCGGAGGCGCGCGGTTTTGGCCTGGCCGAACGCATGATGCTGCGGGTCGAGCAGGCGCTGGCAGGGCTGCGGGTCGAGCGGGTCAGGCTGACCGTCGACCCGGTCAATCCGGCCCAGCGCCTCTACTTTCGCCTCGGCTATGTGCAGCTGAGCGAGGAGCGGGACTACTTTGGCCCGGGTGAGGATCGCCTGCTGCTGGAAAAGCGGCTGGGCTGATCCCCGGCCGGGCTGGGATGGTCCCGGAATCACATAATTGGTTACACTTTGCGGGTTTCATGCGCAATCCGGTTGGCGTAAAGTCAGATCCAGCAACCAGATTAACCAGATGCCCGCCCAGGAGGCTCATCATGTTGAAACGCATTACTCTCGTTACCCTGCTGGCCGCGACCACCGCCATCACCGGCTGTGCCAACAGCGACGTCTACTCCGGCGACGTCTACACCAAGGATCGCGCCAAACAGGTGCAGACCGTCAGCTACGGCACCATCCTCTCCACCCGCCCGGTCAAGATCCAGGCCGACGAGAACTCCCTGCTCGGCACCCTGGGTGGCGCCGTGGTCGGTGGCCTGCTCGGCAGCACCATAGGCGGGGGCCGGGGCAGTGACATCGCCGCCGCCGGGGGTGCCATCGCCGGTGCCGCCGCAGGCAAGGCCGCCGGTGACAAGCTCAATCAGGTCGACGGGGTCGAACTCGAGATCAAGAAAGAGAACGGCGAATCCATCGTGGTGGTGCAAAAAGCCAGCCCGACCTTCGTACCCGGTGCCCGGGTCCGCATGACCCAGGGCAACGGCAGCATCAACGTGGCCGTGGTGAACTGACCGCCGGCTACCGTTCGAGCACAAAAAAAAAGGTGAGCCTAGGCTCACCTTTTTGCTATCTGTTTTTTGCTATCTGACTATGGCCTCAATGGCCCAGGTGCAGCCAGGCCGCGATGGCCAGTTGCAGCTCCACGTAATCGGCGCCGTGGAGCAGGGCCGACAGCCGTTCGCCGTCCGCCTCTTGCGCCAGCGAGGCGTGCCGGGCCAGGAGCGGCGGTAGCCAGGATGGCGCCACCGCCAGGGTCGCCGCAGCCTCGCTCAGCAGGGTCACTCCCTGCAAGATACCCGCCAGTGCCTGCTGCCGCTCGACCCCCTCAGACTCCAGCCAGAGCTGCTCATGATGCTGCCAGTGTTGCAGGCCGAGGGTGATGCAGGCCGCGGCGGCGAGACCTCCGACATCCGGCAAGGGCTGCACAGCCAGGGGCTTGCCGAGCCCCGCCAGCCGGTAGCCCCGCTGCGCCTTGGACTGTGCCCCCAGCCTGACGCCGCCCAGCCCGGCCAGCCGCGCCGCCAGGGCGAACAGGGCGTTCGCCGTGCCGGACTTGAGCTCCAGCTCCAGCTCATCGATCTCGCTGCGCCCCAGGGAGCCGACGATCTCTCCCCGATCCCAGGCCAGTTCGATCTCGGCGCCCTCGAAGGCGATCAGCCAGTAACGGCGCACGAAGTCGGTCCTGAACTGGGCAACCAGCTGGTCCTGGAGCGCGTCACGCAGCTCGAGGCTAGGCCAGATCTCCGCGGGGAAGGCGGCCAGGGTCGGCAGTGTGCCGCTCACGGGGGCATTGTATTCGGGCCTGGCATGCAGTCCGCCGACCACCTGGCCCCGGCATTTGATGGTTTGTTCAGAAAATTTATCGCTGCGGCGGATACGCAATCCCATGTCGAGTCGACGCAAATCAAGCTCGGGCGTATCGAAATAGACATTGCCGAGCTCGACCCGGGAAGATGAGATAATCTCAAGCGAATTCAGAAGGTTGGAGAGGGACTCTTGGATGTCTCTGGCGACGAAAAACTTTATCTCGATCTCAGTTTGCATAGTCATTCCGGGCTGGCAGGCAACTTTGGGGGGCATGATCCGGATCGCGAGGATATAATGCCAGCGATACGTCAGGATTAATTCACGGTTTTATTGATGGCACAGTTCGGTTATCCTGCGCCCCTCATAAAATCGTATCGAGTGTTTTTTCACCGACACAGGTTTGGCCATGCCAGTAAATACTATTTTGGGTCTTTTTGCCAAGTCCCCCATCAAGCCGCTGCAGAAGCATATCGTCAAGGTTCACGTGTGCTGCGAACAGCTCATTCCCTTCTTTGATGCCGTTGCCGAAGACCGCTGGGAAGATGCCGAGAAGATCCGGCAACAGATCGCCCAGCTGGAAAAAGAAGCGGATATCCTCAAACGCGAAATTCGTCTGAAACTGCCGCGCGGCCTGTTTCTGCCGGTCGCTCGTACCGATCTGCTGGAACTGCTGACTCAGCAGGACAAGATTGCCAACCGTGCCAAGGACATCTCCGGCCGCATGCTTGGTCGTCGAATGGAATTCCCCGCCGAGATGCGTGCCGATTTCATGGCCTATCTCAAACGTTGTATCGATGCGACCGCCCAAGCCGAAAAAGCCATCGGAGAACTCGATGAGCTGCTCGAAACCGGCTTTAAAGGACGTGAAGTTGAAATGGTTGCCGAGATGATCCATCAACTGGATCTTATCGAGGACGATACTGACACCATGCAGATCGGACTGCGCCAACAGCTGCAAGCCGTTGAGCAGAAATACAATCCGATCGACGTTATGTTCCTCTACAAGATCCTCGAATGGGTAGGTGACCTGGCTGATCAGGCCGAGCGCGTTGGCGCCCGTCTGGAATTGATGCTGGCTCGTTCGTAATCGACTGACTGGGTAAACACTACTAATGGACATTATCGCAAATTACGGCACCACCCTGGTGCTCGTGGCGGCCTTGTTCGGCTTTTTGATGGCCTGGGGCATAGGTGCGAACGACGTCGCCAATGCCATGGGCACATCGGTCGGCACCAAATCCCTGACCATACGTCAGGCGATCATCATCGCCATGATCTTCGAGTTTGCCGGTGCCTATCTGGCCGGTGGCGAGGTCACGGCGACGATCCGTAACGGCATCATAGATACCAATGCCTTCACCGATACCCCGGACCTGCTGGTGCTCGGCATGATTGCCTCCCTGCTGGCGGCGGGTCTCTGGTTGATCCTGGCCTCCTATTTCGGCTGGCCCGTCTCCACCACCCACTCCATCATAGGTGCCATCGTCGGCTTTGCCGTGGTGAGCGTCGGTCCGGAAGCGGTGCAATGGAGCAAGTTTGGCGGCATCGTCGGCTCCTGGATCATCACGCCGGCCATCTCCGGCATCATCGCCTACTTCATGTTCATCAGCGTGCAGAAGCTCATCTTCAACACCGATGATCCGCTGGCCAACGCCAAGCGCTACGTGCCGTTCTACATGTTCCTGACCGCGCTGGTCATCTGCCTGGTGACCATCAAGAAGGGACTGACCCACGTCGGTCTGCACCTGAGCGACGGCGAGGGCATCATGCTCTCCATCGCCATCTCGGTGGCGCTCGCCATCGCGGGCTGGTTCTATATTCGCGGCCAGCAGTACAACCCGCAGGATGACAACAAGATGCACTTCGCCAACGTGGAGAAGGTCTTCGGCATCCTGATGGTGATCACCGCCTGTGCCATGGCCTTCGCCCACGGCTCCAACGACGTGGCCAACGCCATTGGCCCGCTCTCCGCCGTGGTCTCCACCGTGCAGAGCGCCGGCCAGATCAGCGGCAACTCCGCCATCGCCTGGTGGATCCTGCCGCTCGGCGGCATCGGTATCGTCATCGGTCTCGCCACCATGGGCGAGAAGGTGATGGCCACCGTCGGCACCGGCATCACCCACCTGACCCCGAGCCGTGGCTTCGCCGCCCAGCTGGCCACCGCCGCCACCGTGGTGATCGCCTCGGGTACCGGTCTGCCCATCTCCACCACCCAGACGCTGGTGGGTGCCGTGATGGGGGTGGGTCTGGCCCGCGGTATCGCCGCCCTGAACCTCGGCGTGCTGCGCAACATCGTGGTCTCCTGGGTCATCACCCTGCCCGCCGGTGCCATCCTTGCCATCGTCATCTTCTACATACTGCAGGCCTGCTTCTCTTAAGGCAGGACGCAGCAAAAAGCCCGGGTCACTGACCCGGGCTTTTTTTACGCTCCCTCGCTGCCTCAAACGGCCGATGGCGCCTCGCCAATCGCCCCTACAGAGGCACTTACTCCTCGATAAAGGTCCACTCGTCACGCACCCGGCTGATGGCATCGAGCCGGCGCTTGGCCAACTGCTCGCGGATCTCCTCCCCCTTGAAGCCCGCCGCCACTATCTCCTTGACCGGCACCGCCTGGGCCGCGCCGAGCGCCTGCGCCACATAGTCCGGCTCGGCATAGACCCGCTCCTCGAACCCGGTGCGACCGTGGAAGTCGGCGCGGCAGGTGTCCAGCAGCTGGGCGAAACGCTCGGGCCTGCGCCAGGCATCGGCCTTGTCGAACAGCTTGAGCAGGGTCGCCGGCTTGAGTTCGAACGCGATGTGGATATGGGTGTGCAGATCGCTCACCAGCAGGGCCAGATCGCGGCAGTCGTTCGGCACCCGGAATCGCTCACAGAAATCCCGGATCAGCGGCAGCCCTTTCTGGCCGTGGCCGTGATGGCTCGGCCAGAACTCGGGCGGGGTCAGCCCCTTGCCGAAGTCGTGACAGAGGGCGGCAAAGCGCACCGGCAGATCCGGGGAGCGCAGACAGGCCTGATCCAGCACCATCAGCGTGTGGATGCCGGTGTCGATCTCCGGGTGCCACTTGGCGGGCGCCGGCACGCCGAACAGGGCATCCAGCTCGGGGAACAGCGCCTTGAGGGCGCCGCACTCGCGCAACACCTCGAAGAAGACCCTGGGGGTCTGCCCCAGCAGCACCCTCTCCAACTCCTTCCAGACCCGCTCCGGGGTCAGGTGGGCGAGCTCACCGGCCTGGGTCATCTCCCGCATCAGCGCCAGCGTCTCAGGCGCCACCACGAAGCCCTGGGCATGGAAGCGGGCGGCGAAGCGCGCCACCCGCAGGATGCGCAGGGGATCCTCGGCAAAGGCAGGTGAGACATGGCGCAACAGCCGCGCCTCCAGATCGGCCATGCCGCCGTAGGGATCGTGCAGTTGCCCGTGCTCATCTTCGGCGATGGCGTTGATGGTGAGATCCCGGCGCAGCAAGTCTTGTTCGAGCGTCACCTCGGGCGAGGCGTGGCACACGAAGCCGGTGTAACCCTGCCCCTGCTTGCGCTCGGTGCGGGCCAGGGCGTACTCCTGCTGGGTCTTGGGGTGGAGAAACACCGGGAAGTCGCGGCCGACCTGGGTGAACCCCAGCGCCAGCATCTGCGCCACAGTGGCGCCCACCACCAGGTGATCCCTGTCGCCCTGCGGCAAGCCCAGCAGGCGATCCCGAACCGCCCCCCCAACCAGATAAGTCTGCACGCGCAATCTCCCTCGATTAACCTGTCTCGATGATACCGCTTTTGCGCGCCGTACACGACGGCCCCCTGCATGCGGTTCACCTCTTTCCCTCGCTAACCCGGCCCCGATCCACGGGGCGCTTTGGGTCGCCGGGTCTGATGACACCCTTATGGTATCCGGGTCTTTGACATCCCTGTGGGGAGGCTTTAACCTGCCGCCATAACAATGGAATGGATCCTTATGTACACACAGTTCTTCGGTCTGTCGGAGCCCCCGTTCTCCATCTCGCCCAACCCCAAATATCTCTACATGAGCGAACGCCATGCAGAGGCCCTCGCCCACCTCAACTACGGGTTGCAGGATGGCGGTGGCTTCGTGCTGCTCACCGGCGAGGTGGGGACGGGCAAAACCACCGTCTCCCGCTGTCTGTTGCAGCAGTTGCCCGCCGAGACCGAGATCGCCTACATCCTCAATCCATCCCTGACCGAGCGGGATCTGCTGGCGGCCATCTGCGACGAGTTCCAGTTGCCCTATGCCCAGGATGCCAGCCTCAAGCTGTTGTTCGATCTCATTCGCGATCACCTGCTGGCCAATCTGGCGGCGGGCAAGCGCAGCGTGGTGCTGGTGGATGAAGCCCAGCACCTGCTGCCCGGCGTGCTGGAGCAGTTGCGGCTGCTCACCAACCTGGAAACCGACGAGAAGAAGCTGCTGCAGGTGGTGCTCATCGGCCAGCCCGAGCTGCAGCAGATCCTGCGCCAGCCCCTGCTGCGCCAGTTGGCCCAGCGCATCACCGCCCGCTATCACCTGCTGCCGCTCTCCAGCCAGGACGTGGACGCCTATGTGCGCTTCCGGCTGCAGGTGGCCGGTTGCGTCCAACCCATCTTTACCCCCAAGGCGATCCAGACCCTGCATCGCCTCTCCGGCGGCATCCCGCGCCTCATCAACCTCATCTGCGATCGCGCCCTGATCGCCGCCTTCGCCCGAGTCAGCCACAAGATAGTGCATGGCGACATCAGCCTGGCGGCCTATGAGGTGAGCGGCATTCGCGACGAGGGCAGCTGGCAATCCGGCTTCACGGTCGCGCTGGCGGGCGCCCTGCTGGTCGCCGCCGGCTGGTGGGGCTGGCAGCTGTTCGGCGTCTTCCCCGCCAGACCTGTGGTCAAGGTGGAGGTGCCGGTCAAGGTGGACGACACCCCGGAGCAGCAGGAGCAGCTGACCCGCGCCATCAATCAGGCGCTGGAGCCGGACACCGCCATGCAGAATCTCTACAAGGTGTGGGGCTACCAGGCCGAGCTGGAGGAGGCGACCTGCGACGACGCCCCCCGTGCCGGTCTGCGCTGCCAGGAGGGCACTGCCTCGCTGGCAGAGCTGCAGGCGTTGCAGTACCCGGCCCTCATCAGCCTGACCGACGAGACGGGCGGTCTCTATTACGCCACCCTGGTCGGTCTGGGGGCTGACAAGGCCAGCCTGCTCATCGGCAATCAGAGCTGGCTGGTGGACCGGCAGTGGCTGTCCGATGCCTGGGGGGGCAGCTACACCCTGCTGTGGCGCATGCCCAAGGGCGGCGTGACCCTGATCGGCAGCAATGCCAACGCGGCCCAGGTGCAGTGGCTGGACAGCGCGCTCAACCGCGCCATGCAGCAACCGGATCGCAAGGTGAGCCGCTTCGATGCCGAGCTCAAGAACAAGTTACAACAGTTCCAGCGCGAGCAGGGGCTGACCCCGGATGGCATCGCCGGCAGCAACACCCTGCTGCGCCTGAACGTGATGGCCGGTGAGCCCATGCCCAGACTGGAGGATCAGTCCCTGCGCGCCAGCGCACCGGTCGATCTGGATACCGTGGTCGATGAGGCCATGATCACCCTGCCGGAGGAGGCTTCCTGATGTCTACCCTGCTCAAAGCCCTGCGCCGGGCGGATCAGCCCCAGTTCACGCCCCACATGCCGCTCATGGGCCTGCCCGTGAGCCAGGAGGAGGAGCCGAACCGCCGCTGGATCTGGTGGCTGCTGGCCCCGCTGGCCCTGATCATGGGGGCCAGCGCCAACTACGGCTGGCACCTCTACCACCTCAAGCCCCTCGAGCAACAGATCGAGGTGAAGGAGGTGGTGACGCCGCCCTTCGTGCGGGTCGAGCCCAAGCCGATGATCACCCGTCCGTTGCCCCCGCCGCTGCCAGTGCCCGTGGTGCAGCCCAAGCCTGCCGCCGCGGCCCCCGCGACGGCGACCGCCAACAATGGCACCCAGAGCCTGGCCGAGCGCATCATGCTGGCCCTCAACAATACCCCGTTGCAGGAAGAGCCGGCGGCGCCACAGGCCCAAGCCCAGAGCCAGGCCATGCCGCTCAGCGCCCTGGACCCGGCCCTGAAACAGCAGGTGCCCCCCCTGACCTATGGCGCCCACAACTTCTCCTCCGACCCGGCCAAACGGGCCGTGGTGCTCAACGGGCGGGAACTGCGCGAGGGCAGCGAGGTCGCCCCCGGCGTGCTGCTGGTCGCCATCGCCCAGGATTACATCATCCTGCAGGTTGGCGGGCAGCATGCCAGCCTCAAGGCGCTGCAAGACTGGCGCGGTTAGCCGAGTCCATCCAACCGGCCAGCCACCCTGGCCGGTCGCTTATTCAAGAGGGAGCCCGAGAGCTCCCCTTTTTAATCAATAACATGAGAACAATGTGAGCAACCCAAGCGACACCACCTTCGCCACCCGGATCCTGGACTGGTACCAGATCCACGGCCGCAAGACCCTGCCCTGGCAGCAGGACAAGACCCCCTATCGGGTCTGGATCTCCGAGATCATGCTGCAGCAGACCCAGGTCGCCACCGTCATTCCCTATTACCAGCGCTTCATGGCGCGCTTCCCCGACGTGCTGGCGCTGGCCGACGCCCCCATCGACGAGGTGCTGCACCACTGGACCGGGCTCGGCTACTACGCCCGCGCCCGCAACCTGCACAAGGCGGCCCAGCAGATCCGCGATCTGCACGGCGGCCTGTTCCCGGAGCGACTGGAGGAGGTGATGGCCCTGCCCGGCATAGGTCGCTCTACCGCCGGTGCCGTGCTCTCCCTGGCGCTCGGCCAACCCCACGCCATCCTGGACGGCAACGTGAAGCGGGTACTCACCCGCTGGCTGGCGCTGCCGGGCTGGCCCGGCCAGAAGCAGGTGGAAAACGATCTGTGGGAGCTGGCGACCCGCCTCACCCCGCGGCTCGGGGTGGCCCACTACAACCAGGCGATGATGGACATGGGGGCCACCGTCTGCACCCGCAGCAAGCCCGCCTGTGTGCGCTGCCCGGTGCAGGTCGATTGCCAGGGACTGTCGCAGGGCAATCCCACCGCCTACCCCAACAGCAAGCCGAAGAAGAGCATTCCGGCCCGCGCCGGCATCATGCTGCTCATTCGCCACGGCGATCAGTTGTTGCTGGAGAAGCGCCCCCCCCAGGGGATCTGGGGCGGGCTCTACTGCTTCCCGCAGGTGGAGTCAGAGGCCGAGATCGAAGGACGCTTGCAGGCGCTGGGGGTGAGCGGGCACGACTATCGGGAACTGTCTGGCTTTCGTCACACTTTCAGTCACTTCCACCTCGATATCCGGCCCTTGCTGATCGAAATGGCTGCGCCCCCGCCCCCGCTGCTCATGGAAGCGGATTCTCGACTCTGGTATAACTTACGCCATCCTGCCGAGGTGGGGTTGGCGGCCGCCACGGCCCGCCTGCTCGCCTACCCGGACTTACAACCACAGAGGTCAACATGAGCCGTACCGTATTTTGTCAGCGTCTGAAGAAAGAGGGGCCCGGCCTGGATTTCCAGCTCTATCCCGGTGAACTCGGCAAGCGGATCTTTGACAACATCAGCAAGGAAGCCTGGGCCGAATGGCAGAAGAAGCAGGTGATGCTGATCAACGAGAAGAAGCTGAACATGATGAACCTCGAGCATCGTCAGCTGCTGGAAAAAGAGATGGTGAACTACCTGTTTGAAGCGGGTGAAGTGGCCATCGACGGTTACACCCCTCCCAGCCAATAAAGTTGTACTGTGAGCAAGGAAGAGCATGCCAAGACGTGGCCCGCCTCTCCTGGCTCACAGCCAATGAATGACGGACGGCCCTGCCGCCCAGTTTGAGGATCTTATGGGTCGAATTTTTTGGCTGCTGTGCGCTCTGCTGTTTCTCTCTGCCTGCTCCTCTTCCCCCAAACACAGCGGTGAAGACGAGGAGCTGGTCAACGGCAAGGACATTCGCGGTTTCGAACACATGATCAGTGCACTCTCCCATAACGTGAACGAGATATGGGGGCGCGAGGCGCTGTTCGCGGGCAAGTTTGACTACGTCAAATACACGGATCAGTACAAGAGCCGTGCCCACATTGACTTCGCCAGCGGCCACATCATGGTGGAGACCGTCTCCGGGATCGAGCCCCGCGCCCACCTGCGCCGTGCCATCATTGAGACGCTGCTGACCCCGGACGATCCGGCGGAAGTGGATCTTTACTCCGACCGGGAGATCCTGCCCGGTGGCGAGCCCTTCCTCTACGGCCAGGTGCTGGACAACCAGGGCCAGCCGATCCGCTCCGACTGGCGCGCCGAGCGCTATGCCGACTACCTGCTCAGCACGGCGATGAAGAAGCGCACCCTCGGGATCCGCACCATCTTCTTCGTCGACATTCCCATGGTGGCGAACCATGAGGACAGGCGCGGCTACAAGTACGCCGGCATCATCCGTGATGCCTCCCGCAAGTACGGCGTCGCCGAGAGCCTGATCTATGCGGTGATCAAGACCGAGAGCAGCTTCAACCCCTACGCGGTCAGCCATGCCAACGCCTATGGCCTGATGCAGGTGATCCCGGCCACCGCCGGACGGGATGTCTATGTGCGGGTCAAGGGCAAGAACGGCCAGCCGACCCGGGAGGATCTGTTCAACCCGGCCTACAACATAGACGTCGGCACCGCCTATCTGCACCTGCTGCAGACCGTCTACCTTGCGGACATCCAGGATCCGCAATCCCGTCGCTATGCGGTGATCTCCGCCTACAACGGCGGCGCCGGCGGGGTGCTCAACACCTTCTCCAGCAACCGCAAGGCCGCCCCAGGCATGATCAACCGGCTCTCCCCCGAGGCGGTCTATCAGGTGCTGACCGAGCAACACCCCAAGGCGGAAGCGCGCCGCTACCTCTACAAGGTCAATCAGGCCGAGAAGGGATTCAAGCGCACCGTCGCCAGCCGGGCGGGTTAGGCTGACAGCATGAAAGAGGGCGCTTGATATCAAGCGCCCTCTTCACATCTAGCCAGCGGGTGTCGGGATTGGCCTTATTTGGCGATGAAGCCACCCTGGCTCTGCGCCGCCGCGCCCACCTTCTCCAGGCTCTCGACCTCCACCTCGGTCTTGTTCCAGCTGTGGTCAACCTCGCCACGGATACTGATCAGATCGTCCGGGCCCACTTCGGTGCCCCGCCACACCTTCTGATCCACCTCCACTTCCACCTCGCCACTGCTGTCCTTGAACAGGTAATTCTCGCCGCCAAGATGCTTGACCAGCTTGCCTTCCAGGGTGACCCACTGGTCATCCGCCACGTCTTTCAACTGCGCGACTGACACCTTGTTCTGCTCCTGCGGGCCTGTGTAGGCCGCCATGGTGTAAGAGGAGACGGACATCAGGGCCAACAGACCTATTACGCTTGCTTTGTTCATTTTCATGCTCCTGTCATTGGGGTATGAGGGCATCTTGCCTCGGATTGCGTGAAACAAACGTGAAGCGTCCCCCATCTGGGGGAGTCGAGTGTGACCGTAATCGATTTAATGGGCATGGCTTGCTGCAGAATTTTATTCGCCTGGATACCGTGTAGCCTGGCAAAACGGGTCCCCAGCCCGCGTTGTCCCATCGAGGAACAGCCTGCAGGCACCCCTGCTTAAACGCAACGAGAACAACGACATGAAGAAATGGTTTGTCTGTTTATTGGGATTATTCGCGCTGACGGCGCAGGCCGCCGAGAGTCGCCCCGCCTTCTCCCGCATAGTGATGTTCGGCGACAGCCTGTCCGATACCGGCAAGATGTACGACAAGATGCGCGGTTATCTCCCCTCCAGCCCGCCCTACTACCAGGGCCGCTTCTCCAACGGGCCTGTCTGGCTTGAGCAACTGCCCCAGCAGTTCCCGGGACTGAAGATCGCCAACGAGGCGGAGGGTGGCGCCACCGCGGTGGCCTACAACAAGATCTCCTGGAATCCCAAGTATCAGGTCATCAACAACCTGGACTACGAGATCACCCAGTTCCTGGAGAAGGACAGCTTCAAGCCGGACGATCTGGTGATCCTCTGGGTCGGAGCCAACGACTATCTGGCCTATGGCTGGAACACGGAGCAGGACGCCAAGCGGGTGCGCGACGTCATCAGCGACTCGGCCAACCGCCTGGTGCTGAACGGGGCAAAACAGATCCTGCTGTTCAACCTGCCAGATCTGGGCCAGAACCCCTCGGCCCGCAGCCAGCAGGTGGTGGATGCCGCCAGCCATGTCTCGGCCTACCACAACCAGCTGCTGCTTAACCTGGCGCGCCAGCTGGCCCCCACCGGCCTGGTGAAGCTGTTCGAGATCGACAAGCAGTTCGCCGAGATGCTGAGCGAGCCGCAAAACTTCGGCCTGAGCGACACCGAGCATGCCTGCTATGGTGGGAGTTATGTGTGGAAGCCGTTCTCCTCCCGCAGCGCCGGCACCGACAGCCAGCTCTCCGTCTTCAATCCGCCGGAGCGTCTCGCCATCGCCGGCAACCCCTTGCTGGCCCAGGCCGTCGCCAGCCCGATGGCCAGTCGCAGCGCCAGCGAGCTCAACTGTGAGGGCAAGATGTTCTGGGATCAGGTACACCCGACCACGGTCGTGCACGCCGCCCTGAGCGAGCGGGCGGCCGCCTTCATCGAGCAGGAGTACGAATTCATCCCTCAATAATACCGCCATGATGCGAAGGGCCGACATACTGTCGGCCTTTTTTGATCTGCCCCCCTGCTTGTAAAATGAACAATCCATATGACACCCGTCACAAATCGGAGCCATACTGACCCCTTCTCCCCGCAACTCCACTATGATGCGCATAGTTATCACAATATGTTTTATATCAGTTGCTTGTAGTTCAAAAAAAAGTGACTACGTTTAAACATGTTGCGGCTGGATACAGGCCCAACCCATGAGGTGAGGCGACACAAGGTTCGATCTCCCCCACAAACAAAATTGCAGAGGCTTCATATGAACAAAACACTGATTACCTTGCTGGTTTCAGGCTTGCTTGCGGCCAACGCTCAGGCAGCCGGACAAGACAATACCTGGTATGGCGGTGCCAAACTGGGTTGGTCCAACTTCTACGGCGTCGACGAGAGCAACAGCATCTCCACGGAAGACAAGGACGACGATGAAGTGGGCGCCGGTGTCTTCGGGGGTTACCAGATCAACCAGAATCTGGGGATCGAGCTGGGTTACGACTACCTCGGCAAGCTCAAGTACAACGGCACCAGAAATTCCGCCGTCTTCAACGACTCCGTTGAGGCGCAACTGGCCCAGTTGACCCTGAAGCTTGGCTTCCCGGTGGCAGAGAACCTGGATCTCTATGGTCGCATCGGTGGCGGCTATGGTTGGACCAGCAGCGACAACCTGGACAGTGACAACGACTTCACCTTCGTTGGTGCACTCGGTGCCGAATACGCCTTCAACCTGGATTGGGCCGCCCGCCTCGAGTACCAGTACAGCTCTCCTTATGGCAGCCGTGACGACACCGGCCTGCGCATGGACAACGGCCTGCTCTCGCTGGCCGCCGTCTACCGCTTCGGTCAGGTAGCGGAAGCGATGCCGGTCGCCGCCCCGGCACCGGCACCGGAACCCGTAGTGGTCGACAAGCAGTTCACCCTGAGCTCGGATGTGCTGTTTGACTTCAACAAGGCGACCCTCAAGCCGGAAGCCGGTCAGGCGCTGGATACCCTCTACAACGATATCGAAGCGGCCAGACCCAAGGATGGCTCGGCCACCGTCATCGGCTACACCGACCGCCTCGGCTCGGACGCCTATAACCAGAAGCTGTCCGAGCAGCGCGCACAGACCGTCGCCGACTATCTGGTTGGCAAGGGACTGCCCGCCGGCAAGGTCAACGTGGAAGGTCATGGCGAGAGCTCACCGGTCACCGGCGACAGCTGCAGCAGCGGTACCAAGAACGAGCTGATCGTCTGCCTGGCCCCGGATCGCCGGGTTGAGGTCAAGGTGCAGGGGGTCTCCGAGGTTCAGCAATAACCTCACCCCATCTGCAATGGATAACAAAACGGGAGGCCCAGGCCTCCCGTTTTTCATTCCATCATCCGGCACTCAGGCGCGCTTGCGTAGATCCGCCGCGATCTGATCGAGCAGCTGTTGCCAACCCTGTCCCAGTTCGTCGACCAGCGGCCCGTAGCCATCATCAGGCAGTACTCGCACCTGCTGGAAGGGCATGTCCCGCAGCACAGTGCCCTCTTCCGTCAGCAGCCGCCAGCGACCGCTCAACACGGCACGACCATCGTGCCGGCCCTGGAAGCGCTCCACCGAGATGGTCAGGACGGGTCCCTTGCGGGCCCCATCCTGCCGTATCACCCAACCCGGCAACCGGCTGGAGAGGCCGTTCAGGGTCAGCTGGTTCAGCTGACCGTCGAGGGAGCCCGCCCAGCGATGGTATTCGGCGAAATGCAGCTCGTTGCCGGCCAGCTGATAGACCAGGCTGGCCTTGTCCAGCTGCCCCGACAGGGCCACGGGACGCAACACCAGCTGGTGCTGAGGCTGTGTCGCCACGGTCGGGGCTAGCTGGTCATCCGTGTCGAGCGAGTAGTAATGCAGGCCGGTGGGGGCCGAACCACAACCCGCCAGCAGGCCCAGCAAGGCCAGGCTCATCATCCGTTTCTTCATCATTTTCCTCGCTTGGGCTCAGGATCCTGGGGATGGGCGCGATTGAAGATCAGCGAACTCGGCTGCTCATTCAATGAATGCACCAGGGGTTGCAACTCACCCATCAGCTGATTGAGTGACTGCACCGATTGGCGCAGCTCCTGATTGGTCTGGGAGCTGGCGTCATAGGCCTGCAGGGTATCCTGCAACTGCTTGAGACTCTGGTTGAGAGAGACAGGCAACTGCTGGGTCGCACTCTGGCCGGTGAACTGCTCCAGATTGGCACTCACGGCCTTGATGTGCTTGAGCGTCTTGTCCAGGGTCACCAGAGTGCTGTTGACCTGAGTCAGGGTGGTGCTCATGTCCATGTCGACGAACTTGTCGAGGATGAGGTTCACCTTGCGTTCGATCTGATCCAGCCCGGCCTGCTCGGTCGGGAACACCTGATAGCCCGCCAGCTTTATCGGCTGATAGGGGGGGGCATCCGGGTAGAAGTTGAGATCCACCACCTTGCCACCGGTCAGCAGACTGGAGGTCTTGAGGGTCGCTCTCAGCCCCTCCTTGAACTGCTTGCTGAACAGGGCACGCCACTGCTCCTTCTCCGCATTGGCATAGCGATGGGAGAGCCGCTGCACCTCGATCCGCGCCAACACGGGGATCTGGCGATTCTGGAAGATCTGCACGCCCTTGTCGTCGATGAGATAGGGGGCCGAGATGACGGTGCCGACCCGGATGCCGCGATACTGCACCGCCGCACCGGGGTGCAGGCCACCCACGTCACCCTCGAACAGGAAGACGTAGTCGATGAACTGATCCAGGCTACCCGCCAGCACGCTCGCCTCATCCTGGAACAGGACGAACTCATCCTGCTGCTTGACCGACTCGCCGGGCGTCCAGCCGGGGGGCAGCCCCATGGTGATGCCGCCATCGAGCAGGCTCTCCAGCGAGTCCATCTTGACCTTCATCCCCTCGCTGCTCATGGAGACCTCGAAGCCCGGCGTCAGCCAGAAGCGGGAGTTGCTGCTCACCAGGATGTCGTAGGGGGCATTGATGAAGAGCTGGTACTTCATCTCGCTCTTCTCGGGCAGGAACTTGGCCTCCTCCACCTGGCCTATGGTGAAGCCCTGGTAGCTGATGGGCGAGCCCACCCCCAGTGCCCGTGCATCACGGCTGGTGAGGGAGAGCCGCAGCCCCTTGGCATCCAGCGAGGCCAGCGGCGGTATGTCCAGCATGGCATATTCACCGCGCGCCCTGCCCTTCTTGCCGGGGGAGAGCTCGATGTAGGCGCCGGAGAGCAGGGTGCCGAGGCCGGAGACCCCTTCCCGCCCGACCCTGGGCTTGACCACCCAGAACTGGCTGTCCTTCTTGAGCATGCCGGCCGCGCCATTGGTCAGGCGGGCCTTCAGCACGGCATGGCTGTAATCCTTGCTGAGCTCCACCGCCTCGATGCGGCCCACCTCCACCTCGCGGGAACGGATCACCGTCTTGCCCGCCACTATGCCCTCGGCGGTGGCCACGGTCAGGGTGAAGCTGGGGCCCTGCGAATACCAATGCTGGAACAGCATCCAGGCTCCGATGAACAGGGCCAGCATGGGCACCATCCAGATAGCGGCGGCCGAGCTCAGGAAGTCCGAGCCGGGTTTCCACCTTTTCTTACGCTCACTCACGTTCGCGTTCTCCTTGTTGTAAATCCCAGATCAGGCGGGAATCGAAACTCATGGCGGCCACCATGGTGATCAACACTACCCCGGCAAAGGCGACGGCCGCGGGGCCCGGATAAATGGTCATCAGATTATCGAGCCGGATGAGGCCTGCCAATATGGCCACCACGAAGACGTCGATCATCGACCAGCGCCCCACAAATTCGGTCATGCGATAGAGCTTCAGCTTGCGCAGCGGCGAGTCACCCTGACCGCGCTGCACCATGTAACAGAGCCACAGCAGCGCCAGGATCTTCACCAGCGGCACCACCACGCTGGCGATGAAGATGATGGCGGCGATAGGATAGGAGCCCATGCCCCACAGCAAAATCACCCCGCCCAAAATGGTCGAGGGGCTGTCGTCCCCCAGGAAGACGGTGTCCATGATGGGATAGAGGTTGGCGGGGACATAGAGGATCACCGAGGTGATGAGCAGCGCCCAGGTGCGGTTGAGGCCACCGGGCTTGCGCTGATGCAGACGGTCGCCACAACGGGAGCAGGTGTCGGCATCGGCGTCGCTCAGGGCGCCGCAGATGTGGCAGCCCACCAGCCCGGACTCCATGGCACCGGCCTCGGGATCCAGCTCCCGCGCCTCGGTCGGGCCAAACAACCGCTGCCACAGCCACATCCGATCCAGCGACGAGATCATCTTGATGAGCAGCAGGGTGTAGCCAACGAAGGCCCAGAACGACAGCCCCATCTTGATATCCGCCATGCCCATCAGCTTGACCAGCGAGATGAGCACCCCGATCAGGAAGACATCCACCATCAACCAGGGCTTGATCCGGCACAGCAGGCGGCCGAGGGAGCGCAGGGCATTGCTGTGCATCTCTTTATCTAGGCGCCACAGCACCAGCATGATGGAGCCGACATAGACCAGCGGCAGGCCGATCAGGGTCAGGCTCAGCACGGCCCCCAGAAACAGGTAGCCCTGCGCCACCAGGGTGGTGATGCACTGCAGGAAGGTCATCTCCTGCCCCACCCCGTGGGATGAGAACGACATGAAGGTGAAGGCGTTGGAGAGCCCGAACATGATGAGGGCAGCGAAGCCATAGGCCAGCGGCCTGCGCTCCTGCTGTGGCAGATGCTGACTCAGGGTATGACCACAGCGCGGGCAGGCACTCGCCTCCCCCACCGCCAGCGTGGTCGCCGGCACCAGCAGGTCGCACTCTTCGCAGGCCGTCGCGTCGTGGGTATAGGTGATTGGGTATTGGTGTGAAACCGGATGCAAGATAGGACCCCAGCATGAGGCCGCAAACGGCCAGAGGCGCCAATTATTGCAGCCACCGCCATTAACCACCAGCCCTGTTCATGTACAGAACCTTAAGCGCCGCGAGATACATGCCAATACTGCACTACGGAGCAAAGGTGGCGTTTGAACCAGTTCGGCCCGGCATCAAGGGCTCAAAGGGGCATATTTATCTGCCGTTTTGCTAAAGTACCCGCACATCCAGCCCTGTTCACCGGCGCTTTCGTGGCGGGGTAGAGAATGACTTTGACAAGCCAGTGGCCATTTAGCACAATCAAACGCCACTTTTTTTCCGCGGGACAATAATTTATGACAACTGAATCCCCAAGCTACTCTACGATTGAGCAAGCCTTCTCCCTTGGGAACGGGCAAGATTCTGCCCTTAACTGGTTACGCAAGAACCGCAGTCAGGTCGCCATCTTCCTGGTGAGCGGCATCAAGCTGGAAGGGACCATCAGCGGCTTCGATCAGTACAGCGTGCTGCTGACCGATGCCCATGGCAACCAGCAACTGGTCTACAAGGCCAAGATCTCCACCATCGCCATGCACTCCGGTCGCCCGGCGGTCAGCATCCAGCGGGCTCGCAAGCCACGCGTCTCCATGGCGCCGCGCCCCCATGGCGCCCCGAGTCGCTATGACGACAATCAGGGCGGCAGCAGCGAGCAGTGATGCTTACTTCCTTGCCATCCTGAGCCAGCCCCCTCGCTACGTCAGCCAGTGACGAAGCGCATGTCCACTCTCATGTTTATCGCCTGTCCCGTATGAGAGTGGACTTTTTCCATGCCTTGACCGGGCAATAGCCCCATCCACTCAGTAGCTCAGGCCGACCGGCTCTCCTTCCCTGATCATGCAAACCTGCATCCCTGCGGCCTCACCGGCCTGGGCACCTATGCCCGTATCCTCGAACACCAGACAGCTGCCAGGCTCGACCCCGAGTCGCCGTGCCACCAGCAGGAAGGTGTCCGGATGAGGTTTATGCAGATCCACGTCATCGGCGGTGACCACCACGGGGAAGTAGCGATCCAGTCCGGTGTTGCGCAGCACGGCCTCGGCGTTTGCGCGGGGAGAGCCCGTGCCTATCCCCATGGGGATCCGGCCGTGATAACGCTTGACCAGCTCCAGCATGGCCGGGAAGGGGGTCGCCTTGTGCAGATTGGCCACGTAATGCTCCGTCTTGCAGCGGGTCACGATCAGCGGATCCAGCGCTATTTGCTGCACCTCGGCCACCAGCAGCGCGATCTTGCGGCTGGGCATGCCACCCAGCTCATAGAACCAGTCGGCATCGAACTGGAAGCCAAACTCGCGGGCGCAGTGCTCCCAGGCGGCCAGGTGCAACGGCATGGAGTCCACCAGGGTACCGTCGAGGTCGAAAACCAGGCCTTGAAATCCGGATAGGGTCATGGTGCAGGATCTGTCTTGTGAAAATGGGCCCCCATTCTAGCCAGAGCCGCACCTCATCGCCATGAGCCAGATGACGGGAAACGCTTGCTCCCACATTTCTGGCTGGTGGCGGACCCAACCGCTCGCCGTGAGCGGGCTGAGGGCTGCGATAAAGGAGGTAGGCCTGAGGGCTCAGCGATAGGCCAGGGTGCAGGCCCGTCCCTGTGACTTGGCATCATAGAGCGCCCGATCCGCCTGCTCGGTCAGCGTCTGCCAGCCCTTGTCCGATGAGGGGATCAGATAGCTGAAGCCGATGCTGACCGTGAGCGTCGCCGCCACTCGGGAGGCCGGATGCGCGATCTGCAACCGCTCGAGCCCCTGGTGGATCTGCTCCGCCAGCCGCTCCGCCTCCCCCGCCTGCGGGGCGCACAGCAGGATGACGAACTCCTCGCCACCATAGCGGGCCACCAGGTTGGTTCGGCGCCGCTCAGTCTCCTGCAGCAGGGCCGCCACCTGTTGCAGACATCGATCCCCCTTGCCGTGGCCGAAGTGATCGTTGTAGGACTTGAACTCATCCACGTCGATCATCAGCACCGCCAATACCCCCTGATGGCGGCGAGCCCGCTCCCACTCCCGCTCCATGGTGATGTCCCACTGCCGGCGGTTGGCGATCCCGGTCAGGGAATCTTCCAGCGACAGCAGGGAGAGCCGCCGGTTCGCCTCCTCCAGCTCCCGGTTGGTATCGGCCAGTTGCCGGGTCCGTTCCCACACCCTGAGCTCCAGCTCCCGGTTGAAATGCTCCAGCTTGGCCTGGGTGCGCTGGCGGATCAGCAGTTGGGAGAGCACGGCGGCATACTGTTTGAAGATCTCGCTCTGGTAGGTCTTGAGCGGGCGGCGCCAGAGCAGGTTGTCGGCGGCGATCCAGCCGATCGGGGTAGTGCCGTCCCACAACGACACCATGGCATTCCAGCCGCGCCCCACCACCTGCTTCTCGTAATAGAGCGGGGCATCCTCCAGCACCAGCACATAATCCTTGCGGCGCAGCGCCTCCTGCACGGTGGGATGCTCCGGAATGGGGCTGACAAAGTGGTGCTCATCGATGAGCTCACCCGCCTCGTTGGTGCCCCAGGTGCCGTGCATGGTCTTGAATTCCTTGTCGATCAAGAAGATGGCGATACGATCGAACTGCAGTTCCTGCCGTGCCAGCGCCACCGCATCGTGCAGCAGCCGCTCCTCGCTGTCGCAGCTGGAGAGCTTGACCCCCACCTGATGCAGCGCCTGCAACATGCTGAGGAAGGAGTCCTGCAGGGCCTGGCTGCGGACGAGATCGGCCTGGGTGTGCCGCCGTTGATCCCGCTCCAGATCGACCTGACCGGCCAGCCGCCTGCTCTCCAGCTCGGCGGCGAGGTAGTGCATCAGCAGCTGGATGCTCTGCTGCTGGCGCCGCGGCAGGCGATCGAGGCGGCGCCGGGTCTCCAGATAGAGCACGGCCTCCAGCCCCTGGTGACGCTTGAGTGGGAAGCAGGCACGCAAACGGGGAGCTTCCGGCTCGACGCTGTCCCAGACCGCCTTGGTGGGAGCTATCTGCTCCACCAGCAGTTGGCCGAGATCGAGGGAACGTTCGATGAAGAGGATTGGGAGATCGAGGGAGACGGGCGAGTCGGCATTCAGGCAGAGCAGCCCCAGCTCGGGCCGGTAGCAGTAGAGCTGGGGCGTGGGTGCCCGCAGCCACAGGTAGATCTGCTCGGCTTCGGTCTTTTCTCTGACCGCCGCCAGCGTCACTTCACAGAGGTGTTCAAAACTGGTGAAGTGCTCCGGATCCCATTCCTGCATGCCTGCTCATCCTTGGTTGTATCCAAGCGAGTATATCGGCAAAGCCTGGCCATTAACTGACCTGACACTCAAAAGCGCGATCCAGAGCCCAGTTTTACAACAAGTTCAAGGCCTGCATGGCCTCGCGGATGCGGGCGCGGGTCGCGTCCGACAGCGGCATCACCGGCAGACGGCACTCCTCGCTGCACAGACCCAGCAGGGAGACGGCGTACTTGGCGCCGGCCGGGCTGGGCTCGGCGAACATGGCCTGATGCAGCGGGATCAACTTGTCCTGCAGCTCGCGCGCCGCCTGCCAGTCACCGGCCAGGGTCAGGTTCTGCACCTCGGCCACCAGCTTGGGGGCCACGTTGGCGGTCACCGAGATGCAACCCTGGCCACCACCGATGTTGTAGGCCACGGCGGTGGCATCCTCGCCGGAGAGCCAGGCAAATGGCGTCTTGATCAGCTGACGCTCAATCCAGGGACGGGCCAGATCACCGGTGGCATCCTTCACCCCGGCGATGCGCGGCAACTCGGCCAGCCGGGCCAGGGTCGCCGGTTGCACGTCGACGATGGCGCGCGGCGGTATGTTGTAGACGATGATCGGCTTGCTGGTGGCGTCATGGACCGCCTTGAAGTGGTGGAACAGTCCTTCCTGGTTGGGGCGATTGTAGTAACCGGCCACGTGCAGGGTGGCATCCGCCCCGGCCCGTTCGGCATGCAGGGTATACTCGATCGCCTCGACCGGGTTGTTGGAGCCGGCACCGGCGATGACAGGCACGCGTCCCGCCACCTGCTTGACCACGAGCTCCACCACCCGGCAGTGCTCATCGTGGGTCAGGGTCGGGCTCTCCCCCGTGGTGCCGACCGGCACTATGCCGTGCGTCCCCTGCTCTATGTGCCACTCCACCAGACGAGCCAGTGCGGCCTCATCCAGCTGGCCCTGACGAAATGGGGTGATCAGGGCAACTATCGAACCTTGAAACATGGGATTTCCTTCTCCTAAACGTATGGATTGGCCAATAAAAAGCCCCGGTACTGGGGTCGCTACCGGGGCTGGAATCGTCTCAGGGATGAGAGGTTACGCGCGCACGTCAGCAGGCCCGGGGGTCAGGCTTTGTTTATGCTTTCGTTTCGATACGCGCAGCCGCATTGCATCATCTCTGGGTAAATAAGGTGTCTTGGCATATTTCGGGAACACGGCATAAATGTCAAGGCGAAAGCGGCCATGTATAATGGCCGCCCAAAATTGCGTGGAGAGACCCAATGAGCCGTCCTATCAGTGCCGTCAGCCAGATGCTGGAACGTAACCAAGCCCTCTTTGTCGGCAAGCGGCTATTGATCTGCGGCGCCCTGGAGGATGACTATCCTCGCCAGCTGGCCGAACTGACCGCTAGCCTGACGGTCTTCACGACGGATTATTGCTACTACCTCAGCCAGCAGGCCGCCCTGGGTGACAACATACTGTTCGATCACCAGCTCGGCGGCGCTCCCCGCTTCGATGCCCTGCTGCTGCTGATGCCCAAGGCCAAGGCCGAGGCGCAGTACCTACTGGCCATGATGACCCCCTTGCTGGAGGCGGGTGCCGATCTGCTGCTGGCGGGTGAGAATCGCGGCGGCATCAACGGGGCCGACAAGCTGCTGGCGCCCTATGGCGACCGGCCCGTCAAGCGGGACTCCGCCCGCCGCTGCTCCCTCTATCATGCCGAGCTCGGCAAACCGGTCGCCCCGTTCGAGCTGGACGCCTGGTTCAGTCGCTATGAGTGCCGGGCCGGGGCAACGGATCTGACCGTCATGGCCCTGCCCGGGGTGTTCAGCGCCGACGGGCTGGATCTCGGCAGCCAGATGCTGCTGGCCAGCCTGCCCCCCATGCGGGGCAAGCTGCTCGACTTCGGCTGTGGTGCCGGCGTCATCGGCTCGGTGCTGGCCAAGCGCAATCCCGAGTTGACCATCAGCATGGTGGACATCAGTGCCCTTGCGCTGGAATCCAGCCGCCGTACCCTGGCCGTCAACGGCCTGCAGGGACAGGTCTATGCCTCCGATGTCTATTCGAATATTGCCGAAAAATTCCAACATATCGTCTCGAACCCCCCCTTCCATGCCGGGCTCAAGACCTTCTATGCCGCCACCGAAACCTTCCTGGCCGAGGCACCGGCCTTCCTGACCGCCAACGGCTCCCTGACCATAGTCGCCAATGCCTTCCTGCGATACCAACCTATACTGGATACGCACTTCAAACGGACCGAGGTGATCGGCAGTGATGCCAAATTCAGGGTGTATCTGAGCAAAGCGTAAATAAGTCTAACTGTTGTAATAAAACCAGTAGAGAGTGCCAGATGGGATCTGATAAGGTATCAGGAAAACGATTTCCACCCCTTTAGGGGTGTTTTTTTGCAGCAAGTTGAAAACCTTTTCAAGCAGGGAGATAGAGAAGATGGCAGGCATATTGACCATGATTCTGGCAGGGGGAGAAGGCACTCGCCTCCAGCCGTTGACCACCACTCGCAGCAAGCCTTCTGTGCCCTTTGGCGGCAGTTATCGCTTGATCGACTTCGTCCTCAACAACTTCGTCAACGCCGACTTCCTGCGCATCTATGTGCTCACCCAGTTCAAGTCCCAGTCCCTCTACCTGCACATGAAGAAGGGCTGGAACATCGTCGGCATCACCGACCGCTTCATCGACCCCATTCCGGCCCAGATGCGGATGGGCAAGCGCTGGTATGACGGCACGGCAGACGCCATCTATCAGAACCTGCGCTTCATCGAGACCTCGGATCCCGAGCACGTCTGCATCTTTGGCTCCGATCACATCTACAAGATGGACGTGAGCCAGATGGTCACCTTCCACAAGCAGAAGGCCGCCGCCATGACGGTGGCGGCGCTGCGGATGCCCATCGCGGAGGCAAGCGCCTTCGGGGTGATCGAGGTGGATCAGGAGGGGCGGATGATCGGCTTCGAAGAGAAGCCCAAGCATCCCAAGCACATCCCCGGGGATCCGAGCCAGGCCCTGGTCTCCATGGGCAACTACATCTTCGAGACCGAGACCCTCTACCGCGAGCTGAAGCGGGATGCCGCCGAGGAAAACTCCAGCCACGACTTCGGCAAGGACATCATCCCCAGCCTCTACCCGCGCACCCCTGTCTATGTCTACGACTACAGCACCAACGTGATCCCGGGCGAGAAGCCCAATGTCTACTGGCGTGACGTGGGCACGCTTGACTCTTACTGGCAGGCGCACATGGACCTGGTCGCCGACGACGCCCCCTTCTCGCTCTACAACCGCAAGTGGCCGCTGCACACCCATTATCCTCCCCTGCCGCCCGCCACCTTCATCGACACCGATGAGTGCAAGGTCAAGATCGCCAACTCCCTGATCGCCGGCGGGTGTTTCATCCAGGGCAGCCAGATCCAGCGTTCCATCCTGGGGTTCAGCTGCAACATAGGGCCCTGCAGCCACATCAGCGAATCCGTGCTGTTGGGGGATGTGAAGATAGGTGAGGGCTGCTCAATTCGACGCGCCATCATCGATAAAAACGTTGAAATTGCACCCGGCACCGTGATCGGTGAGAATCTGGACCATGATCGAGAGAGGTTTACCGTATCCGAAGGCGGTATCGTCGTGGTACCTAAGGGAGCAAGAGTTGGCTATTAACCCACTGAAAATCCTATTTGTTGCCTCGGAGGTTGAGGGGCTGGTGAAGACCGGGGGCCTGGCGGATGTGGCCAGAGCCCTGCCACTGTATCTGGCCCGACAGGGCCACGACGTCCGCATCATCCTGCCCTTCTACAAGACACTCAAGCGCCGGGACGAGGCCAAGCTGATCGCCTCGCGCTGGCTGCCGACCCCGCCGGACAGGGCCGATATCAGCTACCGCATCTATCAGCTGGAGCTGGACGGGATCTGTGTCTACCTGCTCGACTGCCCGCAATATTTCGAGCGGCCCCAGCTCTATGCCGAGAACAACCAGGCCTATCCCGACAACGGCGAGCGTTTCGCCTTCCTGGCGGCGGCGGCCCTGCACGCCTGCGAGCAGCTCGACTTCGCCCCCGACATAGCGCACTGCAACGACTGGCATACCGGCCTGCTGCCGCTGTTGCTCAAGACCCGGCACGCTCATAACCCCTTCTTTCAGCACACCCGCTCGGTGATCAGCATCCATAATGCGGCCTTTCAGGGGGTGTTCGATCGCCCGCAGTTCTGGGCCGTGCCCGAGATCACCGACTACGAGCAGCGCATCAGCTACGACTACGGTCACATCAACCTGCTCAAGTGCGGGGTGCTCTATGCCGACAAGATCAATGCGGTCAGCCCCAACTACGCCAGCGAGCTGCTGACCCACCTGGGTGCCCACGGCATGGCCAGCGTGTTCCAGCAGCGGGCGGCCGACCTGCGCGGCATTCTCAACGGCTGCGACTATCAGGATTGGGATCCGGCGTTCGATGAGCTGCTGCCCGCCACCTATGATGGCGACAACCTCGCCGGCAAAGCCGTCTGCAAGCGGACCCTGCAGCAGGAGACCGGCCTGCCCGTCGCCGAGCTGCCCATCTATGGCATGGTGTGCCGCCTGACCGAGCAGAAAGGGGTGCACCTGCTGATCCCGACCCTGGACAAGTTCCTGCAACACCAGGTGCAGATGGTGATCGTGGGTTCTGGTGATCCCTCCCTCGCCGCCCAGCTGCAAGCCATAGCCGCGCAACACCCGGACAAGTTCGCCTTCATCAACGCCTATGACGATCGGCTGGCCCACCTGGTGGAGGCCGGTGCCGACTTCTTCCTGATGCCCTCCCTGTTTGAGCCCTGCGGCCTCAACCAGATGTACAGCCTCGCCTACGGCACCCTGCCGCTGGTGCGGGCGGTCGGCGGCCTGAAAGACACAGTGGTGGACTGGGCGGCCGATCCTGCACTGGCCACCGGTTTCTGCTTCAACGATCCCACCGCCAGCACCCTGCTCGATGCCATGCGCCGCAGCCTGCTCCATTACCTGCAGGATCCCGTGCGTTTCGCCCAGGTGCAGCGCAATGCCATGCACACCCGCTTCAACTGGGCGGACTCGGTGACCCAGTACGAACAGATGTACCGGGATGCACTGGCCCCTGCTCGACGCTGATTTGCTGAAGTTTTGTGCCCTTAACACGGCTTTACCCGTCAACAGCGAAAAAAGTCACCTTTGGCTGTTGACGCCCCCCCAAAACTCTATAAAATCCCCCACCGCAGTGATGCGAAGGTGGCGGAATTGGTAGACGCGCTAGCTTCAGGTGTTAGTGTCCCACGGATGTGAGGGTTCGAGTCCCTCTCTTCGCACCATACTGCAACATGCTTCATCGGTGGCATGTAAAATAAGATTGATGACCCAATGTGCGAAGGTGGCGGAATTGGTAGACGCGCTAGCTTCAGGTGTTAGTGTCCCACGGATGTGAGGGTTCGAGTCCCTCTCTTCGCACCATGCTTTTATCGGACAGCATGTAAATCCAGACTGATAACCCAATGTGCGAAGGTGGCGGAATTGGTAGACGCGCTAGCTTCAGGTGTTAGTGTCCCACGGATGTGAGGGTTCGAGTCCCTCTCTTCGCACCATGCTTTTATCGGACAGCATGTAAATCCAGACTGATAACCCAATGTGCGAAGGTGGCGGAATTGGTAGACGCGCTAGCTTCAGGTGTTAGTGCCCCCTGGGTGTGAGGGTTCGAGTCCCTCTCTTCGCACCATGATTCTGACATGTAAAAACAGAGCGATGCGTTCCAACCGCATTTAAAAATAAGCTGGAGAAAAAAACAGTGTGCGAAGGTGGCGGAATTGGTAGACGCGCTAGCTTCAGGTGTTAGTGTCCCACGGATGTGAGGGTTCGAGTCCCTCTCTTCGCACCATCTATTATGCAAAAGGCCCATCACGCAAGTGATGGGCCTTTTGTTTTTGGCCTCGCCATGGCTATGCTCTGGCTAGTCCAACACCATCAACAAGGACGCCCGATGATCCTGGATACCGACATTCACAACTTCTATGAGCAGCTGGTGCTCAAGGAGATAGAGAAACAGGGACTGAGTCAGACGCTGAGCCCCCACCAGCTGGCCGATCTCTGCTGCCTGACCCTGAACCAGCTCCCCTCTCACTACATCCGCCACAACGTCGACATGATCTACTTCATGACCGAGGCCCAGCGCACCGAGATGGAGCAGAAGGTCATCGTCTCGCTTCGACTGGCGCACGAGAAAATCCAGGCAGTTCCCTCTCGCTGACTAGGACCAGGACTGCTGCCAGAGCAAGGCCACGACCCCAGTCATGCCGGCGACTGGCAGCAGGATCAGCACCGGCCTCAGTTTGGGTTCCAACATGATCCAGGCCGCCAGCAGAAAGCCCAGACTCCATACCCCGTACGCCTTGTCCTGACCCCAGCCCAGTACCGCCAGCAAGCCCGCCAACAGCAGGCACCTCACTATCCAGATCATGGTGAACATCCCTTTCGCATCATTCGATAACGATTATCATTTGTATTTTAGCATAGTGCTATCGGACTTTTCTATCGGCGTCGGATGTCTCATCGGGGCAAACAGGGCACTCAAAAATGGGTCATGAGATCAACTAATTTGTAAGTTTTTCAATCAAAACTGCATTTTTGCTAAATGTGTTGGGATTTTAGACCCTGAGTTTGTGGTAGATTGCGGCCTCTTTTTGGGTTGCCCCCTCGGGATACAAGTATCCACAGGACGAGAGGGAGCGACCTTGGCGAGCAAGAGTTTAGGAAGTATCTATGCAAAACCAACATAACCACATTCGACTGCCTAACATGCCACAGGTGTTTGCCTGCCTGGCCATTTTCCTGGCCCTGGCCTTCTCCTTCACCAGCGTGCTCGACTTGCCAATCCAGTTGGCACTGTTCATCGCCTGGTTCGTCATCATGGGACTCGGCATCCGGCTCGGCCATGATTACAAATCCTTGGAGCAGGCCGCCGTCGACGGTGTCGCCAAGGGCATGGGCGCCATCCTGATACTGGTCTCCGTCGGTGCCCTGGTCGGCACCTGGATCGCGGGCGGCATAGTCCCCAGCATCATCTACTTCGGGCTCAAGGTGATACACCCGTCCATCTTCCTGCTGGCGACCCTGATCATCTGCTCTCTCACCTCCCTTGCCACCGGCACCTCCTGGGGCTCGGCGGCCACCGCCGGCATCGCCATGATGGGCATAGGCCACAGCCTGGGCGTGCCTGCGCCACTGGTGGCCGGCGCCGTGCTCTCCGGCGTCTATTTTGGTGACAAGCTCTCCCCGCTCTCCGACTCCGTGGTGCTGGCCTCCACCATGTCCAACGTCGACGTGGTGGAGCACATCAAGGGCATGCTGCCCATCAGCCTGTTCTCCTATGTCATCACGGCGGCCCTGTTCACCGTGGTCGGCATGCAGTACTCGGGCAACGTCAGCCTGGAGCAGGTCAACCTGGTGATGGAGGCGCTCGACAAGCAGTTCAACATCACCCCGCTGGCCATAGTACCCGTGATACTGGTGCTGGGGCTGCTGGCTAACCGCAAGCCCGCCTTCCCGGTGATCAGCTTCGGCGCCCTGCTCGGCCTGATCTGGGCCATCGCCTTCCAGGACATGGATCCGGTAAAGGCCATGCACTCCGCCTACAGCCCGTTCGCCATCACCTCGGGGGTCGACTTCATCGACAACATCCTGGGCCGCGGCGGTATGGAGTCCATGCTGGGCTCGGTGGCGGTCATCATCTTCGGGCTGGGCTTCGGCGGCCTGCTGGAGAAGGTCGGCATCCTGGCGGTGATCGCCAGCGCCTTCGAGAAGCGCATCAACAGCGTCGGCAGCCTGACCAGCCACACCATAGCCACCGCCTTCCTGGCCAATGTGTTCGGCTCGGCCATGTATGTGTCGCTGATCCTGACCCCCAAGATCATGGCCAAGAACTACGACCGGCTGGGGCTGGAGCGCAAGAACCTCTCCCGCAACGCCGAGTTCGGTGGCACCCTCACCTGCGGCATGGTGCCCTGGAGCGACAACGGCATCTTCATGGCCGGGGTGCTGGGGGTGGCGACCCTGGATTACCTGCCCTACATGTGGCTCAGCTTCACCTGCATCCTGGTGACCATCACCCTCGCCTACCTGGGCAAGGCGGTGAACCGGATCCCGGTGATCGAGGCGGCCAGTTCTCGCTAAGCATTCAAAAACAATGACAAAGGCGCCTGCGGGCGCCTTTTGTTTGGACGGGATTCGAGGTTAAGCTGGCAGCCAACCTCGTCGCTCGTGGCAGGATGCCCAGATGAACTTTACCTTTCGCCAGATCCGCTATTTCGTGGCCGTGGCCGACAACTTCTCGGTGAGCCGCGCCGCCGCCGAGCTGCACATCTCCCAGTCGGCGGTCACCAGCGCCATCCGCGAGCTGGAGACCGAGCTCGGCGCCGCCCTGTTCGAGCGCAACCCCCGTGGCGTCAGCCTCACCGCCCAGGGTCACCAGTTCCTACTCCATGCCAGACGCATCTTGGGCGCCATGACGGAGGCGGGCCAGTCCCTCAAGGCGGTGGCACAGCAGGATCAGGGCCAGCTCACCATAGGGGTAACCACGCTGGTAGCCGGTTACTACCTGTCGGAGGCGCTCGGCCGCTTCCGACGCGCCTTCCCGGCGGTGCGCATCGAGGTGAAGGAGGACGAGCAGCCGTTTCTCGAGCATCAGATCGTCAACGGCGAGGTGGATGTGGGGATCCTGATGACCAACCGCACCATCCGTCAGGAGGCGTTCGATACCGAGCTGCTGACCCGCTCGCCGCTGAGGCTCTGGCTCGCCGCCAATCACCCCCTCTGCGCCGAATCGACCCTCTCCCTCAAGGCGCTGAGCGAGGAGCCCATGATCTCCCTCACCGCCGATCAGCTGGATCAGATCATCGGCTCTGGCCTGCGCCGCTACGGCATCCAGCCCCGCATAGTGCTGCGCACCGCCTCGGTGGAAGCGGTGCGCAGCCTGGTGGCCAGCCAGCTAGGCGCCGCCCTGCTGCCGGACTTCGCCTACCGCCCCTGGTCGCTGGAACAGGAGCGGGTCGAGGCCCGCGCCATCAAGGAACCCATCCCCGCCATCGACATCGGCCTGGTATGGCGGCGCGGCTCACACCTGAGTTGGACCGCCCGTGAATTCATCGACATAGTGCGGGATCAGAGCCGGCTGCGGGCCCGCCAGACGGCCTCCCGCTAGGAGCATTCCCCCGAACGCCACGAAAATTCAGATTCATCTGCACTCGATATCGATTTAGCAGATACCTGAGCGGTTAAAAATTGAAATTCTCATTACTGCTCGCTTCTCCTACGCTCATGACTAGTTAACAGGATGTTAATGCCATCGTGGCGTCGCCATGGTTCAAGTTGATGCAAGGAGAGCAAGATGAAACTGACCCCCCTGACCCTGGCCCTGATCCCGGCGCTGCTGGCAGGCCAGACCCAGGCCGCCCCGACCGAACTCGGCAAGGGTGAAGGCCAGCTCAACATCGTGGCCTGGGCCGGCTACGTCGAGCGCGGCGAGACCGACAAGAACTACGACTGGGTCACCGGCTTCGAGAAGGAGACCGGCTGCAAGGTCAGCGTCAAGACGGCCGCCACCTCGGACGAGATGGTGGCCCTGATGAACGAGGGGGGCTTCGATCTGGTGACCGCCTCCGGCGACGCCAGCCTGCGCCTCATCGCCGGCGGCAAGGTGCAAGCGCTCAACCTGGCGCTCATCCCGAGCTATGGCAAGATAGATCCTCGCCTGCAGAGCGCCCCCTGGCACACGGTGGAAGGCAAGCACTACGGCGTGCCCTACCAGTGGGGTGGCAACATATTGATGTACAACACCAAGGTGTTCCCCAAGGCGCCCGACTCCTGGAGCCTGGTGTTCGAGGAGCAGACCCTGCCAGACGGCAAGTCCAACAAGGGTCGGGTGCAGGCCTTCGACGGCCCCATCCACATCGCCGATGCCGCCCTCTATCTGATGACCCACCAGCCGGCGCTGGGGATCAAGGACCCCTACGAGCTGAACGAGGATCAGTACAAGGCCTCCCTCGAGCTGCTGCGCAAGCAGCGCCAGCTGGTGGGCCGCTACTGGCACGACGCCTTCGTCCAGATCGATGACTTCAAGAACGAGGGGGTGGTCGCCTCGGACTCCTGGCCGTTCCAGGCCAACACCCTGATCGCCGACAAGCAACCCATCGCCACCACAGTGCCCAAGGAAGGGGTCACCGGCTGGGCTGACACCAGCATGGTGCACAGCGAGGCCAAGAACCTGACCTGTGCCTACCAGTGGCTGGAACACTCCCTCAACAACAAGCTGCAGGGAGATCTCGCCTCCTGGTTCGGCTCTGTGCCCGTGGTGCCCGCCGCCTGCGAGGGCAACGCCTTGTTGGGGGCCGGGGGCTGCAAGACCAACGGCATAGACAACTTCGATCGGGTGCACTTCTGGCGTACCCCGGTATCCCAGTGCAAGAGCCAGGGTACCTGTGTTCCTTACTACCGCTGGGTGTCTGACTATATCGCCATCCTGGGCGGTCGCTGAGTCCCGCCGAGACAACGCCGTTGTGGGCCGGGTGGAGACCCGGCCCTGTTCGATGACAAGGATGTACCATGACAGCCGTACAATTTGACCGGGTCAGCCGCCACTACGGCGAGGTGAAGGCGGTCGACGACATCTCCTTCCAGATCCCCTCTGGTGAATTCTTTACCCTGCTGGGCCCGAGCGGTTCCGGCAAGACCACCTGCCTGCGGATGATCGCCGGCTTCGAATACCCGAGCGCGGGGGAGATCCGCCTGTTCGGCGAGCCCTGCTCCCGGGTGCCGCCCTACGATCGCAACCTCAACACAGTGTTCCAGGATTACGCCCTCTTCCCCAACATGGATGTGCGCGACAACATCGGCTACGGCCTGATGATCAGGGGCGTGCCCAAGGCGGAGCGCCATCGCAAGGTGGACGAGATGCTGGAGCTGGTACGCCTGCCCGGCGTCGGTAACCGCAGGCCGGGCCAGCTCTCAGGCGGTCAGCGCCAGCGTATCGCCATCGCCCGCGCCCTCATCAATCAGCCGCGCATCCTGCTGCTGGACGAGCCGCTGGGGGCGCTGGATCTCAAGCTGCGCGAGCAGATGCAGCTCGAACTCAAGGCGCTGCAGCGCCAGCTCGGCATCACCTTCATCTTCGTCACCCACGATCAGCAAGAGGCGCTCTCCATGAGCGACCGCATCTGCATCTTCAGCCAGGGCAGGATCGAGCAGATCGCCGCCCCGGATCAGGTCTACGACGCCCCCGCCACCCCCTTCGTCGCCCGCTTCGTCGGCACCGTCAACCTGTTCGAGGGGGAGCAGGCCAGGCGGCTGTGCGGCGACAGCCAGCAGATGATGGTGCGCCCGGAGCGGATCCGCCTCGGCGAGGCCGGTAGCCCCGGCTGGTCCGGCGAGATCCGTGAGGTGGAATACCTGGGTGCCTTCGTGCGCTATAGAGTCGACCTGGGGGAACGGCTCGAGATCATCGTCAATCACCCCAACGAGGGGCAGGCCCGCCTGGCCCGTGGCGCCCAAGTCAGCCTCAGCTGGCCGGAGCAGGCGATCCATCGCCTGAGCACCGCCGAAACGGGGGCTCAATCATGAGCCTCCCCCACAGTGCGAGCCTGACCATGAGCCACGCCACCACCCACACCAGACCCCGCCCGCTGCGGCGCCTCTCCACCCTGCTGTACGGCCGCCCCGGCCTGCTGCTGGGAATACTGCTCGGCCCACCCCTGCTCTGGCTCGGCATCATCTATGTGGGCTCCCTGCTGATGCTGCTCTCCAACGCCTTCTTCGGGCTGGACGAGTTCAGCGGCCAGGTACGCCACGAGCTGGGGCTGCAAAACTTCGTCGCCCTGCTGCGGGCAGAAAACCTGGACGTCATCGCCCGCACCGCCGGCATGTCGCTTGCCGTAACCCTGGCCTGCGCCCTGCTCGGCTTCCCCATCGCCTACTACATGGCGCGCTACACCAGCGGCAAGACCCGGGCCCTGTTCTATCTCGGCATCATGCTGCCGCTCTGGTCCAGCTACCTGGTGCGGGTCTATGCCTGGAAGCTGATCCTGGCCAAGGAGGGGGTCATCAGCTGGCTGGCGGACAGCCTGGGGCTGGACTGGCTGCTGGACGGCATCCTCTCCCTGCCCATGATCGGCGGCCCCTCCCTGTCGTTCTCGCGGCTCGGCACCTTCATCGTGTTCGTCTACGTCTGGCTGCCCTTCATGATCCTGCCGATCCAGGCGGCGGTGGAGCGGATCCCGCGCTCCCTGATCGAGGCGAGCAGCGATCTCGGTGCCACCCCGGCCCAGACCTTCCGCACCCTGATCCTGCCGCTGGCGCTGCCGGGGGTGGTGGCGGGCTCCATCTTCACCTTCTCCCTGACGCTCGGGGACTACATCATCCCCGGCATCATAGGCAACTCAACCATGTATATAGGGCAGGTGGTCTACATGCAGCAGGGCACGGCGGGCAATCTGCCGTTCGCCGCCGCCTTCTCGCTGGTGCCTATCCTGATCATCGCCATCTACCTCACCATCGCCAAGCGCTTGGGAGCCTTCGATGCGCTCTAATCCCTCTATGAATCAGGATCAGGGTCAGCGCCCCTCCGGCCTGCTCAAGTACGCCGCCATCGGCGGGCTGCTGTTCCTGCATATTCCCATCCTGTTCATCTTCCTCTATGCCTTCACCAGCGAGAGCAAGAGCTACCAGTTTCCGCCACCCGGGCTGACCCTGAAATGGTTCGAGGTGACGCTAAACAGACCCGATGTGTGGCGCGCCATCCAGCTGTCGCTGGAGGTGGCGGGGCTCGCGACCCTGGCGGCCATGGTGCTCGGCACCCTGGCGGCGGGGGCCATAGCCCGCAGCCGCTTCTTCGGCCAGGAGGCGGTGTCGCTGCTGCTGGTGCTGCCCATCGCCCTGCCCGGCATAGTCACCGGCATAGCGCTGCGCTCCGCCTATGGCCTGCTGGAGATCCCGTTCAGCTTCTGGACCATAGTCATAGGCCACGCCACCTTCTGCGTGGTGGTGGTCTACAACAACGCCCTTGCGCGCTTTCGCCGCACCAACCAGTCGCTGATCGAGGCCTCGATGGATCTCGGCGCCGACGGCTTCCAGACCCTGCGTTATGTGATCCTGCCCAACCTCGCCACCGCCCTGCTGGCGGGGGGTATGCTGGCCTTCGCGCTGAGCTTTGACGAGGTGATAGTCACCACCTTCACCGCGGGCCAGCAGACCACGCTGCCCATCTGGATGTATCAGGAGCTGATCCGCCCCCGCGATCGGCCTGTCACCAACGTGGTGGCCCTCATCATAGTGGCCTTCACCACTATCCCCATTCTGCTTGCCTACTACCTCACCCGCGACGGCCAGGACGTCGCCGGCAGTGGCAAGTGATGACTCAACGCCTGCGCAAGGATGCAACATGAAGCTCTCTACCCAACTCTTGATCGACGGCCAGTTTGTCACCGGTGATGGCCAGGCCGAGCCCATCCTCAACCCGGCCACCGGCGAGCTGCTCGCCTCGGTGCCTGAAGCCTCGTTCGAGCAGGTCAGCCGGGCGGTGAACGGGGCCCAGCGCGCCTTCGCCCAGTGGAGCCGCACCACCCCGGCCCAGCGCAGCAACCTGCTGCTGCGCCTCGCCGATGCCATAGAGCGTCACGCCGAGGAGTTCGCGGCGCTCGAATCTCTCAACTGCGGCAAGCCCTATATGGCGGTGCTCAATGACGAGCTGCCGGCGGTGGTGGACTGCTTCCGCTTCTTCGCCGGGGCGGCCCGCTGCCTGCAAGGGCCGCTGGCCGGGGAGTACATAGAGGGCCACACCAGCATGATCCGCCGGGATCCCATCGGTGTGGTGGGCAGCATAGCGCCCTGGAACTACCCGCTGATGATGGCCGCCTGGAAGATGGCGCCGGTACTCGCCGCCGGCAATACCGTGGTGCTCAAGCCCTCGGAGCAGACCCCGCTCACCGCCCTGCGCCTGGCCGAGCTCGCCAGCGAGATCTTCCCCCGCGGCGTCATCAACGTCATCTGTGGCCGGGGCGAGAGCGTGGGGGCGCCGCTGGTGGAGCACCCGCTGGTGCGCATGGTGTCGCTGACCGGCGATATCGCCACCGGCCAGAAGATCCTGCAAAGCGCCGCCCGCACTATGAAGCGCACCCACCTTGAGCTGGGGGGCAAGGCGCCTGTCATCATCTTCGACGACGCGGATCTGGAGGCCGTGGTGGCCGGCATTCGCACCTTCGGCTTCTACAACGCCGGTCAGGACTGCACCGCCGCCTGCCGCATCTACGCCCAGGGCAAGATCTACGACAAGTTCGTCACCGCCATGACCGAGGCCGTGGCCTCCATCAAGGTGGGCAGCCAGCGCGAGGAAGGGGTGGAGATGGGGCCACTCATCTCGGACCGGCAGCGCAACAGAGTCGCCAGCTTCGTGGAGCGGGCGGTGAGCAGCGGCCATGTGGAGGTCACGGCTGGCGGCAAGATCCGCCCCGGCAACGGCTTCTTCTTCGAGCCGACCCTGATCGTCGGCGCCCGCCAGGAGGATGAGATAGTGCGGCGCGAGGTGTTCGGCCCCGTGGTCTCGGTGACCCGCTTCAACGACGCCGAGCAGGTGGTACAGTGGGCCAACGACTCGGACTATGGCCTTGCCTCCTCGGTCTGGACCCGGGATCTCGGCCTCGCCAGCAAGGTGGCCAGCCACCTGCAATATGGCTGCACCTGGATCAACACCCACTTCATGCTCTGCTCAGAGATGCCCCACGGCGGCATGAAGATGTCCGGCTACGGCAAGGATCTCTCCCTCTACGCGCTGGAGGACTACACCGTGCCGCGCCACATCATGGTCAAGCTCTGACAAACGACAAGGCTGGCCCCGGGGCCAGCCTTGCTGCATGGATCCGCATTCCCATCCTCACCTCAGCCCGACATCCCCCAGACACAACCTCCACTCCTTATGACAGTCGCCATAGCCAGTGATGATCCAGGATCAGCAGGCCGAACAGCAGCATCAGGTGGTAGATGGAGAAGCGGAAGGTACGCATCGCCTGACCGGGCCGATCCGAAAACTTCAATAGCCATGCATGCCAGCAGAACAGCAGGTTCAGCGTCAGACTGCCGATCAGGTAGAGCAGACCCGACATACCGATCAGGTAGGGCAGCAGGCAGATCAGGCTCAGGATCAGCAGGTAGAACAGGATCGCCGTCTTGGTGAACTCTATGCCGTGGGTGACCGGCAACATGGGAATGTTGGCACCGGCATACTCATCGCGCCTGTGGATCGCCAGCGACCAGAAGTGGGGCGGCGTCCAGGCGAAGACGATCATCACCAGCAGCCAGGGCTCGGCCGAGAGCTGCCCTGTGATGCTGGTCCAGCCCAGCAGAGGCGGCATGGCCCCCGCCAGCCCGCCGATGACGATATTCTGCGGCGTGGCCCGCTTCAGCAACAGGGTGTAAACCACCGCGTAACCAAACAGGCTGGCCAGGGTCAGCCAGGCGGTCAGCGGGTTCACTCCCCAATAGAGCAGGACAAAGCCCAGCAGGGCCAGCCAGAGTGCAAAGGTCATCGCCTGCCGCGACCCGATCCGCCCTCTGGCGACCGGGCGCCAGCGCGTCCTGCGCATCTGGGCGTCGATGCCGCGATCCAGGGTATGGTTCATGGCCGCCGCCGCTGCCGCCAACAACCCGATTCCCACCAGGCCCAGCATCATGCGATCCAGCGAGGCGACCGTCGGCTCGGCCAGCAGCATGCCGACCCAGGCCGTCAGCAGCAGCAAGGCCACCACCCTGGGCTTGGTCAGCTGGTAATAGTCCCGCAGCAGTCGGGGATCGCCCCTCTGGCTCAATGACTTGTCGTTCATGTCTGACTCCTGATCGCCTCGGGCGAGCACAACGGTGAGAAGGGGGCTCGGGAAAGAGCCCGGCGCGCCAACACGCAGCACACCAGCAGATGGGCCGCCACCAGGTTATGGGCGAGGGCGTTGGCTAGCGGCAGGGCCAGGTGGATGTTGGCGACCCCCAACGCCAGCTGCACCAGCAGCAGGGCCAGCAAGAGCCCCCCCAGGGGACGCAGGGGCGCTCCCTGGCGTATCAGCCCCAGCGCGAAGGTGCCGACCAGCAGGGCCGTCACCAGGGCACCGAGACGATGGGCGATGTGAATGGTCTGGCGTGCCTCCTTGCCCAGCACACCAAACTCGTAGCTGGCATGACCCAGCGGCAGGTGGAAGGCGGCCTGCCAATCCAGCTGCTGCTGCCAGCCCGCCTGGCAGACCGGCAGATCGACACAGGCCATGGCGGCATAGTTGGCCGAGGTCCAGCCCCCCAGTGCTATCTGCACCAGCAGCACGCCGCAGGCCAGACCGCCCAGCCAGGGCAGGCCCTGCCCGCAGAGGACGGGGCGGCTCTCGCTCGTCAACTCCATCCGATAGAGCCACAGCAGGGTCAGCAGCGCGAATCCTCCAAGCAGGTGGGTCATCACCACCAGAGGATGCAAGGCCAGCGTCACAGTCCACATACCCAGTGCCGCCTGCCCGATCACCAGCATGAGCAAGCCGCCGGCAATCTGGCGCAGGCGCGGCCGGCTGCGCCAGCTCAGCACGAACAGGGCAACGATGAGGCAGCCCAGAGCCCCGGCAAAATAGCGGTGCACCATCTCGCTGCGCGCCTTGTGGGGTTCCAGCGGACTGTCCGGGTAGAGCATGGCGGCCTGCTCGGTATGGGCCGACCGCGGGATGGCCAGGGAACCGTAGCAACCGGGCCAGTCCGGGCAGGCTAGTCCGGCATCGGTGAGCCGGGTATAGGCGCCGAGCAGTATGACCAGCATCGCCAGGAGAATGGCGGCCGACACCAGCATCTTCTGCACTCTCATTGCACACCTCGCTGATATTTGAGCAACTGCTGCAGATCCGACAGCACGCCCTTGCCAAACAGCGGCCACTCGGTCGTGCTGGCCGGCACCTCATAGCGCAGTATGGCCAACCCCTGCGGGTCGACCAGCATCAGATCCCCCGCTTGCATCTCGGCGCGGGCCTCGGGTCTGGGCTCGGCGGTCAGTTGCACCAGCGCCAGCTTGTCCAGGTTGCGGCCAAGGGCGCTCCGGATCCGCTGCATCAAGACCGGCACCTGCCGGCATTCGGCCTCACAGCGCACGGCCTCCAGGTACACCAGTCGCCATTTGACCTGACTCGAGGGAAGCGGTTGCAACAGATAGATGTCCCGGCTCAGCCACTGCCCCTTGCTGCGGGTACCGGGCTCATACCAGCCCTGGCGCAGGATCAGCGCCGCCAACAACACCGGCAGCAGGATCACCAGCGCAAAGAGGGCAGGCACCTTCCATCTTGACCATCTGTTCATGGGGACAACCTCCTTGTCAGCACCAGCCCGCCCACCAGCATCACCAGCGCCAGTCCGAGCCACTGCAGCGCATACGCCCTGTGCTTCTCCGGCGGCATGACATTCTGTTGGTAGTGATAGAGGAACGGGGAACTCTTCTGATAGAACACGGCATCGACGAGCTGCGAGCCCAGGATCTGGCTCAGGGCATCCACCCTGATGGACTGCAGCCGGTTCGGATAAGGGCCAGCCTCGATATTCTGACCCAGCAAGATGCCACCGGGCCGGATACGCAGCAGGCCATCGAGTTCGAGGGTGGGGGGAATCGCCGGCTGTGGCAGCCGTTGCCGCTCGGCAGGGGCCGGCAGCCAGCCCAGATTGACCAATAGCAGGGGAGAGTGGGCATCGGCACGCACCGGGATGATCACGTCATAGCCGACTTGCTGCTCAACCAGCTGGTTATCCAGCAGCCACACATAGGGAGCGACCCACGCCACCCGCCCCCGCAGTGGCATCCCATCGAGGCGATCAGGATGACGCCAGTCGAGTTCCGCCAGCGTCAGGGGAACGGCTAACTGCATTGTGGCCACGTGCCCTAGCCAGGCCTCCTTCTCGGCCGCCCGCTGCCATTGCCAGAGGGCCAGCTTGCACAAACAGGCCGACACAACCAGAGTGAATATCAGAACAAACCAGCGCCTGTGATGGAACGGTCGCTGCTTATGCCATGTCGCCATGTCGCGCATCTTGTGGAGGGCCCTAACATGTTGATCAAGATAGTGCTGGTGCTCATGTTGCTGCTCATCATAGGGCAGCTGTTTCACGCCCTCTGGCTGATGCTGAGCACCGGCCAGGCCGGGCAGAAAATGTCGGCCCCACTGGGTCGCCGCGTGCTGTTCTCCCTGCTGGTGGTCGTCATCCTGCTGCTCTCGCTGGCGATAGGCTGGCTGGAGCCCAATCCTCGCCCCTATTAAGCCTCATAGCAGGTAGACAAATACGAAGAGGCAGAGCCAGACCACGTCAACGAAGTGCCAGTACCAGGCGGCGGCCTGGAAGGCGAAGTGACGCTCGGCGGTGAAGTGATCCTTCAGCACTATCCGCAGCCAGATGATCAGGAGGAACACAGTCCCCAGGGTGACATGCAGGCCGTGGAACCCGGTCAGTATGAAGAAGGTATTGCCGTAGATGCCGGAGTCAAACTTCAGGCCCAGCTCCCGGTATGCATGAATGTATTCATAACCTTGCAGCCACAGGAAGCTCAGCCCGAGCAATACGGTGCCGAGCAACATCCACTTGAGTCGACTGCGTTTGCCATTCTCCAATCCCATATGTGCGAACAGCAGGGTGACGGAGGAGCTGAGCAGGATCAGGGTGTTGACGAGGGGGATCCCATGCCAGGGCATGGCCTGGGTCGTGGTGCCTCCCGGGGTCTTGAGCATGGGCCAGTGCGCCGAGAAATCCGGCCACAGCAGCTGGGCCGTCATCGCCTTGTTGCCTGCCCCATCCAGCCAGGGCATGGCGAGCTGGCGGGCATAAAACAGCACCCCGAAAAATGCCAGGAAGAACATCACCTCGGAGAAGATGAACCAGACCATGCCCTGTCGGAAGGAGCGATCCATCTGGGCGCTGTACAACCCTGTCATGGACTCGTGGATGATGTGGCAAAACCAGCCAAACAGCATGTATACCAGCAGGGCGACCCCCGCCGTCATCAGATAGGGGCCTATGCCGGATTGCTTGCTCGCGATTTCATTGACCAGATGACCCGCCCCGAAGGCCAGGAGGAATAGCGCCATGGCACCCATGATCGGCCAGCGACTCTGCTCCGGAACATAATAATGCTGGTTCACCTTGGCCATGATTATTTCCTCTGTGCGAGCGCCGGGGCCGGCTTGGACTGAGTGATGTCATAGAGCGAATAGGAGAGCGTGATGGTGTTGATATCTTCGGGCAGGGCCGGATCTATATAGAACTTGAGCGGCATCGACTTGCTCTCCCCCGCCTGCAACTCCTGACGGTTAAAGCAGAAACATTCCACCTTCTTCAGATAGGCCGCGGCTGGACCGGGGGAGACCGAGGGCACCGCCTGACCGATCATGGTACGGTCGGTCGGATTGAACACCCGATAGTTGACCTGCATCATCTCGCCCGGTCGCACCGATAGCCGCTTCGTCTCCTCGCTGAATTGCCAGGGCATCTGGGTGTCTGCATGGGCCAGAAACTCGACCTGGACGGTGCGTTTGGAGTCGATCACCGCACGCTCGGCCGAGGCTGGCTGGGTGGCTGTCTTGCCATTGAGGCCGGTGATCCGGCAAAAAACGTCATAGAGTGGCACCAAGGCAAAGGCAAAACCGAACATAACGACGATCACCAGAGCCAGTTTCCTGAGCAGGGGGCCGTGATTCACTTGTGTCATATGGCCTCCCTACTGCACTTCTGGTGGGGTCTTGAAACTGTGGTAAGGCGGGGGAGAGGGCAAGGTCCACTCCAGCCCTTCCGCCCCCTCCCACACCTGGGCTGTGGCCGGCTTGCCCCCCCTGATGCATCTGATCACCCCCCAGACGAAGAGCAGCTGCGACAGCCCGAAGGCAAAACCACCTATGCTGATAAACATATTGAAATCAGCGAATTGCAACGCATAGTCGGGGATCCGGCGGGGCATGCCCGCCAGCCCGACGAAGTGCATGGGGAAGAACAGCATGTTGACCGAGATCAGCGAGCACCAGAAATGCCACTGCCCCAGTCGCTCGTCATACATGTGCCCCGTCCACTTCGGCAACCAGTAATAAGCCGCGGCCAGGATAGAAAAGACGGCGCCGGTGACCAGCACATAATGGAAATGGGCCACGACAAAATAGGTGTCGTGATATTGGAAATCGGCCGGGATCATGGCCAGCATCAACCCCGAGAAGCCCCCTATGGTGAACAGGGTAATGAAGGCGATGGCAAATAGCATGGGAGTCTCGAACGTCAGGGAACCCCGCCACATGGTGGCAACCCAGTTAAATACCTTCACCCCGGTCGGCACCGCGATCAGCATGGTGGCGTACATGAAGAACAGTTCGGCGACCACCGGCAGCCCAGTCGTGAACATGTGGTGAGCCCAGACCATGAAGGACAGCAACGCTATGCTGCTGGTGGCATAGACCATGGAGCGATAGCCGAACAGTTTCTTGCGGGAGAAGGTGGGAATGATGCTGGAGACTATGCCAAAGGCCGGCAGTATCATGATGTACACCTCCGGATGGCCAAAGAACCAGAATATGTGCTGGAACATCACCGGATCCCCTCCTCCGGCCGCATCGAAGAAGCTGGTACCAAAATACTTGTCCGTCAGCACCATGGTCACCGCCGCCGCCAGTACCGGCATGACCGCAATGAGCAGGAAGGCCGTGATCAGCCAGGTCCAGACAAACAGCGGCATCTTCATCCAGCCCATGCCCGGCGCCCGCAGATTGAAGATGGTGACGATGACGTTGATGGCCCCCATGATGGATGAGATCCCCATGATATGGATGGCGAAGACGAACAGCGCCGTGCTGTTGCCGCTGTATTTGGTCGATAGGGGGGCGTAGAAGGTCCAGCCCGAGCTGGGACCGCCGCCCTCCATGAACAGGCTCGACAGCAGGATCAAAAAGGCAAACGGCAGGATCCAGAAACTCCAGTTGTTCATCCGGGGCAGCGCCATGTCCGGCGCCCCGATCATCATGGGGATCAACCAGTTGGCCAGGCCGGTGAAGGCCGGCATCACGGCACCAAAGACCATGATGAGGCCATGTACCGTGGTCATCTGATTGAAGAACAGCGGCTCGACCAGTTGCAGCCCAGGCTGGAACAGCTCGGCCCGAATGACCATGGCCATGGTGCCGCCGGTGAAGAACATGGCCAGGGCGAAGAGCAGGTAGAGGGTGCCGATATCTTTGTGGTTCGTGGTATAGAGCCAGCGCCTCAGCCCCGATGCCGGCCGGTGGGAGTGGTCTGCGTGCAGGGTATCCGTGATTCCATCACTCATGCCGGCTCCTCACTTGTCATTTTTCAGAAGGGACTGCACATCGGCAGCCTGGATGAGGTCACCGGTATTGTTGCCCCAGGCATTGCGTTCATAGGTCACCACGGCGGCAAGCTCCTGGGCGGTGAGCTGCTTGCCGAAGGGCTGCATCGCAGTCCCGCTCTTGCCATGCAGGACCAGGTTCAGGTGCTGGGCCCGGTTCTCGGCCAGGGTGGTGATCTTGCTGCCCTTCAGCGCGGGGAAGATGCCAGGCAAGCCGGTACCCGCGGGCTGATGGCAGGCGGCGCAGTGACCCAGGAATACCTTCTCCCCCAGCTCCATGGCCTGTGGCAGGGTCATGGTTTGGCTGGCCAGGTCTTGCTGCTGGGCCTTGGCGGCGGCCTGATCATCTGCAGTCTTGGCAATCCAGCCATCAAACTCTTCGGCCGGTTTTGCCACCACCACTATGGGCATGAAGCCATGATCCTTGCCGCATAGCTCGGCACACTGCCCGCGATAGGTGCCGGGTCTGTCTATCCTGGTCCAGGACTCATTGATGTAGCCCGGGTTGGCATCCTTCTTCACCGCGAAGGCGGGCACCCACCAGGAATGAATGACATCATCCGAGGTCATCAGGAATCTGATTTTCTTGCCGACGGGCAATACCAGAGGGCGATCGACCTCCAGCAAATAGGTGTCGCTCTTGGGCTGCTCACCCGAGATCTGTTTCTTGCTGGTTGCCAACAGGGAATAAAACTCCACCGGGTGCTCGAGATATTTGTAATGCCACTTCCATTGGGATCCCGTGATGAGCACGGTCAAGTCGGCCTTGGAGGTATCTTCCATCTTCAACAGGGTCGAGGTGGCCGGGGCGGCCATCGCCACCAATATCAGCACGGGAATGGCGGTCCATAGCAATTCGATGCGGGTGCTCTCATGGAATTGGGCAGCCTTGGCGCCACGGGATTTCCGATGATGGATGATGGACCAGAGCATGGCCCCGAACACGAGCAGCCCGATCAGACAGCAGATATAGAAGATGGTCATGTGCAGGTCATAGACCCGCTGACTGATAGCGGTGGCCCCGCGCGTCATGTTGAATGTTATTTCGCTGGCGGAAACACTGCCGCCAGCGAGACATATCAGCCATGCGCCATGGTTAATTGCATTTTTTCCCACATGGCACTCCCTGTGCACGCTAGAAAAGATGGTGAGCATTAACCGCTGACATAACTAACCATCTGAAAATAATGCATTTATTAAAATCACTTTCACAATCAAGTATTAGTCCATATTCCGAAAAAGCCAAAATGAGGCCGATCAGGATGGACTCATCAGAGCGATTTTCATCGAATCTGATGGTGAGCCGCGCTCCTGAAGAGTGGCAGATAAACCAGGGGCGCATGGCGCCCCTGGTTTATCTATGCTGACTCACCATGACACCCGGGCCGTCCCCTCCTGCCTCAGCCCCTGTCCTCGCCCCCGTCCAGCAACCGGGCCACCAGGGTCCTCAGGGACTTGATCAGGGCAGGCTTGCCCGCCAGTTTCAGCGCCCTGGCCAGCTCAGACCAGGGGGCATATTGCCAGATGCTGGCGATCAGCAGCCGGCGTTCGTCGGGCACCAGCTCATCCAGTGCGGTCACCCGGGCAGCCAGCCAGCGTTGCAGGCTGGACTGGCACAGCTCGAACGGCTTGTGATGATGGGCAAAGCACATCAGCTCCTGGCGCTCAAACTCATCCGGCTCGGCCACATCGGTGACCATATCCCCACTCAGGCACTGCCAGATCAGCTCGGTATCCAGCCCCCTGAGCTCTCCCGCCAGCAGGGTCGGCAGCTGGCGCACGAAGCGCCGTCGCCATTCTGCCAGCTCCGGTTCCAGCGCCGTTTTCAGCGGCTTGAGCAGCAGGGCCGCATGGCTGCCGCTGGCCGCATCCCGTTGCAGGCCGATGCGTAGCACCCTCAGGCCCGCCTTGCGCCAGAAGGGGAGCAAGTCGGCACTGGCGGAAAAGGCGGAGCCCAGATAGTCGAGCCCCAGTGCGCGGTAGTGGGCCTCCAGCTTGTCCAGCAGCAAGGAGCCCAGCCCGTGGCGATGCAACAGCGGGTGGATGGCGATGCGCATCACCCTGGCGTAGCTGCGCTCACCCGCCGTGGTGAACCCCGCATGGGCGAGCAGGGACTGAGGCAACAGGTGCCCCCTTGGGCGTCGCCGCCCGGCCCAGATATCGCGGGCCAGCGCCGGCGCTATGTTGCCTTCCCGTGCCACCAGCGCGACCCCGAGCAGGCTCTGCTCTTGCTCCAGCAGGTGGATGTCGAGATCCGGGCTCTCCAGCAGGGATCTGAGATCGCTCGGGCTGGTCTGGTAGTGGGCCAGCACCAGCAGGCCGAACACCTGATCGAGCAGCGCCTCATCCTCCGCCAGCTTGTCCTGCCCGATCTGCCGCCAGCCTGGCGCCGTCGGGGGCGGTGGTGGTAGGACTTCGGCGTTGAGGCCGAGCAGGCGGAACACCAGTGGCTCCAGCGGATCGTGCTGGCTCCAGCGAATGGGTTCGGCCAGGCGCAGCTCCTGCCAATCCGGGGTCTGCCGGTCCAGCACCCGCTTGAAGCGCAGATGAAAGCCGCGCCCGGTACCCTCATAGCCGTGCTCCGTGGTTGCGAAGACGATGCGGTTGTGGCGCGCCAGCATGGCCTCCAGCAGCGGGGTCGGGATGGCGGCAGCCTCGTCCACCAGCAGCAACGCCGGCTGAAGATTGCCCTGTACCAGCCGGTCCGGTGACACATAGCTCAGCCCGGCCAGCCGCTCAGGCGTGCTCGCCAGCGCCTCGGCGGCATGGGCAAACAGGGTCGCGACCGTGGCCTGGGACGGGGCCGTCACCACTATCTGCAGGGCGGGATCCTGACGCAGCAAATCGGCGGCGGCGAGGCCGAGCAGGGCGCTCTTGCCGCGGCCACGATCGGCGCTGAGCACCAGCGGGCGGCCGCGATGACCATGCAACACCTTGTGGATCGCGGGCAGGGCATGAGCCTGATCGGCACTGAGTGGCCGGCCGGGTCCCAGAGGTTGCCAGGGTTCCACCCCGGTCGGCGGACTCAGGGAGAGTGCAGGATCCCCCGCCAGCAACCGCACCAGCCGGGCGATAAAGCCGTGCCCCGCCCGGCCCGCATCCTCCGGCTGGGCCACCAGCCGCAGCCGGTCCGGATCAGGATAAGTGGGCCACTGTGCCCGGGGCGGTGTCAGCAGCAACAGCAGACCACCGGCGCGCAGCGTGCCGGCCAAGGCGCCGAAGGCATCGGGATGAAAGCCGCTGAATGCGTTTAGCACGAGCGTGTCGCACTCCTGACCCAGCCGCTGCAACGCCTTGGCGGCCGGCAAGGGGGCGTACCGCTCAGGCCCCTCCCCCAGCCAGAAGACAGCCTCCCCGAGCAGGGGCTCGGCCCGGGCGATGCAATCCGCCTCCACTCCTTCCAGCCAGATCAGACGCCGCTCGCCACCATGGGCAAGCGCCCGGCGCAGGGTGCTCGACTCGGCGGGGATCATGAGACGCCGTGGTCGCCGGATTTGACGCGGGGCTCGAACATGCGCTCCCCCATCTGATCGATGAAGGTATGCGCCTTCTGCACCATGAAACGCTCGGCATCGGCCGGGCTCGCGAACAGATCGGAGCGGATGAAGCGGTGGGTCAGCAGGGCGCCATCCACCTCCCTGGTGATGCGGCCCGCCAGCCGGTATTGCCCCCCTTCCGCCATGGGCTCGGGGTAGATGAGATAACCGGCATATTCGGTCGGGGTCACCTCGACAACCGGTGTCGGCTGGCCTTTGAACAGGGTGCGGAACAGTTTCTTGAGCATGATAGTTTCCTCTCTGATGGGAGCATTGTCCCCAAGGGGTGAATGACTGGCAAGCGGGTGAGCTTATTCCTAATTGTTATTTGCATTGCGAACAGTTCTCATTTAGATTTCATCTCAATCCAGCATGAGGTCAGAATTATGTACGTGTGTTTGTGCCGCGGCATCACAGATACCCAGATCCGCAAGGCGGTACAGGCAGGCAAGACCGAGTTCCGACAACTGAAACAGTCGCTGGAAGTGGGTGCCCAGTGCGGCAAGTGTGTACGCATGACCATGGAGATCATCGCCGCCGAACTCGACAAGGTGGAATCGGATCAGGAACCGCTCTATTACGAAGTGGCCTGATACCGCGATTTGATTTTCTACGCAGATCCCTCACGGGATCCCCGCACCCTCAGGCGAGCCAATTCGTCAGCCCCCTTATTGTCATCTTTCTGGACTAAGCTCTAGTGATCGACGCCGCAGGCACGAACATAAGGAGTAATGTCGATGAAAGGAGATCCCAAGATCATTGCCCACCTGAACAGGGTGCTGGCCAATGAGCTGGTTGCCATCAACCAATACTTCCTGCATGCCCGTATCTACGATGACTGGGGCCTCAAGGGGCTCGGGCACAAGGAATACCATGAATCCATCGACGAGATGAAACACGCCGACGAGCTGGTCAAGCGGGTGCTGTTTCTCGAGGGGCTGCCCAACTTGCAGGATCTGGGCAAGCTGCGCATCGGCGAAACAGTGGAAGAGATGCTGCGCTGCGATCTTTCCCTGGAGATGGATGCCATCCCCGACCTGAAGGTGGCCATCACCTACGCCGAGTCCGTGCATGACTACGTCAGTCGCGACCTGTTTCAGGATATCCTGGAAGACGAGGAGGAACATGTCGACTGGCTGGAGACCCAGCTCGATCTCATCGATCGCATCGGCCTGGAAAACTATCAGCAATCACAGCTCCACTCGGGCACATCCTGAATAGTTATCGCATGAATAAACGACTCCAAAACCCGCTGAGGCGGGTTTTTTATGATCCCCATGCATAGCTTTTCATCACGCTTATACATATGAAAAACAAGGTTATTTTTGTTAAGCAAGTCGCAAAAAACCGATCCTTGCAGGTGCACTATTGGAACCCATTCTGGAGTTCACAATAACAATGCTTTAAAGGACTAAAACATGCACTTCTTGCCCAACAAGGTGACGCTGGCCTGCGCCATCGCCCTCACGCTGACCGCCTGCAACGACAACAGCTCCAATGCCCCGGCGGATCCCGCCGCCACCAAGGCCGCACTGATGCAAACCATGGACGATGCTCTGCGCGAGAGCCAGGCGCTGGATCCCTATGGCTTTGCCATCGATGAACAGACCCTCGCCAAACGCAAGGCGCTCGACGGGTCGCTGCTCAAGCGACTGGACGCCATGGACCCGAACGTACTGAGCGAGCGGGATCGGTTGTTCTACGACATGATCCGCTGGGATCTGCAGATCAACCTGGCCGGCTACGAGCTGCCCCAATCCCAGATCCCCATCCATCACTTCCGCAACCGGGTGGTGGATCTGGCCGATGAGGTCGGCGCGGCCCCCGCCAACGGCAGGGCCGCCCGCACCGTCGGCAGCGGCTTCGACTATTTCGAGCAGAGCTCGGCAGATCGAGTGGCGCCGGGCGATGCCGCCTGGCGGCGGGATCTCGACCGCACGGCCAAGGCGCCTGCGCTGGCTACTCAGGCGCGGGCTGCGACGGCCCCCCTGGCTTGGTATCAGGAGCATCTGACCTGGCTCAAGGCCTATGACGCCTATCTGGCCGAGGTGAAGCACCAATTCGAGCTGGGCAGCGCCCAGGGCAACACCCTGCCGGATGAGCTGGTGGACAGGCTGCTGGCCCAGCTGAACAGCAAGCTGGATGGCGAGGCGATCGCCGGCGCCTATCTCGGCTGGCAACAACTGCCGGGGGAGGCCGACGAGGCGCTGCGCACCGACTACAAGGGGGTGCTGGACAGCATCAACGGCCGCTATCTGGCGCTGCGGGACTATCTGGATTATCGGCATGGCGGTGCCTATGCGGTACGCCTGGGCAGCGGTGAGTGCGACGACGGCTTCTGCGGCATGACCAATGGCCGCGACTGGTATCGCTGGCTGCTGAAGAAGCACAGCACCACCAACATGACGCCGGAGGAGGTGCATGAGCTGGGGCTGAGCGAGGTGGATCGGATCTTCGGCGCCATGGTCAAGGTGTGCCATACCGTCGGCAAGTGTGACAGCGAGGAGGTGGCCAAGAGCAAGCAGAGTGGCCAGATCTACGCCTTCTTCCGCTACCTCAACGAGCCGGGCTTCTTCTATCAGAACCCGCTGTCGGTCTGGTCTGCCGGCCTCAATCCGGGTAACGCGGCCGGGGCTGTGCTGAGCGAGCCACAGCAGCAGGCGCTGGCCGAGCATGAGCGGGCGCTGCGGGAGTACAACGTCTTCAAGAGCAAGGCGGCGCTGGTGCTGCCGGACTTCTTCGATGCCGAGCGCACCATTCCCAAGCTGGACTACGAGGTGGTGCCCGTCGCCTACGGGGATGCCCCCTACGGCGGGGTCGCCTGGTATCAGGACGGCAACCCCCAGACCGGGCGCAAGGGGCAGTTCTTCCTCAACACCTTCTACCCCTATGGCCTGCAGAGCTGGAACATCAGCACCCTGCTGGCCCACGAGGGCGCGCCGGGCCACCACTTCCAGATCACCATAGCCCAGGAGCTGGCGGCCAAGGATCCCGACTTCCCGCAGTACGTGGCGAACGCCTCCTACACCGCCTATGCGGAAGGCTGGGCGCTCTACACCGAATACCTGGCGGATCACGACATGGGGCTCTATCAGGGCCGTGGCCTCTACGACCCCGCAGTGGGAGATGCCAAGCTGGAGGGCTCGCCTGCGTTCAACAACCAGTTGCAGTACTTCGGCCGCCTCAACGAGGAGATGCTCAGGGCCATGCGGCTGGTGGTGGATACCGGCATTCACTGGTATGGCTGGAGCCACGACAGGGCCGTCGATTACATGCAGGAGAACTCGGCGCTGGGGGCGGGAGACATCAGCTCAGAAGTGCCGCGCTACATGGCCTATACCGGTCAGGCAACCTCCTACAAGGCGGGTCAGCTGGCGCTGATCCGGATGCGCGAATCCGCCGAGCAGGCCATGGGCGGCCGGTTCGACCTCAAGGCGTTCCACCACCAGGTGCTGGAATACGGCATGTTGCCCATCTCGGTGCTGGAGCGGAAGAACCAGCAGTGGATTGAACAGTCGAAGTGATCACAGTTACGGCGCCCGGCAAGGCAGCGGGCGCCGCTTTCGATTAGGATACAGCCCTACATTCCATCACTATGCTACGGATGATATCCATGGACCAGATTACACGTGAGATGGCGCCCCACAAGCGGGTGGCGCTGGTGGCTCACGACAACATGAAAGCCCCATTGCTGAACTGGGTGCTGCGCCGCAAGGAGGAGCTCAAGCTCCACCACCTCTATGCGACCGGCACCACCGGCACCCTGCTCGGCAAGCAGGCGCAGCTGCCCATCACCTGCCTCTTCTCCGGCCCCATGGGCGGCGATCAGCAGCTCGGTGCCCTCATCGCCGAGGGCAAGATCGACGTGATGATCTTCTTCTGGGATCCCCTCAATGCCGCGGCGCACGATCCGGATGTGAAGGCGTTGCTGCGCCTGGCGGCGGTGTGGAACATCCCGGTCGCCACCAACGAGGCGACCGCAGACTTCATCATGGACAGCCCCCACATGCAGCGGGCCTTCAGCGTGCAGATCCCCGACTACGCCGGTTATTTGAAAGCCAGAACCGAGTAACGGCAGATCCGCCAATCTGTGCCGGTTACTTGAAGGCCAGAACCGAGTAACGGCAGATCCGTCAATCTGTGCCGGTTACTTGAAGGCCAGAACCGAATAACGGCAGATCCGCCAATCTACGCCGGTTACTTGAAGGCCAGAACCGAATAACGGCAGATCCAACAATCTGCGCCGGTTACTTGAAAGCCAGAACCGCATAAAAACAGCCAGATAGCAAAGAGCCGGACATTGTCCGGCTCTTTTCATTTGAAGGATGACGGCGACTCAGCGCTGGAGGCTCTTCTGGGCGAACTTGGGCCTGGCGTTCATGATCTGCTCCACCTGCTCGTCGCTCATCTTGCCACGGGAGAGCCCCAACACCTTGTAGGTGAGCAGCGGCCGCGCCGGCAGGGCGATCATCAGGGCGCGGATCTGGTTCTCGTCTTCTTTCTCCCGCACCGGCTTGCCATAGGCATAGGTCAGCACCCCGGCATTCATCAGGTTTTTGACGGCGGGCTCGGTGATCGGCAAGTTTATGACGCTTTTACGCTGCAGCACGAACTCGCGCAGCACCGCCTTCTCGTTGAAATCGAGGAAGCCGATCATCTGGGCCAGCAGCCCCTGCTGACGGCGGGACTGCCACTCGTCACAGGCCCACTCCCAGGCGATCAGGAAACCCTGGCTGCAGAAGTAGGAGATGGCGATCAGCATGCCAACCCCGAGCCAGGCGGCGTGCACCGTGGCCCACTGGCTGACGGCCCCCTTCATCAGGCCGGCCGGAAACAGCAAGATGATGCTGCAGCAGAGCAGCAACCAGACCATGAGCCAGTTGAGGCGGTTCAGTTGATAGAAATGTTGGATCCACCGTTTCATCGTTCATCCTTCCCAGAGCATTGTGGACAGTACTCAGCTGATAGCAATCGCTGTGCCAATGCGCAGCTAAGGTGGGCAAGGAAACAGACCGGGCGTTACATCCCCTTACAACTTGTTGATCCCATTATTATTAATTTCCCTTGTGAGACGGCCACCGGGTTGGTAAAAAACCTGCACTGTCATTGGGGAGTAGCAACCCGCCCGTGATCCGGGCAGGGCTCATGTCAACATTCTTGGATCTTTCGGTCCATGGCATGGGCGGCGATAGCATCTATCGCTCTGCAAGACCTTTGGCCTCGATATGCTAGCCAGCCAGGCGAGCCGTATCGGGTCCATCGGTTGTTCTGCTCGCCTGGCGGTTGCCCATCATGCCGATCACCCTGCTGCTGTTCCTGCTCTCCGCCGTCACCATCTATCTCGCCTGCGAATATTTCGTCAACGGCATCGAGTGGACCGGTCATCACCTCAAATTATCCCAGAGCGCCACCGGCTCCCTGCTTGCCGCCCTCGGCACGGCGTTGCCGGAGTGCATCGTCACCCTGAGCGCCCTGCTGATGGGGGATGCCTCTGCTCAGCAACAGATAGGGATAGGTGCCGCCCTCGGCGGTCCGCTGGTGCTCTCCACCCTGGGTTATGCCGCCGTCGGCCTGACCCTGCTGCTCTGCCTTAGCCCCGAGCAGAGGGTCATCGAGGAGGCAGTGCAACGGGAGACAGGCCGGGATCAACTCTGGTTTGCCGGCATCTTCCTGGTGGCGGTGGCGCTCGGCATGGTGAGCTTCGACGGCAAGGCCTGGCTGGCGCCGCTGTTCGTGCTGATCTATCTGGTCTATGTGCGGCGTGAGCTGAGGCAGACCGACAGCCACGAGGTCTCGTTGCCGGCCCCCCTCAAGCTGGACCCCGGGGCCAGGATCCCGACGCCGGGCAAGGTGTTGCTGCAGACCCTGGGGGCGCTGCTGGCGGTGACGCTGGCGGCTCAACTCTTTGTTCATCAGCTGGAGAGCATGGGCGAACTGCTCGGCCTCTCCCCCGCCTTGGCGGCCCTGTTGCTGAGCCCGGTGGCGACCGAGATGCCGGAGCTGATGAACGTGCTGATCTGGGTGCGCCAGGGCAAGAACCGGCTGGCGCTGGCCAACATCTCCGGCGCCATGATGATCCAGGGCACCATTCCCAAGGCATTCTGCCTGCTGTTCACCCCCTGGCTGCTGGACAGCACCATGCTGGTCTCCTCGCTGGTGACCCTGCTGGCGGTGGTGCTGCTGTGGTGGGGCTTTCGCCGGGGGAGGATGACGGCGGCCAGGCTGGCCTGGGTGGGGCTGGTCTATCTCGCTTTCTGTGGCTGGCTGGGGGTGGGCTGAGGGCGCGCTGGTTTGTGAGCATGACGCCATGAGAAAGGGCAGGATGAGATCCTGCCCTTGTTTATTTTCATGGGGTTATGTCAGCCCCGGAGCCCCGGGATCAGAACTGCTGGAACCAGCGCTGGATCTGGGCCGGATCCTTGCTCTGGGTCAGGGAGAGCATCAGCAGGATGCGCGCCTTCTGCGGGTTCAGGGTGCCGGCGGCCACGAAGCCGTACTTGGCGTCATCGATCTCGGCATCCAGGGTGGTGGCGCCGGTCGGCACGCGGGCGGAACGCACCACCCGGATGCCATCCTTGCTCGCCTTGGCCAGGGTATCGAACAGGGTGTGGTAGAGGTTGCCGTTGCCCACGCCGGCGCTGACGATGCCGTCAAACTTGGCATCCACCATGGCTTTGGCGGGCAGATCGGTGGCGTTGGCGTAGTTGTAGACGATGCCCACCTGCGGCAGCTTGTCGAGCTTGCTCACGTCGAACGGGGTCTTGCTGGTGTGCAGGCGGGCCGGGCTGCGCTGGTAGTCGATCTTGCCGTTGTGGATGTAACCGAGCGGGCCGAAGTTGGGGGCGGCAAAGGTCTGCACCCCTGTGGTGTTGGTCTTGGTGACGTCACGGGCGTCCAGCACGGTGTCGTTCATGGCCACCATGACGCCACGGCCCTTGGATTCGGGATCGGAGGCGGTGACCACTGCGTTGTACAGATTCAGCGGGCCGTCGGCGCTCATGGCGGTGGAGGGGCGCATGGCGCCGACCAGCACCACCGGCTTGTCGCTCTTGACGGTGAGGTTGAGGAAGTAGGCGGTCTCCTCCATGGTGTCGGTGCCGTGGGTGATGACGATGCCATCCACGTCATCCTTGGCCAGCAGTTCATTCACCCGTTTGGCCAGCTTGAGCCACACCTCGTCGTTCATGTCCTGGGAGCCAATCTTGACCACCTGCTCCCCCTGCACCGCGGCGATGTTCTTCATCTCGGGCACGGCGGCGATCAGCGTCTCGATGGCGACCTTGCCAGCCTCGTAGTTGGATTGGGTCGCGGACTGTCCCGCCCCGGCAATGGTGCCGCCCGTCGCCAGGATGTGCACGCTGGGCAGAGCCATGGCCATGGGGGAGAGGGTCATGCCGAGGACGACGGCGAGCAGGGTCTTGCGGATAGGGTGGGTCATGCTGCAATCCTTTTGGGTTAGTTGACTGCAGCATTTTCATCCATTTTGAATCGTTTTTAAGTGATCACTCTCAACAATAAAAACAAGCAAACAGAATATTGGTCTGATTTTTACCCATATAGGGATAAATCACTCCGCACTGAACCCCTTGGCTTCGATCAGCGCGATCAACTCGGCCTTGCTCAGCTCGCTCTCGATGACGGCCTTGCTGCTGCCAAAGTCGACCCGGGCCTGGCTGACGGCGCCCTGGGCCAGCAGGGCCTTCTGCAGACTGGCGGCGCAGCCACCGCAGGACATGCCGGATACTTTGAGTTCTATGGTCATGAGATGTCTCCTCTGTTGATGTGATCTCAGCCTAAAGCTACAGCTAGCGGCAAGGTCAAGCCCCGCTCGTCATCAATAAACATGCCCTGTATTCACCGTCATCCCATCAGTCCCAAGTAGTTCATCAGGGCGGCACCCAGGCTGGTGCTGATCAGCGAGCCCAGGGTGGTGGTGGCGATGACATATTGACGGCGAACACGCCGTCATCGGATGCCTCGCTAGCCCATCAGCCCGAGGTAGTTCATCAGGGCGGCGCCCAGGCTGGTACTGATCAATGAACCGAGCGTGGTGGTGGCGATGATGTTGGCGGCCAGCACGCTGTCGCCGCCCATGGCGCGGGTCATCACATAGCTGGCGGCCGCCGTCGGCGTGGAGCTGATCAGGAACAGAATGCCGAGCGCCTGGGTGCTGAAGCCGAGCGCCCAGGCCCCCACCACCAGTAGCACCGGAATACAGAACAGGCGGTTGGCGGTGGCCCAGCCGGTCAGCGTCGCACCGCCGCGCAGGGCCTTTAGATTGAGGCTGGCACCGGTGCACAGCAGCGCCAACGGCAGGGTCATGTTGGCAAAGTAGTTGCCGGTGGTGATGACCAGTTGCGGCAATTCGATGCCGAGCAGGCCGAAGGGCAGCGCCGAGAGTATGGCAATGATCAGCGGGTTCTTGGCGATCCCCTTCAGGATCGGCCTGATCCCCCGCCCTCCCCCCAGGCTGCGGGTGAGGGTGATGACAGCGAGAATGTTGTAGAGCACCGTCACCGCCCCCACCAGCAGCGCCGCGGCCCCGATCCCCTCTGGGCCATAGGCATTCTGCACATAGGCCAGCCCCATGATCCCCATGTTGCCGCGGAAGCTGCCCTGTACGAAGATGCCGCGCTGGCGCGGCTCCGCGATGAAACGGGACGCCAATGCCTCGAGCACCAGGAAGGCGGCGAGCGTGCCCAGCAAGCCGTAGAGGATGAGCCAGGGACTCGGCATGGTGGAGAAGTCGGTGCGCACCATGCTGAGGAACAGCAGGGCCGGCAGGGTGACCTGGAACACCAGCCGCGAGGCGGACTCGACGAAGCTGTCTGGCAACAGACCGAGGCGCTTGAGCCAGATCCCGAGCAGCAGCACCATGCAGATGGGGCCCGTGATGGAGAGGGAGAAGTGCAGACTTGCCAACAGATCCATGATGCGCGTCCTGTGCGATGCGAGCGGCAGGCCGCCAGCCGGAATGGAGAGGGGAAGAGCCGCCATTCTAACGCCATGGGCTTGTATTCACAGGGGTTAATCACAACAATGTGGGCAATGACCTGCAGCCCTGATGTGGAAAGCACCCGACCTATGGAAAAGAAACTGACCATCCTCGACATCGCCCGTCTCTGTGGCGTCGGCAAGTCGACCGTCTCCCGGGTGCTCAATCAGGATCCCAAGGTCAAGCCACAGACCCGCGAGCGGGTGGAGCAGGTCATAGCCCTGCACGGCTTCGTGCCGAGCAAGTCGGCCAGGGCCATGCGCAACCAGAGTCAGCAGGTGGTGGGCATCATCGTCTCCCGGCTCGATTCCAGCTCGGAAAACCAGGCGGTGCGCGGCATGCTGGAGACCCTCTACGCCCGCGGCTACGACGCCGTGCTGATGGAGAGCAAGTTCTCCCCCGACAAGGTGAGCGAACACCTGGCCGTGCTGGCGCGGCGCGGGGTGGATGGCATCATCCTGTTTGCCTTCAACGATCTCGACTATGCTGCCATGACACCGCTGCGAGAGAGGTTGGTGCTGGTGGCCCGCGAATACCCCGGTTTCTCCTCGGTCTGCTTCGACGATGGGGGGGCGGTGCGCACCATGCTGGCACAGCTGGAAGCACGCGGCGCCCACGACATCGCCTACCTCGGGGTGGATGCCTCGGATCTCACCACCGGTCAGCGTCGGCTGGATGCCTATCTGGCCTACTGCCGGGAGCAGGGTCGCCCACCGCGCTCCGCGCTCGGGGATCTCAGCCTGCAGAGCGGCTACCGGCTGGCGGCCGAGCTGCTCACCCCCACCACCCAGGCGCTGGTCTGCGCCAGCGACACCCTCGCCATGGGCGCGGCCAAATACCTGCAGGAGCAAGGCCGCGGCGAGGTGCTGGTGACCGGCCTTGGCAACAATCCCCTACTCAGCTTCCTGTTTCCCAACGCCCTCAGCCTGGATCTCGGCTACAAGGGCGCGGGGGAGCAAGCCGCACGCCAGCTGCTCGGTCAGATCGAGCAGGGCAGATCGCCGCAAGCCACCATAGCCCCCTGTCAGCTGTTGTGAGCCTCATCACTCGTTGCTGAGCGAAATTCGCACATTCTGTGACTCTCACCACGAAATGGGAACGTTCCCATTTCTGTCGGGAGCGATTGGTAGCATGCTAAATAGGAACTATACCAAGAACACTTGGGTCAGCAGGCTGGCCCTACAGGGTGATGCATACCAAACTCAATAGAGTCACAGAGGGAAGACTCATGTCCAAGATCAACGCACAACATCTGGCCCAGCTTATCGACAAGATCGGCGGCAAGGAGAACATCGCCACCGTCAGCCATTGCCTGACCCGGCTGCGCTTCGTGCTCAATGACCCTACCAAGGCCGACTCCAAGGCCATCGAGACCATACCGGCGGTGAAGGGGAGCTTCACCCAGGGCGGCCAGTTCCAGGTGGTCATCGGCAACGAGGTGGAGCAGTGGTACAAGGCGCTCACCGAGGAGATCGGGGTCAGCGGTGCCAGCAAGGATGCCGCCAAGCAGGCGGCGCGCCACAACATGAACCCGCTGGAGCGCGGCATCTCCCATCTGGCGGAGATCTTCGTGCCGCTGCTGCCCGCCATCATCACCGGCGGTCTGATCTTAGGGTTTCGCAACGTCATCGGCGACATTAAGATGTTCGATGGCAAGACCCTCACCGAGATCAGCCAGTTCTGGGCCCAGGTGCACGCCTTCCTCTGGCTGCTGGGTGAGGCGATCTTCCACTTCCTGCCGGTCGGCGTCTGCTGGTCCGCGGTGAAGAAGATGGGGGGCTCCGAGATCCTGGGGATAGTGCTGGGGATCACGCTCGTCTCGCCGCAGCTGATGAATGCCTACGCCATCGGCCAGCAGGTGCCCGAGGTGTGGGACTTCGGTCTGTTCGTCATCGAGAAGGTGGGCTATCAGGCCCAGGTCATTCCGGCCCTGCTGGCAGGGGTGGCGCTCGCCTATATCGAGACCAACCTCAAGCGTATCATCCCGGCCTATCTCTACCTGGTGATAGTGCCCTTCATCTCCCTGCTGCTGGCGGTGATCCTGGCCCACACCCTGATCGGCCCCTTCGGCCGCTGGATTGGTGAAGGCGTCGGCTTCGCCGCCAAGGCCGCCATGACCGGCTCCTTCGCCCCCATAGGCGCGGCCCTGTTTGGCTTCCTCTACGCCCCCCTGGTCATCACCGGCATCCACCACACCACCAACGCGGTGGACCTGCAGCTGATGCAGAGCATGGGCGGCACCCCGATCTGGCCGCTGATCGCACTGTCCAACATCGCCCAGGCGTCCGCGGTGGTGGGCATCATCCTGATCAGCCGCAAGGAGAACGAGCGGGAGATCTCGGTACCTGCCGCCATCTCAGCCTATCTCGGCGTGACCGAGCCGGCCATGTACGGCATCAACCTCAAGTACAAGTTCCCCATGCTGTGCGCCATGGTGGGCTCGAGCTGCGCGGCCCTCATCTGCGGCTTCGCCGGGGTGATGGCCAATGGCATAGGGGTCGGCGGCCTGCCGGGCATCCTCTCCATCCAGCCGCAATACTGGGCCATCTATGCCGTCGCCATGCTGGTGGCCATAGTGGTGCCTCTGGCGCTGACCCTGCTGGTCTATAAACGCCAGCAGGCGGCCGGCAAGCTGGAACTGTCTGCCGCCTAAGCGGCTGGCACAGAGGCGGAGCTCAGGCTCCGCCATTTTTATCGCCCTTTTTCAATCCGTTACCCGTTTCAACAAGATGAGCGACCCGACCATGAAACAGACTCCCTGGTGGCAGAGTGCCGTGATTTACCAGATCTACCCCAAGAGCTTTCAGGATTCCGGCGCCCGCGGCACCGGCGATCTCAAGGGGATCATGGCCCGCCTCGACTACCTCAAGACCTTAGGGATAGATGCCCTCTGGCTGACCCCGGTCTACGTCTCCCCCCAAATAGACAACGGCTACGACATCGCCGACTACCTGGCCATCGATCCCGCCTACGGCACCATGGCCGATTTCGAGGCGCTGCTGGCGGCGGCCCACGAGCGCGGCATCCGCATCGTGATGGATATAGTGGTGAACCACACCTCCACCGAGCACGCCTGGTTCAAATCCGCCATGGGGGATAAGCACAGTCCCTATCGCGACTACTACATCTGGCAAGATCCTGTGGCGGGCGGCGTGCCCAACAACTGGCAGTCCAAGTTTGGCGGCAGTGCCTGGGAGCTGGACCCCGCTACCGGCCAGTATTATCTGCACCTGTTTGCCCGCGAGCAGGCGGATCTGAACTGGGAGAATCCGGCGGTGCGGGCCGAGGTGAAGAAGGTCATCCACTTCTGGGCCGACAAGGGGGTCGATGGCTTCCGGCTCGACGTCATCAACCTCATCTCCAAGGATCAGGCCTTCCCGAACGACGACCTGGGCGATGGCCGCCGCTTCTACACCGACGGGCCGCGCATTCACGAATTCCTGCAGGATATCAGCCGCGATGTCTTCGCCCCGGTGGGCGCCATGACGGTGGGCGAGATGTCCTCCACCTCGCTGGCGCACTGCCAGCGCTACGGCGCGCTGGATGGCTCAGAGCTCTCCATGGTGTTCAACTTCCATCATCTGAAGGTCGACTACCCGAACGGTGACAAGTGGACCAAGGCGCCGTTCGATTTCCTCGAGCTCAAGCGCATCTTCAACCACTGGCAGAGCGGCATGCACGGCAAGGCCTGGTCGGCCCTGTTCTGGTGCAACCACGATCAGCCGCGCATCGTCTCCCGCTTCGGCGACGAGGGCGAGCACAGAGTGGCGGCCGCCAAGATGCTGGCCAGCACGCTGCACGGCCTGCAGGGCACCCCCTACATCTATCAGGGGGAGGAGATCGGCATGATCAACCCCGGCTATGGCAGCATCCATGACTATCAGGATGTGGAGAGTCGCAACATCTTCGCCATCAAGCAGGGCGAAGGGGTGCCAGAGGCGGAGATCCTCGCCATTCTCGGCGCCAAGTCGCGGGACAACTCCCGCACGCCCATGCAGTGGAGCGTCGCCACCAACGCCGGTTTTACCAAAGGCACCCCCTGGCTCAAACCCGCCGCCAACTACCCCGAGATCAATGCCGAGGCCGCGCTGGCCGACGCCGACTCGGTGTTCTGGCACTACCGGGATCTGATTGCCCTGCGCAAGGCGCACCCCATCTTCACTCAGGGGGATTATCAGGAGCTGCTGCCGGGCCACGAGCGCCTCTGGGCCTATAGCCGCAGCTGGCATGGCCAACGCCTGCTGGTGGTGAGCAACTTCTACGGCGAGCCAGCGGACTTTGCCCTGCCCGAAGGGATGCAAGCCGGCGAGGGACGCCTGCTGCTTGGCAACTACCCGGACAGCCCGACCCGACTGCAGTCTTGCCGGCTGCGGCCCTATGAATCCCTGATCTGGCTGGTGGAGTAGATGATGACTGAGGCAACGACTATGGTGACAACCCAGTCGCAACAGGGGACTCAGCCACAGCCAGAACGTGGCCAGGAATGGCACAAGATGGTGGCGGGGCAGCCCTATGATGCGGCTGACCCCGAGCTCAAGGCTGCGCGCGAGCGCTGCCGCTTCCTCTATCACAGCTTCAACACCTGTTGGCAGGAGAAACCCGAGCGGGACGCCCTGCTGCGCGAGTTGCTCGGCAGCCGCGGCGCTTCCTGTGCCATCAACCCGCCCTTCTTCTGCGACTATGGCGCCAATATCTTTGTGGGTGAGAACTTCTACGCCAACGTCAACTGCACCATCCTCGACGTGTGCGAGGTGCATATCGGCGATAACGTGCTGCTGGCGCCCGGGGTGCAGATCTACACCGCCGCCCACCCGATCGCGGTGGTGCCACGGGTGGCCGGGGTCGAGTTCGGCAAGCCGGTGCGGATCGGCGATAACGTCTGGATCGGCGGCAGCACAGTGATCTGCCCCGGCGTCACCATAGGCGACAACAGCGTCATCGGCGCCGGCTCAGTGGTGACCAGGGATATTCCGGCCAATGTGGTCGCCGTCGGCAATCCCTGCAAGGTGCTAAGGCCCATGACGGCGGAGGAGCTGGCAGTGATGGGCCCTGCGGAGGCGTAGTGAACCTGTATCGAACGATGACAAAGGCGCCATAGAGGTGCCTTTGTCATTTCCGATGAAGGACCTGGTGCAGGCCCCTGCCTCGCTAGGTAAACACCGGACCAAAGCCAGAGCCCCACAGAACGGCGGTGGTCGCCAGCACGCAGACCAGCAGCACCAATCCGACCGTGACCACAGAGCTGGCATAGATGAACCCCTGCTCCTTGGGAATGTGCATCAGGATAGGGACGCCGACATAGAGCAGGTAGACGGAGTAGCTGAGCCCGATGAGGCCGATGATCATGACGAACCAGAGATGGGGGTAGAAGGCCGATAGCCCGACCATGAACAGCGGGGTGGAGGTATAGGCTGCCAGCTCGAGTGTCGTCGTGTAACTGGGGTCGGAGCCGAAGGTGTGACCCATCCAGTGCGCCAGATAGGCCAGGGCAAACACCCCTATGACCAGCGCCACGTACATGGCCACCGACAGCATGAAGGCGCTGTCCGAGGTCAGGGTGATGGGATCGCCTACACCTATGCTCCAGCCGATATGGACGGCGGAGTAATAGGCGCAGACTGACGGGATAAGGGCCACGATAAGAATATGGGTCAGACTGTTTCTGAAACTGTCGTGCGCCTCGTCTATGGTATGCCATTCGGTGTGAGGATGGGCATACAATCCCCATAAGTGGTTTAATATCATAGCGTTATTCCTTTTCAGCTTGGATTGTGAATCGTCGTATACCGCTCGCGCTCCTCTCTATCATTGTTGCATCGCTCGACGGGCCGTCCATTGCAACCGCTACGGCTAGCTTTAAATAAAGCTGCTCCCCTCCCCGGGCGTCAAGGAAGGAACCGGGAACCACAGAAACAGAAAAGCCCGGCGTTGCGGCCGGGCTCTTGAATTGCGCTCTGGGATTTGGCTTGCAGCGGTGATATGCGGAGCTGCAGCCCACAATGCAACGCTCGAACCGCTCGTCACAACCACCTTTCCTGGCCAGCCACGGCTCTGCATTGCGGATAAGCAAAAGGGGATGCCATGGCATCCCCTCTTCGCATTATCTGAGCTGAGTCAGATTACTGCTGTACTTCCTGCACGCCGGAGACGCGGACTTCGACGCGACGGTCCGGGGACAGGCAGGAGACCAGCTGATCCTTGGCGGTGATGCCATCGCACTGGGTGCCGGTTACCGGGTCGGCTTCGCCACGACCTTCGATGGAGATCTTGCTGGTGGCCAGACCCTTGCTCACCAGGAAGTCTGCGACGGTGCGGGCACGCGCCTCGGACAGCTGCTGGTTGTAAGCCTCGGAACCGATACGGTCGGTGTAACCGACAACGACGGCGCTGCCATCTTTCGGCTGGAATTCAACGATTTGCTGATACAGACCGTTCAGGGCTTCAACCCCTTCCGGCTTCAGTTCTGCCTTGCCAAAGGCAAACAGCACGTCTGAGTTCAGGGCAAAGTTCTTCTCGACAACCACAGGGGCCGCTTCTGCAACGACGGGTGCAGCAACAGGCTCAACGTAGGAGGTGCGGAACGGGTGATATACCGCTTCCAGCGTCGCTACACTCTGGTTGGACTTGTACTGCTCGCCAGTGGAGGTGGTCAGGTCAGCCACGTCCCACATGTAGCGGTAGCGCGCCTGCAGATCCAGCGCATCGTTCAGCTTGTAGGTCAGACCGATACCGGCCAACGGGGAGACACGGGTGTCACTGTTGTCCAGACCATCGGTGTGGGCCCAGTAGGCACCGGCTTCACCGAACAGGGAGAAATCTTCGCTCAGCGGCAGACGGGCGATACCGGACAGGGTGGCGCCCTGGTTCTCATAGCGCTCGCCATCGGTGCTGCCACGGCCGGCGTACTGGTAACCCAGTTCGGCACCGAAGGTTTCGTTGAAGTTGTAACCCATGAAGAGGTTGGTGGCAGTCGCATCTTCGGTACCATCTTCGACAGCCGCGTTATTCAGGCCGTTGAAGTGGGTGGCACCGATACCGGCACCAAAATAGATGTCGTCGGTAGCGTGAGCTGCAGTGCTTGCCAATGCCAGTGCAATCCAGACAGGAGTCAGTCGTAAGTTCATCGTATAGCCTCATCAATGCTAAATGGTGGGCGTTCAGCCCTTGTTATGTATGGCCGCCATTCTATAGGCGAAATCATGTACAGGACCTTAAGCGCAGAGACTATTTACCACTCATTTTACTGTTTGTTTTTCATGCACTTCTCGGCTTTAACCAGAAAAACGTTTTTACTCAATAACGGGCTTCTTATGCCCTGGGATGTTAGTGATGTATGGTGACTGAGTGAATAACCATGGGCTCCTCCTACTGGACTTGAACCAGTGACACATGGATTAACAGCCTGCCGTTCTACCGACTGGAATAAGGAGGATATATGCCTTTAGTAGCGGATATACGGGCCACCATCATCCCGATAGAAGGGCCCAGAAGAAATTGAGGCGGCGGCCAGCGAAGCTCCGGCTCTTAAAGACGGTATCAAGAAAAAGAGGGGTCTGCGATATATCGAGAGCGCCCAGCAAACCTGTCCCCAGATCAGCCAACAGTGAAAAACAGGCAAAGAAAAAGCCCAGCTTTGCAGCTGGGCTTTTGTGTTGGCTCCTCCTACTGGACTTGAACCAGTGACATACGGATTAACAGTCCGCCGTTCTACCGACTGAACTAAGGAGGAATTGTACTTTGGATGCAAGATATCGCTATCTCATCATCCTTAATTGGTGCCCAGAGACGGAATCGAACCGCCGACACGGGGATTTTCAATCCCCTGCTCTACCGACTGAGCTATCTGGGCAAATGGTGCCGGCTACCGGAATCGAACTGGTGACCTACTGATTACAAGTCAGTTGCTCTACCTACTGAGCTAAGCCGGCACACTTTAAACCACTGTGCATGAACACATTTTCACTTCATGGCACCAAAACTTGGTGCCCAGAGACGGAATCGAACCGCCGACACGGGGATTTTCAATCCCCTGCTCTACCGACTGAGCTATCTGGGCGTGGGCGCTATTAAACGGATTTTAGGGCGGGTGGTCAACGGGAAATTTCACTTTCCGTCTCGTTCGTCTCTTTTTTGCGCAGCATCGCCCGTTTTTATCACTTCCGCAGGTGAAGCCACCTCCCGACGGCCCCAGAGTCGAGATTCCTCTCCCTTCAACAGGCGGGTGATGTTCTCGTGATGGCGGATCAGAATGAGGCAGGAGAGCAAGGAGACCGGCAGGGTGTATTCCGGTTTGAGCAGGTAGGTGAAGAGCGGGGTCAGCAGCACGGTGACGATGGAGGCCAGCGACGAATAGCCGCTCACCAGCAGCACCAGCAGCCAGGTGGCGATCGCCGCGCCCCCCATGGCAAAACCGATGGGCAGCATGGTACCCAGTGCCGTGGCGACGCCCTTGCCACCCCGGAAGTGAAAGAAGATGGGATACATGTGACCGAGACAGGCCGCCACACCGATGAAGCCGAGGTAGATGGGCTTGATCTGCAGATACCAGGCGAGGTAGACGGGCGCCGTGCCCTTGAGCACATCGAGCAGCAGCACGACCAGCGCCGCCATCCGCCCGCCGAGGCGCAGCACATTGGTCGCCCCCGGGTTGTGGGAGCCATGATCGCGAGGATCCGGCAGCCCCCTGATGCGGGAGACCAGCACGGCACTGGACAGCGAGCCGCCCAGATAGGCCAGAATAATCATCAAAATCGTCAGGGCCGTCATCTTGGTCGTTTTTACCACGATATGAATGGGGTATGATGCGGGCCACATTCTCTGGCTTGGGGTTGCCCAACAGCGTGTCGCCCAAACCGACCGTCAGCAGCAATCTGCTGGCCAGACCTGCATCCCTGCGCTGTTCTCACAGCCCATCAAGAGTAAAGAAGAAGTACTGTCATGGACAAGGTGTTTATTCGCGGACTCGAGGTTTTGACCACCATAGGGGTATATGAGTGGGAGAAAGGCATTCGCCAGAAGCTCTGTTTCGATCTCGAGATGGGCTTTGACAACCGCCCCGCCGCCGCAACCGACGATATCAAGCTGGCATTGGATTATGCCACCCTCTCACGCAAGATCTGTGATCACGCCGCCGGCACCATAGTCGAGCTGGTCGAGACCATGGCCGAGCAGGTCGCCGCCCTGGTGCTGGCCGATGAGCGGGTGCAGTGGGTCAGGGTCGTGCTGACCAAACCGGGCGCCGTGCCCAACGCCGCCGGCGTCGGCGTCGAGATCCTGCGCCACCGCGCCCCGGCCGCGAGTGCCCAGTGATGGGCATTCGTACCGATGACGATCAGGGCGGTGACAGCATGACCCGCATCTACATCAGCCTGGGCTCCAACATCGAGCGGGAGCGCCATATCCGGGCCGGGCTCGATGCCCTGCAGGCCGAATTTGGCGAGCTTGAGGTCTCCCGGGTGTTCGAGAGCGAGGCGGTGGGCTTTGCCGGCCGCCCCTTCTACAACCTGGTGGTGGGTGCCGACACCGAGCTGCCGCTGGCGACCCTGTGCCAGCGCCTACGGGCCGTGGAGTTCGCCCATGGCCGCGAGCCGGACGCCAAGAAGTTCGCCCCGCGCACCCTGGATCTGGACCTGCTGCTCTATGGGGATCTGGTCTGCGAGGATCCGGTGGCACTGCCCCGCGGCGAGATCCTCAGCAACGCCTTCGTGCTGTGGCCGCTGGCCGAGCTGGCCCCCAGCCTGCGCCATCCCACCGATGGCCGTACCCTGGGGGATCTGTGGCAAGCCTACGACAAGGCATCGCAGCGACTCAGCCCCATTCCCTTCCACTGGGTGGCGTACGAGTTGCAGCCTCACTGAAGCACAAGGGCGCCTCGCGGTGCCCTTGTGCTTATCGGCCATCAGAAAGAGTGATTGGGCCCAAGCCCCGGCGACTGGCAGCATGGCCCTGACACAGGAGAGCACAATGCCACTCGATACCATTCATGACTTCAACTGCCAGCTGCTGAGCACTCTGCCCCACCAGCGCTATCAACACGAACCCATCCTGGATTACGCCACCGACGAGCGGGTCAAGGCGCGCCTCGGCTGGCAGGCGGAATTCAGCAAGACTCTGTTCCTCAAGTTCAAGGATGGCCGCTTCGCCCTGCTGCTGACCCACAGGGACGGGCGGCTGGATAACAAGGCGGTCAAGGCCAGCCTGGGGGCCAAGCCCTCCATCTGCACACCACAGGAGATGCAGGCGGAGATCGGCTGCCTGCCGGGGGCCGTCTGCCCCTTCCTGCCCCGTGCCGACATCCCGCTGCTGGTGGACTCCGCCCTGCTGGCCCACCACGCCTTCACCTGGACCCCGGGCCACCCGGAGCAGACCTTCCTGCTGGCGACCGAGCACCTGACCACCCTGCTGGCGGCCCTGCCCTGCCAGGTCAGCTACCTGCCCGTGGCGCAGGCCTGATCACTGCTTTTCATCTGACCGAACGGGGCCGCGAGGCCCCGCTCACCCCTGCTCCTTCCTGGCCAGCTGGGCGAAGATCAGCGCCGCCAGCATGGACATCAGGCCGATGCAGAGATAGGTCAGGTGGAAGCCACCCAGCCACTGCTCACTGCCCTCTGCCGGCTGCCCGGCGGAGAATAGCCCGAGCAGGCTGGCGGCGATGGCCACCCCCAGGCTCATGGAGAGCTGCATCACCACCGACAGCAGGCCGTTGCCGCTGCTGGCATGGTCGGCGCTCAAGTCCTGCAGCGTCAGGGTGTTCATGGCGGAGAATTGCAGCGAGTTGATGGCGCCGAACACCATCAGCCAGCCCAGCAGCAGCCAGTGCGGCACCTGGTTGTCGATGAGGGAGAAGCTGGCGATCAGCACCCCCAGCGCCAGGGTGTTGACGATCAGGATGCGGCGATAACCCACCTTGGGGATCAGCTTGTTGACCAGGGTCTTGGTCAGCATGGCGCCGATCACCGTGGGGATCATGGTCATGCCCGCCTTGCTCGGCGAGAAGCCCAGCCCCAGCTGCAGGAACAGCGGGGTGAGGAAGGGCATGGCGCCGCTGCCGAGGCGGGCAAACAGGTTGCCCCAGATGCCGATGGCAAAGGTCGAGGTCTGGAACAGCGCCAGGCTGAACAGCGGCTGCTCGGTGTTGGCCGCATAGAGCCAGTAACTCGCCATGGCCGCCAGGCCAAACAGCACCGCAAACAGCGCCCAACCGGTGGAGATGCTGTGTTCACCCAGCCCCTGCAGGCCGACCGAGACCAGCACCATGCCGGCGCTGAACAGCACAAAGCCCTGCCAGTCGAAGCGGGCGGTGTGCTGACGCAGATCCGGCATGAAACTCCAGCTGGCGATGAAACCTATCACCCCCACCGGCAGGTTGATGAGGAACACCCAGTGCCAGCTCGCCACCTCCACCAGCCAACCCCCCAGCGCCGGGCCGAGCAACGGCCCCAGCAAACCCGGGATGGTGACGAAGGACATCACCCGCAGCAGCTCATGCTTGCTGTAGACCCGCAGCACGGCGAGGCGCCCTATGGGCATCAGCAAAGCTCCGCCCACCCCTTGCAGCACCCGGGCGGCGACCAGCATGGGCAGGCTGTTGGCCGCGGCACAGGCCAGGGAGCCCAGGGTGAACAGCAGTATGGCCGCCAGGTAGACGCGGCGGGTGCCGAATCTGTCCGCCAGCCAGCCGGAGGCGGGGATGAGCAGCGCCACCGTCAGCATGTAGGCGATGATCACCGACTGCATCTGCAGCGGGCTCTCCCCCAACGCCGCGGCCATGCTGGGCAAGGCGGTGTTGAGTATGGTGCCATCGAGTGTCTGCATGAAGAAGCCGACCGCGGTCAGCAGGGGCAGCCACTTGCGTTGGGCAGGGGTAACCAGGTGCGAGTGTTCGGGCATGGGCAGCAACCTCTCCTTGTTGTCTTGACCTAAAAAGAGACTCGCACTCGCTTTTTGAAAACGGGGCGGGTCACATCAGGATATCAGGCATCCGGCTGGCCGAGCATGGCTCTGAGCTGCTCTTCGAGCGTGGGCTCAGGTGCCTTGAGAGTCTCGAGGAACAGGGCCTCGATCCCGGCCTTGTCCCGGCTCTTGACGATAAACACCAGCCTGGATTGGGCCCGCCCTTCCGGCCACTCCCCCAGGGTCTGCAGCGGATAGAGCTGGCCGTGGACGCCGTGGATCACCACCGGCTGACTCTCTCCCTCCAGCAGCAGTATCCCCTTGAGCCGCAGCAGGGCATCGCCGTATTGGGCCTGCACCGCATCGATGGCGGCCAGCAGGCGAGACGGCCTGAGAGGCTCGCCGATGCGCAGGGAGAAGCTCTCGATGTTGCCGTGCTCGAAGTGGGTCGGGGTGGCGGTGCCCACCCTGGCCGCGACCGGCGTCATCCTCGGCTGCAGTGGCGAGGCCAGCCCCTGCTTCGGGGATTCGGTGCGCAGCCAGGCCAGCAGCTGGCGCACATCGCGCCCCGCCGCCTCGTTGTAGGCGCCGAGCTTCTCCAGCACGGTCGGCGACAGCTCGCCATTGCTCACCCGCTGGATCGGCGCCGCCGGGTTGAGCAGTGCCAGCCGGGCTTCCACCCGCGCCAGCACCTCGGTCTCCACCAGGTCGCCCTTGCTCACCACCAGCAGATCCGCCAGCGCCACCTGCTTGACCGCCTCGTACTGCTGGCCGAGCTGCTGCTCGATATGGCCGGCATCCACGACGGTGACTGTGCCATCGAAGCGGTAACGCTGGGCGATGAAGCCCTCCTCCTTCAGGGTGAACAGCACGGGGGCCGGATCCGCCAGCCCGGTGGTCTCTATGATGAGCCGCTTGAAGGGTTTGATCTTGCGCTGGATGGCCTTCATAAACAGCCCCTGCAGCGCCTCCACCAGGGAGCCCTGCACCGAGCAACAGATACAGCCGGAATCGAGCAGCATCACCTGCTCGTCCACCTGCTGCACCAGATGATGATCCAGCCCCACAGAGCCGAACTCGTTGATCAGCACCGCGCATTCGCCGAGCTCAGGCTGCTTGACCCAGTGGTTGAGCAAGGTGGTCTTGCCGCTGCCGAGGAAGCCGGTCAGCAGGGTGACGGGAATGCGGGTATCTTGCATATCGGTCATGTTAGCGCCTCACCGGTTGGCAAACAGATCGGCGAGCCAGCGGTTTTCGAACCGGCCGCAGGGATCGAGCTCGGCCTTGAGGGCCAGGAAGTCGTGCCAGCGCGGCAGCAGGGCCGGGAAGTCGTAGAGATCCATCGCCAGGTGCTTGCCGAAGTGGGGAATGCCGCCGAGCGGCACCAACAGTTGTTGCAGCTCGCGCATCTGCTCCATGGAGCCATTGACGAAGGTGCCATCCGCCGCCAGATAGACCAGGAAGCCGACCCAGCACACCGACTGGTCATAGGCCGCGCTGAGCCAGGCCTCGGAGGGGCCGGTGCAACGCAGGATAAAGGGGTAATGCAGCACGCCGGGGTTGGCCTGCTGCCAGCGCTGCAGGATCTCCAGCGCCTCGGCCATGCGGTGCAGCGGCACCGCCACCTCGCAGTTGATCTGGGGCGCCGGTATCCCCTTGCAGAGGATCTGGTAGACGTTACCCACCAGATCGGAGGCGTCCTTGAAGCGGCGCACCGTCTCGAAGTGCTCCCCGAGCCGCGCCTCGTCCTTGGTGTCCTTGGCCATCTTCTGCAGGGTGGCATCTATGGTGGCATTCATGCGGGCATCTATGTCCCCCTCCAGCAGCAGCGGCTCGCTGCCCGCGGCGCGGTAACGCTCGACCTCCTCGTCACTGGCGGGATCCACCAGCCAGATGTGGCTCTCGCCGGTCCAGGCGAACCACCAGCTCTTCACGAAGCCGTGCTCGCGGTTGAGCCGCTCGTTGTGCTCCAGCAGGAAGGGGTAGTCGGTGGTGAACTTGGTGCAGCGCATGATGCGGTTTGGCACCGTGCGCAGGGTGACGTCGAGCAGTATGCCGAGCATCCCCATGCCCATCACGAAGGCGCCGAAGCGCGGGTCGGTGCGATCAACCCGGATGAGGTCGCCATTGGCCAGCATGAGGGTCATGGCCTCCACCGCATCGCACAGGGCGGACTGGTGCAGCCCCTGGCCGTGGGTGCCGGTGCTGAGCGCGCCCCCCAGGGTCTGGATGCCGATGACCCCCGGCGAGGCGGGCAGCATCCGCTCCATGGCGATGAGATCGGCGTAGACGGTATCGAGCGGCGTCCCCGCCTGATAGGTGACGCTCTCCTCCGTCTTGCTGAGCTGGCCGCGCAGATGGTGCAGATCCACCAGCAGCGCCTGGCTGCCCTCGGCATAGACGCTGTGGATGGGTTCGAAGGAGAGCCCTGAGCCGATCAGCCGCAGCTTGCGCTCGGGATGTTCACGCAGCAGGCGTTGCAGCTGGTCGCGGCTGGTCGGGCGCCACACCTGCTCCAGCGCACCGAGGGGGTTGGTCCTGGACCAGTTGAACAGCACCTCTCGATTGCCAATCGCCTTGATGCTGTGAAATGCCTGGAACCTGACCGTCATACCGCGCCTCATCTGACTTCAAAATGAGCGTCAATTCTACCGAAAAGTGAGCCGCAAGGCATGAAAAACAAGCCCCTACAGTCGAGGGGGTGGATAACGAAGGCCTGACCCGTGCAAAGCGGGGATGCTGGCGGCCATCGCAAGGCCCAAGCGCGATCAGCTGGCGAGCGACATGACCCGGCTGGCCGCCTCCGCCCGCAGCATCGCACAAAACTGCCGGAGCGGCACCGGGCGACCGAACAGATAGCCCTGCAGGTAGGTCACCTTGCCCTTGAGATAATTCGCCTGCTGGCGGGTCTCGACCCCTTCGGCGATCAGGGTCAGTCCGAGCCGGCTACCGAGATCGATCACGTTGTCGACTATGTGCTTGGACAGGGATTCGGTGCCGATCCGGCCGATGAAGGATTGATCGATCTTGAGGTAGTCCACATTGAATTGCTGCAGATAGACCAGGCTGGAGTGGCCGGTGCCGAAGTCATCCATGGCCAGCCTGACCCCCATCTCGTTCAGTTGCCTGAACAGCGAGAGGGTATGGGGATCCGCCACCAGCAGCTCACGCTCGGTCAGCTCGAGCACCAGCACCACCTTGCCCGGCTCGAAGCGGGCGAGAAACTCGCGACACTCCCTCAGCAGGATGTAGTCGCGGCAATGGGCCGCGCTGATGTTGAAGCTGATGTGAAAACCTTCGGGCAGACGCCGCTGTTCGGCGGCCAGCCGCTGGCCCACCTCCGCCATGATGAGGCTGGTCATGGGCACGATCAGACCGCTGACCTCCGCCTGGGGAATGAACAGGTCCGGGCGGATCAGGCCCGCGTTCGGATGCTGCCAGCGCATCAGCACCTCGGCCCCCATGATCCGCTCGCCATCGGTCGACACCAGGGGCTGCAGGAAGGGGACAAATTCCCGCGCCTGCAGGGCGCGCGCCAGCTCGTTGGCCGGGGAGCGAGGACGACTCAGCAGCCACCACATGAGCAGGGCAAAGCCGATGCAGATCCCCGTCAGCACCAGCAGTCCAAACCAACGGTGCTGCAACAACCCTTGCCAGCTGGTGGAAAACTTCTGCCCCACGTAAATGGCGAGGGGATAATCCTGCGAGTGCAGCATGACATGGGCCTCGCCGGACAGGGCGGGGGCCTCGCTGAAGAAGTTGCCCTGCTCGTCGAGCCAGTGGCTACCGACGTTCAGCATCAGCTCGAGGGAGGGAATATGAAGGCTCAGGATGAAGCTGAGGTAGTCGCCATCGATCAGCGCCAGGGTGGACGCCTCCCCCTGCACGGCCCGCACCGCCAGGAAGGGGTGACCATTGCGAACGGGGCTGCTGTTGCTCAGCAGCAGCTGCCCCTGGCTGTATTTCTCCGCCGCATAGGGCATCTGATAGGAGCCGAAGAAGGAGGTGCAGTAGATGTTGCCCTCGTGCGCCAGATTGACCGAGCGGATGAAAGACTCCATGGCCGCCTTCTCCCTCAGGTCAAACAGCACGGCTTCGCAGGGCTTGCCCAGCAGCGGCAACGCATTGCGGTTGGCCTCCTTGGCATGCCCCAGCATGTTTTCCAGCATGGTCATGGCGCGATCCGCCGCCTGATTGGACTCCAGCAACAGACCCGCCTGATAACGGTTGTACAACGCCCAGCTGCCGAGCAGCATGGGCAGTGTGAATACCAGCAAGGTGATGGTCAGACGCAGCCAGGGCCGAGCCGTGTCGAACGCGGGGGAATAGGTCATGGGTGGTCCTGCTGCACAAGGACCGCCATGTTAACGATAGAAACTGAACCCAGGCCTAACCGTACAAAAAACAACCACACGAAGATGTTCTGGTGGGCGCCATGAGGCGCCCCTAGGCAAGATCCGCGAGCCTCGGCGCCGCCGACCCGGCTTCCGGCTGCAGCTCGGCGCAGAACTGCGGCAGCGGGATCGGCTGACCGAACAGGTAGCCCTGCAGATAGTCGACCCCCTTGTCGCGCAGATAATCGGCCTGCGCCTCGGTCTCGACCCCTTCCGCCACCAGCGCCAGCCCCAGCCGCGAGCCCAGATCGATGACATTGTCCACTATGTGTTCGGAGAGGGACTCGGTGCCGATCCGGCCGATGAAGGAGCGATCGATCTTGAGATAGTCCACGTGGAACTGCTGCAGATAGAGGAGGCTGGAATGGCCGGTGCCGAAGTCATCGACCGCCAGCTTGACCCCCATCTCGTCCAGCTGCTTGAACAGGGAGAGCGTGTGCGCGTCCGCCACCAGCAGCTCGCGCTCGGTCAGCTCCAGCACCAGCACCACCCGGCCCGGGATGAAGTGCGCGAGGAAGCCGCGGCACTCCTCCAGCAGGGAGAGATCCCGGCAATGGGCCGCACTGATGTTGAGTCCAACATGGAAGCCGTCCGGCAGCTTGTCCTGCCGGGCCGCCAGTTGCACGGCCACCGCCTGGATCAGCTGGCTGGTCATGGGGACTATCACCCCGCACTCCTCGGCCTGGGGAATGAACAGGTCGGGGCGGATCAGACCAGAGCTCGGGTGCTGCCAGCGCATCAGCACCTCGGCCCCCATCACCTTGCCGTCGCCACTGGTCACCAGGGGTTGCAGATAGGGCACGAACTCCCGCGCCCGCAGCGCCCGCTTCAGCTCCCCCTCCATGGAGCGTGGCCGCCCCAGCAGCCACCACACCAGCAGCGAGATGCACAGCGAGAAGCCCAGCAGCATCAGGATGGTCAGGTGCCTGACATGCCACAGCGCCCCCCAGATGGAGGGCAGTTCGAAACCGGCATAGACGGAGAGCGGATAGTGCTCGGACTTGAGCTTGTGCACCGCCAGGGTCGGCAATCTGTGATAGCCCTCCATCAGGTGCCCCTTCTCATCCAGCCAGGCGTTGCCCACATGCAGCTGCACCTCCCCCGAGACCGGGGCACTCAGGGCCAGCATCAGCTTCAGGTATTCGCTGTCGATGGTGCTGAGCACGGCCCCATCCTGCGATTCGGTGCGCACCGCCAGCATGGGGTGATTGGCCCTGACCGGGTTGCCCGACAGCAGGCGCAGGAAGCCCCCGCTGTAGGCACCGACATCGTCCTCCCAGTGCACATCCCCGAACAGCGAGTTGCAGTAGACCCCGTAGTCGTTGATGAGGCTGGCGCTACGGACGAAAGGGGCCAGCGTGACCTCCCTGCGCAACGTCAGCAGCGAGGTTTTGCAGGGGTGCCTGATCAGCGGGAAGATGTTTCTGTTGGCCCCCTCGGCATGATGCAGCATCGCCTCCATCAGGCGTACCGCCTTGGTGGCGGCCAGCTCGGATTGCTTGTCCAGGGTGTGCAGATAGTTGCTGTGCAGCTCCCACAGGCCCACCGAGGTCGGGAGCGCAAACACCAGCAAGGCACATAACAGCCGCCAGCAGGGGCGCGCGGCATCTAATCCCAATAGAAACATTGTCTGACCATCCAGGAATGAGGCGGATAGAACGACCAGCCCCATGACATCGGCACCTCGCCGGCATGAGGCCCAGAGTCGCAGCCAAAAAAGCGGGGCATGATACAGCGGCCGATCCGTTGCGCTCACGAACCAGATCAGTTTTTACTCAATAAAGAGAGAAATGCGTCGAGGGGGATGGCGGGGCATGGGGGCGTTCCCCTCCCCTTATCTCGCCAGCGTCAGGCCGCAGGATCCTGAGGCGTCTCAGTCTGCTTGGCGCCATGAAAAAGCCCCGACATGGGCCGGGGCTTTTTATCAGACTGCGTGCGCCGCGTCGGCGCCCAGCCTTACACCGCTTGCTGCAAGATCACCGCATCGGCCTTCTTGGTATAGGAGGCGATCTCGTTGAAGTTGAGGTAGCGATAGGTATCGGCCGCGGTGGCATCCAGCGCCTTGGCGTACTGCAGGTACTCCGCCACGGTCGGGATCTTGCCGGTGATGGCGGCAACCGCGGCCAGCTCGGCGGAGGCCAGGTAGACGTTGGCGCCCTTGCCCAGACGGTTAGGGAAGTTACGGGTGGAGGTGGAGACCACGGAAGCCCCCTCCGCAACCCGCGCCTGGTTACCCATGCACAGGGAACAACCCGGGATCTCGATGCGGGCACCGACCCGGCCGAAGATGCCGTAGTAGCCCTCTTCGGTCAGCTGATCCTTGTCCATCTTGGTGGGCGGGGCTATCCACATGCGGGTCGGCAGCTCGCCCTGGTACTTCTCGAGCAGCTTGCCGGCGGCGCGGAAGTGGCCGATGTTGGTCATGCAGGAGCCGATGAACACCTCATCGATCTGGCAACCAGCCACGTCGCTCAGCAGGCGGGCATCGTCCGGATCGTTCGGCGCACAGAGGATGGGCTCCTTGATAGTGGCGAGATCGATCTCGATGATTTCGGCGTACTCGGCATCCTTGTCCGCTTCCATCAGCACCGGATTGGCCAACCACTCCTCCATCCCCCTGATACGGCGGGTGATGGTGCGCACGTCGCCGTAGCCTTCGGACAGCATCCACTTCAGCATGACGATGTTGGACTTGAGGTACTCGATGATCGGTGCCTGATCCAGCTTGATGGTGCAACCGGCGGCGGAGCGCTCGGCGCTGGCGTCGGCCAGCTCGAACGCCTGCTCCACCTTCAGGGTCGGCAGCCCCTCGATCTCGAGGATACGGCCGGAGAAGATGTTCTTCTTGCCTGCCTTCTCCACGGTCAGCAGGCCGCGCTGGATGGCGGCGTAGGGGATGGCATGGACCAGGTCACGCAGGGTGATGCCCGGTTGCAGCTCGCCCTTGAAGCGCACCAGCACGGATTCCGGCATGTCCAGCGGCATCACGCCGGTGGCGGCGGCGAAGGCCACCAGACCGGAGCCCGCCGGGAAGGAGATCCCGATGGGGAAACGGGTGTGAGAGTCACCACCGGTGCCCACGGTGTCCGGCAGCAGCATGCGGTTCAGCCAGGAGTGGATGACGCCGTCACCGGGACGCAGGGAGACGCCGCCGCGGTTCATGATGAAGTCCGGCAGGGTGTGGTGGGTCTGCACGTCGATGGGCTTCGGATAGGCGGCGGTGTGGCAGAAGGACTGCATGGTCAGATCGGCGGAGAAGCCGAGGCAGGCCAAGTCTTTCAGCTCATCCCGAGTCATCGGGCCCGTGGTGTCCTGGGAACCGACCGTGGTCATGCGGGGCTCGCAGTAGGTGCCGGGACGGATGCCCTGCACGCCGCAGGCCTTGCCCACCATCTTCTGGGCCAGGGTGTAACCCTTGCCGGTGTCGGCCACAGGCACAGGGCGACGGAACACGGTGGAGAACGGCAGCGCCAGCGCCTCGCGCGCCTTGTCGGTCAGGCCGCGGCCGATGATCAGCGGGATACGGCCACCGGCGCGCACCTCGTCGATCAGCACCTCGGTCTTGAGGGTGAACTCGGCCAGCACCTCACCGGTGCCGTGGCGGGTGATCTTGCCCTCATAGGGGAAGATGTCGATCACATCGCCCATCTCCAGCTTGGAGACATCCACCTCGATGGGCAGGGCGCCGGCATCTTCCATGGTGTTGAAGAAGATGGGGGCGATCTTGCCGCCGAGGCAGACGCCACCGGCACGCTTGTTCGGCACGAACGGGATGTCGTCGCCCATGAACCAGAGCACCGAGTTGGTGGCGGACTTGCGGGAAGAGCCGGTACCGACCACGTCACCGACGTAGGCCAGCGGGAAGCCGGTCTGCTTGAGCTCTTCGATGGCCTTGACCGGGCCTATCACGCCATCCTTGTCCGGGGTGATGCCGGGGCGGGCGTTTTTCAGCATGGCCAGGGCATGGAGCGGGATATCGGGACGGGACCAGGCATCCGGTGCCGGTGACAGGTCATCGGTGTTGGTCTCACCGGTCACCTTGAACACGGTGACGGTGATCTTCTCGGCCAGGGCCGGGCGGTTCAGGAACCACTCGGCATCGGCCCAGGACTGCAGCACCCGTTGGGCGTGCGCGTTACCGGCCTTGGCCTTCTCTTCCACGTCGTGGAAGGAGTCGAACATCAGCAGGGTGTGGGAGAGGCCCTTGGCAGCAAGAGGGGCCAGCTCGGCATCATCCAGCAGATCGATCAGCGGCTGGATGTTGTAACCACCCTGCATGGTGCCGAGCAGCTCGACGGCTTCGGCCGCGGTCAGGATCGGGGAGTGCGCCTCGCCCTTGGCGACGGCGGTGAGGAAACCGGCCTTCACGTAGGCCGCTTCATCAACACCAGGTGGAATTCGGGAGGACAACAGTTCTTTCAGAAAATCTTGTTCACCGGCGGGCGGGTTCTTGAGCAGTTCAACCAGGGCGGCGACTTGCTCTGCATCCAGAGGTTTGGCAACCACGCCCTCGGCGGCACGTTCTGCGACGTGTTTACGGTAGGTTTCAAGCACGACTAATTCCTCTTTGGTCTTTTTTTTGGGGTTCGCCCAAGCTCGCGGCGATCGTCCTTGCGGGACACCCGTAGGGTGCCCCCCACTATATAAGTTTTAACGAGTAAGTAAAATCCAAACCCTGCTCACTTATTCACCAAACCAACATAACCATCTAACCTTGCTCAGGTTTTTTAAAAGTACAAAAAACGCGCCAGACACAAATTAACAAAAAGGCAGCATTTAGCCCTTATTCAAAGGTGGTGCCCAATTGCAGATAGAACATGTCGTGGCCCCCCTCCGCCACGCCATAACCGAGGAAGATGGGGCCGAGGAAGCTCTCCACCCCCACATAGACGGAGCCGGAGGTGTAGGAGGACTCCAGGCTGATGTCCGCGCCCTTGTCCCAGACCCCGCCCTGCTCGAGGGAGCCGCCGAGGAACAGCGGTGCCTTGACCGCGCCGAAGTCGTTGTCCGCCACCCGATAGATGTAGCGCAGACCGCTGAACAGGCTGTAGCGGCCGCTCAGCTGGTAGTGCTGGAAGCCGGACAGCCGGAACAGACCGCCGAGATCCTGCACGAACAGCGGCACCTCTTCCTCCGAGGTGGAGCCGCCCCCTTCCAGCATCAGGTTGAGGCTGTGTCGCCCCCATGACCATGGCTTGATCAGCGCCAGGTGATAGTTGATCCCCTCGGTATTTTCGGTCGGCTCATTGGTCGGTTCGACCTTGATGTGGGAGTAGCCGCCCTTGATGTCCCAGTAGATCCCCTCGTAGGGGAAGTAGCGACTGTCGAGGGTATCGTGCTCGAAGCGGACATAGGGTCCCCAGGAGGAGGCATCCGCATCCGCATCGGACAGGTTCTGAATATCGACGCTGCCCACCTTGCCCTCCAGCCCCAGGGACAGCCGGCTCCAGGGCTGACGGTTCCAGCCGACGGAGAGATCCACGCTGGTGAAGCTGTACTCCGAGTCCAGATAACTCACGCCGGACGTCTGCACCTCATCCTCCGGGAAGAAGACCCGGCGCTGGGTCTTGTCATAGGCCAGACTCGCCTCGCCGAAGAAGGTCTGGGAGGGCTCGAGCGGGGTGTAGAAGTCGGTCTTGAGGTGCTTGGCCGTGCCCAAGGAAGCCTCGGTCAGCCACTCGGCCCCCCAGTCATTGACGTTGGTCAGGTTGTAGGACATGCCGACGTTGTAGTTGGAGGTGCTCTCGAAATCATCGGAGAAACCGAGCTGGAAGTTGAGATAACCCGGCCCCCAATTCTTCTCGCTGGCATTGACCACCAGCACGTTCTCACCACTCCGCTCCTCCACCTCATAGGTGATGCGATCGAACGACTCCAGCGCATAGAGCCGGCGGATGCCCGCCTCCAGGCTCTCATAGGTCTGCACCTTGTCCGGGCGCACCTTGAGCATGGCGCGCACAGTGTCGTCGGAGAGGCGCGACTTGTTGACGATCTCCACCTTGTCGATGTAGTAGGCCGGCTGGCCGCTGCGCTCGGCGCGGCGGCTCAACTTCTGGTTGCGGTAGTCGGCATAGCGTTCCGGCGAGAGCGACAGGGCATCGAGCTGGCTAGAGGCGCGGTTGGCCACCACCTCCCCGACCCGGATCCCCTCCGGCATGCGGGCAAAATCGGCGATGCCCATGTCGCCGAACTCGGGACTGAGCAGCACATCCTTGGGCCCCAGCAGGGCCTTCTGCTTGTCGGTGCCGACCTGGGTCATGTAGGTGGTGAGCTGATCGATCATCGCCAGCCCCGATTTCAGCGACTCGCGGGTGCGCAGCTTGGCACCTATGTCCACCGCGATGACGATGTCGGCCCCCATGGCCTTGGCCACGTCCACCGGCATGTTGTTGACAGTGCCGCCGTCGGCCAGGATATGCCCCTCCCACTCCACCGGCTTGAGGGCGCCGGGGATGGACATGGAGGCCTGCATCGCCTTGGCGAGGCTGCCGTGATCCAGCACGAAGGGGGTCACGGTTTCCATGTCGGTGGCCATGGCGCGGTAGGGGATGGGCAGGTTGTCAAAACTCTTCTGCACCGGCAGGTTGGAGGTCGCGTGACGCAGCAGGCTGGCCATGGACTGGCCCTGGAAGAAGCCGTCCGGCAACTGGACAGAATCACCATTGACGCCGATGTCGGTACGCAGCTGGTATTTCTCGCTCTGCTGCTTCTTGCGCAGGGAGAGTTCATCGCGGCCGACCTTGTCCTGATAGCCCTTGTTCCAGTCGATGGAGAGGGTCATGCGCTCCACCTCCTCGGCGCTGAGCCCCATGGCGTACATGCCCGCCACGTAGGAGCCCATGCTGGTGCCTACTACTATGTCGACCGGGATGCGCTTCTCTTCCAGCACCTTGAGCACCCCGATGTGGGCCGCCCCCTTGGCGCCGCCGCCGCTCAGCACCAGCGCGATCCTGGGTCGATCAGACTGGGCCGCCGCCATGAAAGGCAGAGTCGCCAGCAAGAGCAGAAGCAGGTGGGTCCATCCCCGATGAAAGATGCGCATATGATTGTCCATTGATCCAGTGCGAGCCGAGTGAGCCGTGATGCCTACTATAAGATGAGGAACTGTAACCGCAACTGCCTGTGCTGGCGAGATTTCATCAAGATCCCGTCGGCCGGCCGGGAGCATGGGCGGCGTCAATCCAGTCCCGGCCTGATGTGAGCGCAAACGTTAATCGGCAATAAACGCCGGCATCGCCTCAAGGGCGCGGGTCGGCGGCCGCTAATATGGGCTCAACCTTCGGCCCACACTCCCGAGTCACCCTATGTTTGCAAGCCTGACACTCAAACAGAAAATTCTGGCCACCGTCATCCTGGCCGTGGCGCTCTCCTGCCTGCTGGTGGGTTACTTCAGCCAGCGCTCGGCCCAGCAGCTGATCGAGGCCCGCATGTTCGAGCAGGAATTGCCGAACCTGACCCAGCGCATCGGCAAGGAGATCGAGAAGGATCTCACCTCGGTCGCCAATGCCGCCAAACAGCTCGCCAACGATCGCTTCGTGCTGGACTGGGTGGCCCGTGGCATGCCCAAGGAGCAGGAGTCCATCCTCGTCGACCAGCTCAAGGACATGACCGCCCAGTACGGCCTGGTCACCGCCTCCTTCGCCGATCGGCAGAGCGCCGCCTACTACAACCAGGACGGCTTCCTGCGCAACCTGACCCCGGAGCAGGATGGCTGGTTCTACGGCTACACCAAGAGCCCGCAGGATCTGATGCTCAGCATCTTTCGCGAGAGCAATGGCGAGGTGAAGCTGTTCGTCAACTTCCAGCAGCTCGACGGCCGCGGCCTGGCGGGGCTCGCCAAGTCCCTCGACAGCATGGTCAGCATGCTGGCCAACTTCCGCATCGGCGACAGCGGCTTCGTGTTCATGACAGATGGCAGCGGCAAGGTGAAGCTGCACCCGGACGCAGCCCGCATCGACCGCGACACCCTGTCCCAGCTGGCCGGGGCCAGTGCCGCTGGCCTGCTGACCAAGCAGGCGTTCGCCGCCACCCACGCCGAGATCGATGGTCAGCCGGTGGTGCTCGCCACCAGCTATATTCCGCTGCTCGACTGGTACCTGGTGGCCCAGGTACCGGAGGCCGAGATCTACGCCGAGCTGGATCGGGCCCGCTTGCACATCCTGCTGGTGAGCCTGGCGATCGCCGTCGGCATGGGGCTGCTCGGCGTGCTGCTGGCAGGCTCGGTCAGCCGCCCGCTCAACGAACTGGCCCGCCTGTTCCGCGAACTCGGCAGTGGTGACGGGGATCTGACCCAGCGCCTCAAGGTGGAGGGCCGGGACGAACTCGCCCAGGTCGCGACCGGCTTCAACAACTTCGTGGCCAAGATCCACGGCTCCATCGAGCAGGTGGCCAGCAACTCCCGCCAGCTCGCCGCCACCGCCAACGAGGTGGCCAGCAAGGCCCAGCTGACCCAGCACAACTGCACCGCCCAGCGCGATCGCACAGTGCAGGTGGCCACCGCCATCCACGAGATGGGCGCCACCGTCGGCGAGATCGCCGGCAACGCCTCCCTGGCCGCCGACGTGGCCAAGCAGGCCAACGAGCAGGCCGATGCAGGCGCCCTGATGGTGGCCCAGGCACGCCACGGTATCGTCGGCCTCTCCGACGAGATCGAACAGGTATCCGGCGTCATCGAGTCGCTGGCCAACCAGACCGACTCCATCGGCAGCATCCTCGACACCATCCGCAGCATCTCGGAGCAGACCAACCTGCTGGCGCTCAACGCCGCCATCGAGGCCGCCCGTGCCGGTGAGCAGGGCCGTGGCTTCGCCGTGGTGGCCGACGAGGTGCGCAACCTCGCTAGCCGCTCCGCCGCCTCCACCGCCGAGATCCAGGGCATGATCAACCGCCTGCAGGAGCAGAGCGCCCGCGCCGTCAGCGCCATGACCCAGGGCCGCAGCCAGAGTCTGGCGGTGGTGGCCCAGGCCGACGAGGCCGATGCGGCCCTCGGCCAGATCACCGGCCATATCACCCAGATCAGCGACATGAACATCCAGGTCGCCACCGCCACCGAGGAGCAATCCAGCGTGGTCGGCGAGATCAACCGCAACGTGGAAGACATCAACCAGCTGACCATGGAGACCGCCGACATCGCCCACCAGCTGACCGAGTCTAGCCGCAGCCTGCAGCAGCTCTCTGGCGAGCTCGACAAACTGGTCGGCAACTTCCGGCTCTGAGTCTCCTCCGCCCTTTCCCCTCATCCAGGGAGCGCAGCCGCGCTCCCTTTTGGCGACAACGGCAAGCCATGACGCAGCACCGCCAACTCGACTCAGGATCCCGGCAGAAATGACGCATAATCAGAGGAGAACCAAGGAGAACGGAAATGGGTAAACTGATGATGGTAATGGTACTGGGGGCGCTGTTGTCGGCCTGCAGCAGCGGGCCGGTGCGAGTGCACGGCGCCGATGTCAGTGTGGATGACACCCGGATCCGGGTCTACGACGGCCATAATGATGGCTATTACGATGATGACTATCACGGCGGCCAACGGGGTCATTTCTGTCCCCCGGGACAGGCCAAGAAAGGGCGCTGCTAGCGCCTTTTTTTATGGCCGTCATCTGCTGGTCGGCCTGCTGCAAGCGCGCGTCCAATACAGGCGCCGCCGGATCTTAGTGCTCCACCCCGGCGACACAGATCCATAGGGTCTGCCCCCTCCCCTCGACCATCCCCTGTCCTCCCTCTGTACTGAGCCCCACGGCATAGCGCCAGATCACACCGGATCCCATGCCGGCATCGACTACCATATCAGCCGGGATACGCCTCTCTTCCACTGCCTCGAGTCCCGCTATGGGCCACGCCCTTGACGCTTCCCCCGCTCGGCACCGAGTCAATTCAGGCTCGAACCGATCGCTCGCCGGACGCCCCTCTACAGGATGCAGACAGTTGGCCGGAACGGCTCTCCCTCAACACCATCTCGTGCCGCTCTGGCCGGGCATATCAGCCATTCCACCATAGGGTGGCGCCGGCATGGCGCGGCAATGAAACGGCGACGTAAGCAAGAGCGCATCGCTGCTGGTCATGACCTTCTAAATACGCGTTCTGCCCCATACTTGAGGGAACACCGCATGCTCCCTGTTATGCCAGCGGCAAGTCATGACGCAACGCCACCAACGCACCCCGGTGTCCATGGGGAACGGCAGCATAATCAGGGGAAACCATAGGAGGTTGTTATGGACAAGCGGATTCTGATGGTACTGCTTGGCGCGCTGCTCACCGCCTGCACCAGTGGCCCTATACGGGTACATGGCGCAGATTTCAGTGTGGACGATGCCCATATCCGGGTCACTGACGGCTACTACCGCTACCATGGGGGTCATTACTATCGCTATTACGATGACCACCATCGCCACGATGGCTATTACCGCCGCTATTACGATGACCGCCACCCCGATCGCTATTACTACCGCCATGATGGCCACCACCATCGCCAGGAGGGTTATCGCTCCTTCTGCCCGCCAGGCCAGGCCAAGAAAGGGCGCTGCTGACAGCCGGCTGCCAGGTGACAGGCAACAAAAAAGCCGCTCATGGGAGCGGCTTTTTCATCACGGCAGGAAGAAGATTATTTCTTCTTCTTGGCCTTGGCGTTCGGCAGATCGGTGATGGATCCTTCGTACACTTCGGCAGCCAGACCCACGGACTCGTGCAGAGTCGGGTGAGCGTGGATGGTCAGCGCCAGATCTTCGGCGTCGGCACCCATCTCGATGGCCAGACCGATCTCACCCAGCAGTTCACCACCGTTGGTACCGACGATGGCACCACCGATGACGCGATGGCTGTCCTTGTCGAAGATCAGCTTGGTCATGCCGTCGGAGCAATCGGAGGCGATGGCGCGGCCGGAGGCAGCCCAGGGGAAGGTGGCGACTTCGAAGTTCAGGCCCTGTTGCTTGGCTTCCTTCTCGGTCAGACCGACCCAGGCCATCTCTGGCTCTGTGTAGGCGATGGACGGGATCACTTTCGGGTCGAAGTAGTGCTTCTTGCCGGCGATGACTTCGGCCGCCACGTGGCCTTCGTGCACACCCTTGTGCGCCAGCATCGGCTGACCGACGATGTCACCGATGGCGTGGATGTGAGCGACGTTGGTACGCAGCTGCTTGTCCACCTCGATGAAACCGCGCTCGTTGACGGCCACACCGGCTTTCTCGGCGTCCATCAGCTTGCCGTTCGGCACACGACCGACCGCGACCAGCACGTTGTCGTAGCGAACCGGCTCGGCCGGGGCGTGCTTGCCTTCGTAGGAGACGTAGAGACCGTCTGCACGGGCTTCAACTGCGGTGACCTTGGTCTCCAGCATGATGTTGAATTTCTTGGCAACACGCTTGGTGTAGATCTTGACGATGTCTTTGTCGGCAGCCGGCACCAGCTGATCGGCAAATTCCACCACGTCGATCTCGGAACCCAGGGAGGAGTACACGGTACCCATCTCCAGGCCGATGATGCCGCCACCGATGACCAGCAGCTTGCCCGGAACTGTGGTCAGTTCCAGCGCATCGGTTGAATCCCATACACGCGGGTCATCGTGGGGGATGAACGGCAGCTTCACCGGACGGGAACCCGCGGCGATGATGGCGTTGTCGAAGGTGACTGTGGTCTTGCCGTCGTCCCCGGTCACTTCCAGCGTGTTCGGGCCGGTGAACTTGCCGAAGCCGTTCACAACCTGGACCTTACGCATCTTGGCCATGCCGGCCAGACCGCCGGTCAGCTGGTTGATGACCTTCTCTTTCCACAGACGGACCTTGGTGATGTCGGTCTGGGGGGCACCGAACACGATGCCGTGATCGGCCAGCGCCTTGGCTTCTTCGATGACTTTAGCGACGTGCAGCAGTGCCTTGGACGGGATGCAGCCCACGTTCAGGCAGACGCCACCCAGGGTGGAGTAGCGCTCGACGATAACGGTATCCAGACCCAGATCGGCGGCACGGAAAGCAGCGGAATAACCGGCAGGGCCGGCACCCAGTACTACGACCTGAGTTTTGATTTCTTTACTCATCATGACCTCTTTGTCGTTCTATATCCCCGGACAGCACAGTCTTATGCCAAAGAAGGCGGCTGCAGCCGTGAAAAAAACGGGGCAAGTTTATAATTTTGTTAATGAAATGAGAAGTGAAAAGGGCGAGCTCTGTGCTCGCCCTCTCATTTACATTTACAGAACCAGTCGACGAATGTCGGACAGCACACCACTCAGAGTGGTGACGAAGCGAGCACCGTCAGCACCGTCGATGACGCGGTGGTCATAGCTCAGCGCCAGCGGCAGCATCAGACGCGGCACGAACTCCTTGCCATTCCACTTCGGCTTCATCTCGGACTTGGAAACACCGAGGATGGCCACTTCCGGCGCGTTGACGATCGGGGTAAAGCTGGTACCGCCGATGCCACCCAGGCTGGAGATGGTGAAGCAACCGCCCTGCATGTCGGCAGCGGTCAGCTTGCCGGCACGGGCCTTCTTGGAAATTTCGGCCAGGTCGCGGGACAGCTCATAGATGCCCTTCTTGTTGACGTCGCGAACGACCGGTACTACCAGGCCCCCCGGAGTGTCAACCGCCACACCGATGTGGATGTACTTCTTCATGATCAGCTTGCTGCCGTCTTCGGACAGGGCGCTGCAGAAGCGCGGATGCGCTTCCAGGGCCTTGGCGGCGGCTTTCAGGATGAACACCAGCGGGGTGATCTTCACATCCAGCTTCTGCTTCTCGGCCAGCATGTTCTGCTCTTTGCGGAACGCTTCCAGATCTGTGGTATCGGCTTCGTCGAACTGGGTGACATGAGGGATCATGGCCCAGTTGCGGTGCAGGGCAGGACCGGAGATCTTCTGGATCCGGGTCAGTTCCAGCTCTTCGACCGGACCGAACTTGCTGAAGTCCACCTTCGGCCATGGCAGCACGTTCATGCCGTTGCCATTGCCGGTACCGGCAGCAGGAGCGGACTCGGCGCGCTTGACGGCATCCTTCACGTAGGCTTGCACGTCTTCTTTGACGATGCGGCCCTTGCGACCGGAGGCCTTCACCTTGGCCAGGTTGACGCCGAACTCACGGGCCAGACGACGCACGGCCGGAGAGGCGTGGACGTAGGCATCGTTGGCAACGAAGTCGGACGAAGCGGCAGCCGGGGCAGCGGCCTGAGCCACCGGGGCAGCAGGTGCAGCGGCAACGGGTGCAGCAGCCTGGGCAACCGGGGCGGCGGCAGGCGCGGCGCCAGCCACTTCGAATACCATGATCAGGGAACCGGTAGAGACCTTGTCACCGGCCTTCACCTTGATTTCCTTGACGATACCGGCGAACGGCGCAGGTACTTCCATGGAGGCCTTGTCACCTTCGACCGCGATCAGGGACTGGTCGGCTTCGACCTTGTCACCCACGGCGACCATGATCTCGGTCACTTCCACTTCGTCACCGCCGATGTCAGGTACGTTGACCTCTTTGGCAGCGGCGGCAACCGGGGCTGCAGCCACGGGAGCGGCTGCCTGAGCCGGGGCAGCCACGGCGGCAGGTGCGGCACCCGCCACTTCGAATACCATCACCAGGGAACCGGTAGAAACCTTGGCGCCGGCGGCAACCTTGATTTCGACCACGCGGCCCGCGAAGGGTGCCGGCACTTCCATGGAGGCTTTGTCACCTTCCACGGCGATGATGGACTGGTCGGCTTCGACCATGTCGCCCACGGCAACCATGATCTCGGTCACGTCCACTTCGTCGTCACCGATGTCCGGTACGTGCACGTCTTTGCGAGCGGCAGCAACAGGAGCAGCCGGCGCTGCAGCAGCAACCGGGGCGGCGGCAGCCGCACCCTCGGCTTCGAAGATCATGATCTGGGAACCGGTGGCAACCTTGTCGCCCACCTTGATCAGGATCTCTTTGACGATACCCGCGGCCGGAGCCGGGACTTCCATGGAGGCCTTGTCGCCTTCTACCGCGATGATGGACTGGTCGAGCTCGACCTTGTCACCCACGGCAACCATGATTTCGGTCACTTCAACTTCATCGGCACCGATATCCGGCACCATAATCTGCTTGGACATTGTGATTTATCCTCTTACGCGTACGTTTATCGCGTTAACCTTGGCAAGAGCAGGTTCCGGCTCGTTGTTGCCGTCCGAACCCTGTGTTTGTCCTCTTACCCTTATGTCGCATTAACCTGGGCAAGGCCCTGTCCGGCACGCAGGTCCGGACAGGGCGCTCAATCCTCTTACGCGTACAGCGGGTTAACCTTGTCGGCATCGATGCCGTATTTAGCGATGGCGTCGGCCACAACCTGCTTGTCGATCTCACCGCGCTTGGCCAGTTCGGTCAGGGCAGCAACGACGACATAGAACTCGTTCACTTCGAAGTGACGACGCAGGTTGGCACGGCTGTCGGAACGGCCATAACCATCGGTACCCAGTACACGGTAGTTCTCGGTCGGCACGAAGGCACGTACCTGCTCGGCGAAGGACTTCATGTAGTCGGTCGCGGCGATGGTGGCATCGCTACCCAGCACTGAGGTGATGTAGGGTACGCGGGCGGTCGCGGTCGGGTGCAGCATGTTCCAGCGATCAGCGTCCTGACCATCACGAGCCAGCTCGTTGAAGGAGGTCACGCTGAACACGTCGGAACCCACGCCGTACTCGCTGGCCAGGATCTGGGCTGCGGTACGGACGTGACCCAGGATGGAGCCACAACCCAGCAGCTGTACCTTGGCCTTGTTACCGGCCACGGATTCCAGCTTGTAGATACCCTTGCGGATGCCTTCCTCGGCGCCTTCCGGCATGGCCGGCATGGCATAGTTCTCGTTCAGGGTGGTGATGTAGTAGAAGACGTTCTCCGGCTTCTCACCGTACATGCGGCGCAGGCCGTCCTGTACGATCACCGCCACTTCATAGGCGTAGGACGGATCGTAGGAGATGCAGTTCGGGATGGTGCCGGCCAGGATGTGGCTGTGACCATCTTCGTGCTGCAGGCCTTCACCGTTCAAGGTGGTACGACCGGAGGTCGCGCCCAGCAGGAAGCCACGGGCTTGCTGGTCACCGGCTGCCCACGCCATGTCGCCGATCCGCTGGAAGCCGAACATGGAGTAGTAGATGTAGAACGGGATCATCGGGCAATCGTTGGTGCTGTAAGAGGTCGCAGCAGCCAGCCAGGAGGACATGGCGCCCAGCTCGTTGATACCGTCTTGCAGAACCTGACCCTGCTTGTCTTCCTTGTAGTAGGAGACGATGTCGCGGTCTTGCGGGGTGTATTGCTGACCGTGCGGGCTGTAGATGCCGATCTGGCGGAACAGACCTTCCATCCCGAAGGTACGGGCTTCGTCGGCCAGGATCGGGACGATGCGCTTGCCGATGGACTTGTCTTTCAGCAGCACGTTCAGGGAACGCACGAACGCCATGGTGGTGGAGATCTCGCGAGCCTGCTCGCCCAGCAGCGGGCCGAAGGCATCCAGCGCCGGGATTTCCAGCTTGGTGGTGCTCTCGCGCAGACGGGTCGGTACATAGCCCTTCAGCGCGGCACGGCGAGCGTGCAGGTACTTGTGCTCTTCGGTACCCTCTTCGATCTTCAGGTACGGCAACTCTTCCAGCTGCTCGTCGGTGACCGGCAGGCTGAAACGATCTCGCAGGTGACGCACTGAGCCCAGATCCATCTTCTTGACCTGGTGAGCGATGTTCTTGCCTTCGGCCGCTTCGCCCATGCCATAACCCTTGATGGTCTTGGCCAGGATGACGGTCGGCTTGCCCTTGGTCGCTGCGGCCTTGGAGAAGGCGGCGAACAATTTACGGGGATCGTGACCACCGCGGTTCAGGGCGAAGATCTCCTCGTCGGTCATGTCTTTGACCAGCGCGGCGGTTTCCGGGTAACGGTTGAAGAAGTGCTCACGGACGTAAGCGCCGTCACGGGACTTCATGGTCTGATAGTCGCCGTCCACGGTTTCGTTCATCAGCTGGATCAGCTTGCCGGAAGTGTCTTTCTTCAGCAGCTCATCCCACTTGCGACCCCAGATAACCTTGGTGACATCCCAGCCGGCGCCTGCGAACAGACCTTCCAGCTCGTTGATGACCTTGCCGTTACCCACGACCGGACCGTCCAGACGCTGCAGGTTGCAGTTGACCACGAAGACCAGGTTGTCGAGCTTTTCACGCACGGCAACGGTCAGGGCACCCTTGGCTTCCGGCTCGTCCATCTCGCCGTCACCCAGGAAGGCGTAAACGGTCTGCTCGGAGCAATCCTTGATACCACGGTCGGTCAGGTACTTCAGGAAGCGAGCCTGATAGATGGCGGCGATGGGGCCCAGACCCATGGAGACGGTCGGGAACTGCCAGAATTCCGGCATCAGTTTCGGGTGCGGATAGGAAGGGATGCCCTTGCCGTCCACTTCCTGACGGAAGTTGTCCAGCTGATCTTCAGTCAGACGACCTTCAGCGAAGGCACGGGCGTAGATGCCCGGGGAGATGTGACCCTGGAAGTAGACCAGGTCGCCACCGTCCTTCTCGCTGCGAGCGCGGAAGAAGTGGTTGTAGCAGACTTCGTAGATGGTCGCAGAAGAGGCGAAGGAAGACATGTGACCGCCGAGGTCCAGGTCTTTCTTGGAGGCGCGCAGCACTATCATCATGGCATTCCAGCGGATGATGGCGCGGATGCGACGTTCCATCTCCAGGTCGCCCGGGTAAGCCGGTTCGTCGCTGGCAGGGATGGTATTGATGTAGTCGCGATTCGCCTTTTCAGCCACATCAACACCGCTGATGCGGGCTTTCTCGGCCAGTTGTTCAAGGATGAACTGAGCGCGTTGGGGACCCTCTTCACGCAGCAGGGATTCCAGAGAGGCAAGCCACTCCAGCGTTTCTATCGGGTCCACATCGTTCTTCAGGATATCAGACATGGCTGGTTCCTATTGTTATTTGCACGGCGGTTAAGATGCGCAAGAATTCGACAATAAAGCCTTGTGGGATTAGTTTTCCTGCTGACGGATCCGACGCATGGATCGCTGGATCCGGCTGTCTTCCCTCTGCATATCCAACAAGGTGTCCTCGATAAAGGCCAGGTGCTCATGACAAGCAGCCCTGGCCCGCTCCGGAGCCCCCGACAGGATAGCCTCGATCAGGCTCGCACGATGGCGACGGATCTTGGCTACCACTCCCGGACGGCGATTCAAAATTTCATTATTTCGTAAAATATTCTGTTCGAGCATGGGGCCCATGGCCCGCAACAGGTGCAGCAGCACCACGTTGTGAGACGCCTCGGCGACCGCCAGATAAAACTGGGTGACGGCGGCGGATTCGACCACCAGCGACCCCTGCTGACCCGCCTCTTCGATGGCGGACTGCGCCTGGCGGATCCGTTCGAAATCGGCCTCGGTCCCCCGCAGCGCGGCATAGTAGGCACAGATGCCTTCCAGCGCGTGACGAAACTCCAGCAGATCGTACTGGGCTTCAGGGTGGGTGCTGAGCAGTTCGAACAGGGGATCGGCGATCCCCTTGCTCAGGGCATTCTGCACATAGGTGCCGCCGCCCTGACGACGATACAAGAGTCCTCTCGCTTCCAGGCGCTGGATGGCTTCGCGCAGGGAGGGGCGCGATACCTGAAACTGGATGGCGAGTTCGCGCTCCGGTGGCAGCTTCTGCCCCGGCTGCAAGCTGCCTTCCAGAATCATGCTTTCCAGCTCGGCGACGATGGCGTCGGCCAGCTTGGGCTGAGTAATCTTGATATAGGGCATGGGGCTACTTTGTTAAATTGGTATTACCAATTCTATGATTGGGGCGAAAATTAGCAGAGGGCATAGGAAAAGTCCACCCAAAATATGATCTGCATCAAGATTGAAGGTTGCCACTTTAGGGGTAAAAGACGGGAATTATGATGTGGCTCAAAGAAAATGGTCTGACCAATATTTATGAGCTGCCTCACAGATAACATTTGGCCAACAGCCTGAAAGAATGGCTCGCCATAGAGACAAGCCATTGATTTTAAAAATACAAACTAAAGTTTAGCTTTGTCACTTGAAGTTGAGCAGATGGCGATAGTGAGCCCATTCGAAACTATCGCCCGGATCCGCCTTGCGGCCGGGCGCGATATCGCAATGACCGACAATCCGCTCCGGGGTGATGGCAGTATATTGGCCTGATATGGCTCGGGTGAGCCCCGCCAGCGTCAGGTACTGCGCCTCCTCGTAGGGAAGCTCATCTGTCCCCTCCAGCTCGATGCCGATGGAGAAATCGTTGCACGCCTCCCTGCCCTCCCAGCTCGACACCCCGGCATGCCAGGCGCGGGCACCGAATGGCACATATTGCACCAGCTCACCATCGCGCCGGATCAGGCAATGGGCCGAGACTCGCAGCTGATGGATCTCGGCGAAATAGGGGTGCGCGGCAGGATCCAGCCGCCCCAGGAAGAGGTCATCTATCCAGGGGCCGCCGAACTGCCCGGGTGGCAGGCTGATGCCGTGCACCACCAGCAGGGAGATGTCGTCCGGGCTGGCCCGCTCGTTGTGGTGGGGGGACGGCACCCGACGGGCCTGCTCACACCACCCCTCGGCGTCGATGGAAAAAACTGCTATGGGCTGCGTCATCATCTACTCGATCCACAATGGAAATGTGCCCGCTAGCGGGCGGCCGCTCCCATCATAAACTGGGAACAAGCATCTGAATTCATGGGTGAAACTGTGTTAGGCTGAACCATCATTCGCAAGGCACTGGACCCCATATGCACCCGATGGCACGCCGTCTCTGGCTGCTGGCCTGGCTCTCCCTGCTGGGGCTACTGACCCTCTACTTCTACTCAGGTGCTCAGCCGACCGTGACCGCCAGCGGCGATCTGCTGCTCAAGGCCGATGCCAGCGGCCACTATCGTCTGGAGGGTGCCATCAACGGTCAACCGGTGCAACTGCTGCTGGACACGGGAGCCACCCGGGTGACGGTACCGAGCCAGGTGGCCAACCGCCTCGGCCTGATCGCCACCGGCCGCAGCCGGGTCAACACGGCGGCCGGCGAGATCCAGGTCCATACCAGCCAGATCGAAAGCCTGGCGATGGGCCCACTGACCTTGTACGATTTGTCCGTGTTTATCAATCCGGCGGCCGACGGGGAAGAGATCCTGGTGGGCATGAATGCCCTCGGCCGGCTGGAATTGCGCCAGAAAGACAGGCAGTTGCTTCTCAGACCCTTGCAGGAATAAGGCATGTTACAACAGGACATCAGCCGCGCCGTACGCGCCGCACTACTCGAAGACTTAGGTCAAGCCCTCACCACGCTGGATCAACCGGATGCCAGCGCCGACATCACGGCCCAGCTGATCCCGGCCGATCGCATCTCGACCGCCCGTGTCATCACCCGTGAAGCCGGCGTGTTCTGCGGCCAGCCCTGGGTCGATGAGGTGTTCGCCCAGCTGGGAGGCGAGGTCAAGGTGGAATGGAAGGTCCAGGATGGTGAACAGCTCTCACCGGATCAGGAGTTGTTCCGCCTCCACGGCCCTGCCCGCATCCTGCTGACCGGCGAGCGCAACGCCTTGAACTTCGTGCAGACCCTCTCCGGCGTCGCGACCCTCACCGCCCGTTATGTCGCCGAGCTGGCAGGCACCGAATGCCGCCTGCTCGACACCCGCAAGACGCTGCCCGGCCTGCGCAACGCCCAGAAATATGCCGTCACCTGTGGCGGTGGCAAGAACCACAGGATCGGTCTGTTCGACGCCTACCTCATCAAGGAGAACCACATCCTCGCCTGCGGCGGTATCAAAGAGGCCATCGCCGAGGCCCGCCGCCTCAACCCGGGCAAGCCGGTGGAAGTGGAAGTGGAGTCGCTGGCCGAGCTGGAGCTGGCCCTCAGCGCCGCCACCGACATCGTGATGCTGGATAATTTCGATGTGACCATGATGCGCGAGGCGGTCACCCTCAATCAGGGCCGCGCCAAGCTGGAGGTGTCTGGCAATGTCACCCTGGAGACGCTCGCCGACTATGCCGCCACCGGCGTCGACTTCATCTCGGTGGGTGCACTGACCAAGCATGTGCGGGCGCTGGATCTCTCGATGCGCTTTGTCTGAATGCGGACGGGAGAGAAACCCTTCGTTTCGCCCTGCCAGATATTACAGGTCTCGAAACTTGCAAAAGGCGCCACAGGCGCCTTTTCTTTATGCAGGATCCCACGGCATAAGGAGTGTGAAGATGGGCCCTCCCCTGCGATAAAAAGAGTCGTTAGAGGCCATTTAATCTTTGATTTTTCTATGATTTTCACTAAATGACAGAAAAGTGGTTAACAAGAGGGTTACCTCTGTTGCCAACCCGAAGCGCTCGGATAAGATACTGACGTGTGGATAGACTTCCACCAGGACTTATCAGGAACCATGGACAAAAGGATATTTGACATGAAAAGACAATCAGGGTTTACGCTAATCGAATTGATGATAGTGGTTGCGATCGTCGCCATTCTGGCCGCCATCGCCCTGCCGGCCTATCAGACCTATACCAAACGCGCCAAATTTTCGGAGGTTATCGCGGCCGTCGGCCCCGTGAAAACAGCAGTTGAAGTTTGTGTGCAAGGAGCGGCCGACGATGCAGCTGCTCAAGCCTGCGGTACAAATGCAAATAATGTTGCATCTGATCTCGGGGCTTATAAAAATGTCGCTAGTGTCGGAGTTGACGACGACGGAGTAATCACAGCAACAGGAACTACCGATGTAGATGGTGAAACATTCATTCTCACCGCATCTCCTGCTGTTTCAACAGTTAGCGCTGGAGCTCAAATTATTTGGGACAAATCTGGCTCTTGTGTCGCAGCAAGCCTCTGCTAACGCATGACCTCTAGCCCCAATAGCGGCCTGGCCACAAGCCTGGCCGCCTCTTCCCTCCTCAGTGAGCCTGACTCACTACGCTTCTTGAGCCAGGCCAGGGCGCAGCGCAAGCCTTTTGTCACCTTCCTGATCGAGAACGATATCCTCGACAGCAAGGCATTGGCGGACTTCTGTGAGCTGGAGTATGGGGTACCTCTGCTGGATCTTGCCGCCTTCGATCTGGCCGAGATCCCGCAGAAATACCTCAATCAGAAGCTGATTGAGAAACACCATGTGCTGCCCATCTACACCCAGGGGCACACCCTCTATATCGCCATGTCGGATCCGACCAATGTGTCGGCACTGGAGGATTTCGGCTTCAGCTTCGGCCTGCACACGGAAGCCTTGCTGGTCGAGGAGAGCAAACTGACCACCGCCATCGGCAAGCTGATGGAGAACGAGCAGGATGCGCTCGGCATGGACCATATCGACGAGTCTGAGATCTCGGAACTCGAAGTCTCTGACGAAGGCTCTCGGCTCGATGAGGGCGTCAATACGGCGGATGATGATGCCCCCATAGTGAAGTACATCAACAAGATAATGATGGACGCCATCAAGCGCGGCGCCTCGGATCTGCATTTCGAACCCTATGAGACCAAGTACCGGATCCGCTTTCGGATCGACGGCATTCTGCATGAAATCGCCACCCCACCGGTCAACCTGGCCAACCGCTTCTCCGCCCGCCTCAAGGTGATGGCGCGACTCGATATCGCCGAGCGGCGCCTGCCTCAGGATGGCCGGATCAAGTTGAGGCTGTCACGCCACAGATCTATGGACATGCGGGTCAACACCCTGCCCACCATGTGGGGTGAAAAGATTGTGATCCGCCTGCTGGACTCCTCGGCGACTCGCCTCAACATAGAGCAACTCGGTTTCGACGACCGGCAGAAGGCCCAATACCTGAAGGCCCTCTCCAAGCCTCAGGGCATGATCCTGGTCACCGGCCCCACCGGCTCCGGCAAGACGGTCTCACTCTATACCGGCCTCAACATTCTCAATACCAACGAGGTCAATATCTCTACCGCCGAGGATCCGGTGGAGATCAACCTGCCCGGCGTTAACCAGGTGCAGATCAACCCCAAGGCCGGACTCACCTTCGCCAGTGCCCTGCGCTCCTTCCTGCGCCAGGATCCGGATATCGTCATGGTGGGGGAGATCCGGGATCTGGAGACCGCCGAGATCGCCATCAAGGCGGCCCAGACCGGTCATCTGGTGCTCTCGACCCTGCACACCAATTCGGCGGCCGAGACCCTCACACGGATGATGAACATGGGGGTCCCCGCCTTCAACATCGCCTCCTCGGTGACTCTCATCATGGCCCAGCGCCTCGCCCGCAAGCTGTGCGATCACTGCAAGACACCGGAGGTGGTGCCGGACGCCGAGCTGCTGGAACTGGGCTTTACCCCCCAGCAGCTGGCCGCCGGATTGCGGCTGTTCAAGCCGGTCGGTTGCAAGGAGTGCTCGGGAGGATACCGAGGCCGCGTCGGCATCTATGAGATCATGCTCATGTCCGACAACATCGCGAAATTGATCATGCAGGGGGCCAACTCCCTGCAAATAGCCGCCATTGCCCAGAAGGAGGGCATGCGTAATCTGCGTATCTCGGGTCTCGAGAAGGCACGGTTGGGGGTCACCAGCCTGGCCGAGATCAACCGGATCACCACCAACTGAGCCTAGCGTTTCCAACCCGTTCACCCGGGTGATGCCAACGCGGTGTCCCAGGGGATATTCTTCAAGCCAAGGCGGCCCGGACAGGGAGCAATATCATCCGGCCACCGTCGCCCAATTGCAGGATGCAGTGATGGCAACATTAGCTCAAAAACAGAATGCCCCGAAGAAGGTCTTCTCCTTCCGCTGGCACGGGGTCAATCGCAAGGGGCAGAAAGTCTCCGGCGAGTTGCAGGCCGACAGCATCAACACCGTCAAGAACGAGCTGCGCAAGCAGGGCGTCAACGTCACCAAGGTCAGCAAGCGGAGCCAGGGGCTGTTTTCCAAGGGTGGCGCCAAGATAAAGCCGATGGACATCGCCGTCATCTCCCGCCAGATCACCACCATGCTCTCCGCCGGTGTGCCGCTGGTACAGAGTCTACAGATCATCGCGCGCGGCCACGAAAAGGCGGCGGTACGCGACCTGATAGGCCAGATAGCCGCCGATGTGGAAACTGGCACCCCCATGTCGGAGGCGCTGCGCCGCCACCCCCGCCACTTCGATACACTCTACTGCGACCTGGTCGAAGCGGGGGAGCAATCCGGCGCGCTGGAGACCATCTACGACAGGATCGCCATCTACCGCGAGAAGAGCGAGGCGCTCAAGTCCAAGATCAAGAAGGCGATGTTCTACCCAGCCATGGTCATCCTGGTGGCCATCATAGTGACCTCCATCCTGCTGCTGTTCGTCATTCCCCAGTTCGAGGAGATCTTCAAGAGCTTCGGTGCCGAACTGCCCATCTTCACCCAGTTCGTCATCGGCATCTCCCGCTTCATGCAACACTGGTGGTATGCGATCTTTGGCGGCATCGCCCTCGCCATCTTCCTCTACGTGCGCGCCTGGCGCAGCTCCCAGAAGGTGCGGGACAACACGGACAGGTTCATCCTCACCATCCCCATAGTGGGCTCGATCCTGCACAAGGCAGCCATGGCCCGCTTCGCCCGCACCCTCTCCACCACCTTCTCCGCCGGTATCCCGCTGGTTGACGCCCTGGTCTCGGCCGCCGGCGCCTCCGGCAACTATGTCTATCGCACCGCCATCATGGCCATCCGCAACGAGGTCGTGGCCGGCATGCAGATCAACGTCGCCATGCGTACCGTGGACCTGTTCCCCGACATGGTGATCCAGATGGTGATGATCGGGGAGGAGTCCGGCGCCATCGATGACATGCTCTCCAAGGTGGCGGCCATCTTCGAGCAGGAAGTGGACGACATGGTCGATGGCCTTACTAGCTTGCTCGAGCCCTTCATCATGGTGGTGCTGGGGGTACTGGTCGGTGGCATGGTCGTCGCCATGTACCTGCCCATCTTCAAGCTGGGCTCTGTGATACACTGACCCCCTGCGGCCCTACCTGCAGACCCGGGTGGCCAACCCCGCCGGCATGAGCCGGCGCGGGTACGACCCTTTATGGCTCTCTTTCCCAACACAAACGGTTGATTATGGCGTCTCTGATCGAACTGGCCCACGGCCTGCCCTGGCTCTACCTCTCCCTGATGTTTCTCTTCTCCCTGATGATCGGCAGCTTCCTCAACGTGGTGATCCATCGCCTGCCCATCATGCTGGAGCGGGAGTGGCACGCGGAATACCGCAGCTACTTCGACAGCGATGCCGAGCCCGCCCCCACCACGCCTTACAACCTGATGGTACCGCGCTCCTGCTGCCCTCACTGCGACCATCCCATCGGGGCGCTGGAGAACATCCCCCTGCTGAGCTGGCTCTGGCTCAAGGGGCGCTGCCGGCAGTGCCGGGCTCCCATCTCGGTCCGTTATCCGCTGGTCGAATTGCTGACCGCCCTGCTGTCGTTGGCCGTCGCGGCGACCCTGGCCCCGGGCTGGGGCACCCTGGCCGCTTTGGCGCTGACCTGGGTGCTGGTCGCGCTCACCTTCATCGATCTGGACAAGATGCTGCTGCCAGACCAGCTCACCCTGCCACTGCTGTGGGGAGGCCTGCTGTTCAACCTGCTGGGCGGCTTCGTCTCGCTGGGAGATGCGGTGATCGGGGCCATGGCCGGGTATCTGGTGCTGTGGAGCCTCTACTGGGCCTTCAAACTGCTCACCGGCAAGGAGGGAATGGGCTACGGTGACTTCAAACTGCTGGCCGCCATCGGCGCCTGGCTGGGCTGGCAGGCTCTGCCCATAGTGCTGCTGCTCTCCTCCCTGATCGGCGCCCTGATCGGCCTCACGCTGATCGCCCTGCGTCGGCATCATCAAGCCAACCCTATTCCCTTTGGCCCCTATCTCGCCATCGCGGGCTGGATCGCGCTGCTGTGGGGCGATAGCATCACCCGCTGGTATCTGAACACCGTCCTCTAACACAAGGGTGCCCTGACAATGTATGTGGTAGCTATCACCGGCGGGATCGGCAGCGGCAAGACGACCGTCGCCAACCAGTTTGCGACCCTGGGTATCGAGGTGATCGATGCCGACCTGATCGCCCGCGAGGTGGTGGAGCCCGGCACACCGGCACTGACCGCCATCGCCAACCATTTTGGTCCCGGCATCCTGGATGAACAGGGGCGACTGGACAGGCGTGTCCTGCGCGAGCGAATCTTCAGCGAGCCGGCGGCCAAACACTGGCTCAACGCCCTGCTCCACCCCCTCATTCGCAGCGAGATGCTGCGCCAGTGCGCGGCGGCCAGCTCGCCCTACTGCCTGTTGGTGGTGCCGTTGCTGGTAGAGAACCGGTTGATGGCCCTGGCCGATCGAGTACTGGTTATCGACGTGGATGAGGCGACCCAGATCGAACGAACCTGCCGCCGGGACGGGGTGAGTCGCGCCCAGGCGGAGGCCATTCTGGCCGCCCAGGCGAGCCGGGCCGAGCGGCTCGCGGTGGCCGATGATGTGCTGGACAACCAGAGTGGTACAAGTGAGACCATCCTGGCGCGAATTTTGGCGCTGCACGAGACATATCTGGCATTTGCCACTCAACAAGCCCGCCAAGTGTGAGTACACTAGGCCGGTTTATGGCTGGCCAGGATTAGGCATGATTTACGATTTCCCCCTCAACGAAAAAAGCCGGACCTATCTTCGTCTGGAGTCCCTGTTTTCCCAGATCCGCGACAATCTGGAGAGTGACCAGCCTTGGGCACACATCGCCTTTTTCAAGGGGTTGTTCGATCTGCAGGAACTGCTGGAGCGCGGCGATCTGCGTGCCGATCTGATCAAGGATCTGGAGCGGCTCGGTCAGCGACTGAGCCATTGGGCCAGCCTGCCGGAGGTCGATCTCGAGCAGATCCAGCGGATGCAGCAGGAGAGCGCCCAACTCTCCCGCAGCCTGCTCAATTCACCACGGCCCGGCGCCCGCCTGAAAGAAGATCGCCTGCTCGGCTCCATTCGCCAGCGTTTCTCCATTCCGGGTGGCCTGTGCGCCTTCGACGTGCCACAGCTGCACCACTGGCTGGCGACCCCGGCCGTCGCCCGTCATCAGCAGATGCAACAGTGGCTCAGCGACATCAACCTGCTGATGAACGCCATCTCCCTGCTGCTGCGGCTGTGGCGCGAGTCCGGCCACTTCAGCGACCAGGTCGCCACCAATGGCTTCTTCCAGGACACCGCCGAGGGCGCCGAGCTGATCCGCATCCGCATCCTCGGCAACCACTCCTGCTATCCGACCCTGAGCGGTCACAAGAACCGGTTCGCCCTGCGCTTCCTGCCGACGACAGAGCAGCAGATCGGCGACGTCCCCTTCCAGCTAGCCTGTTGCTAACGGTCAAGGAGCCAATATGGTCACCAAGGTGAAATGTCCGACCTGCCAAACCGAGATAGAGTGGGGCCCGCAGAGCCCGTTTCGTCCCTTCTGCAGCAAGCGCTGCCAGCTGATCGATCTCGGCGAATGGGCCGATGAAGAGAAGCGCATCCCGGGCGAGATCAATCCGGAGCTGTTGCCCTACCCGGATGAGGGTGAGCAGTGGCAATGAGCCAGATACCAAAAAGGGCCCGCAGGGCCCTTTTTTAATATCGGCACCCCGGCAAATTACTCCGCCAGCGATGCCTGCAGCCGCGCCACGATCGGGCCGTTGGCATCCGGGAACCGGTATTCGTGCAAGGCGGCCAGCGGCACCCAGCGGCACTCCTGCCCCTCCTTGCCGAAGGGCTCGCCACTGAAACGGGTCACCTTCCAGATATCCAGCAGCACCTGCTTGTCAGGATAATCGTGGTGCAGCTCCATGAAGGGAGCGCAATCCTGTACCCGAATCCCGATCTCCTCCCACAGCTCCCTGTCCAACGCGGTCAGCAGATCTTCCCCTGACTCCACCTTGCCCCCCGGGAACTCCCAGCGATCGCCCTGATGGCGGTCTGAGGAGCGTTTGGCGAGGAAGATCTCGCCCTTCTCATTCTCGATGACGCCGACCGCCACCCAGATCCGTTTCTTCGGTTCCATCTCTGTCCTCAACGTAAGCACGGCAACGCGGCAATCCAGGGGGCCAGCCGACTGGCCTGCTGCGCCTCCTGAGCCGTAAAGATATCCTGCCCCACATGCTCATTCCCACTCGGGGCGGGCTGTGGCCAGGGGCTCACCCCGGGCGGGGTGAAGCAACGATCATGCACCAAGCAGCTTTGGCGCAGATAGCGCCACAAGCAGTCGCGCAGGAACCACTGATCCACATTCGGTGTCTCCATGGTACCCGGTTGATAGGTGGCAAGCAGCGGGGCCAGCGGCGGCAGTATGCCGGCCACCCCGCCCCACATTCCCGCCAGCACCAGATCGGTATGGCTCCACCAGTCACGCATGATATGGAACCAGCGCTCCGATGCAAGCCAGGCATCGACGGCGAGCCGTTCCCGGATGTTCAGCACTGAATCCGCATCGCGGATCAGGAAGCGCCCCACCCCGGGATCGTTGGCCACCAGGAAGCGCCAGCACAGGCGCTGACGCAGAGACTGTCCGGCCGGCTGCACCAGCACCTCGGCACCGTGCTCCTGCAGACACGCCAGCAAGGCTGCCGGCACGCTCGCATCCACATAGAAACGCACCCGCCAACCCGGATAGAGATAGGCCGCCGCCAGCATGTTGTCGAGCGCACCGCGCAGATAGCGCCGCTCGCTGCCCCACAGGGAGAAGGCGATGACCTTCTGCCGGTCGGGGCGCTCGGCCAGCCAGGTATCCGGGCCACCTGCGGGCAGCACCCACCCCTCGGCCGGCTGACCGGATGCCTCATCCTTCAGGATCAGTGCACGGGTGCCCGCCTGCGCCGCCTCGGCATGACGCCCAAGCTTGGCGAGGGAGGTACAAAGGCCATCCTGGGCCAGATATTCCCTCGGCTCACGCCGTGCCAGCTCGGTCAGTCGCAGCAGTGCCCGCTCATATTGGCCGGATCGCGACAGACAGACACAGAGGTTGCGCAGCACCTCGTTGTCACCGGGTTCGGTCTGATGAGCCAGTTCCAGCACTTGTGCGGCCGAGGCCGGATCGCCAGACAGAAAGAGGTAATAGGCAAACTGCAGCTGCAGGGGAGCGGGCTTGAGGCGCTCCCCGTTCAGTCGTGCCAGCACCAGCTGGACGGCCTCCTGTCGCCGCTCCTGCAACCAGCTGGCATGGGCCGCTTCGTCCCACCCTGTCGGCGCCTTGCTCATCTTCTCTCTCCTTCCTTGGGGGCCCTGAAATGAATGCACCGCCCGGAGGCGGTGCATGAATCACAACAAGGGATCAGGTCAACTGACCGTGGCAGTGCTTGTATTTCTTGCCGGAACCGCAGGGGCAAGGATCGTTGCGACCGACCTTCTGCTCGTCACGCACGAAGGTGACATGACCCTCTTCGGGCTGGGCCTCTTCGTCGGCCAGCTGGTTCTCGGCGGCGGCATGGGTGTAGGTACGGGGAGCCGCTTCCGCCTGCTGGCGCTGATGCTCTTCCATCGCCTCCACGTCGCGCTCCTGCACCTGCACCCGGCTCAGGATGCTGACCACGTCGCGCTTGAGGGTTTCCAGCATCTGGGTGAACAGATCGAAGGATTCGCGCTTGTACTCCTGCTTGGGGTTCTTCTGGGCGTAGCCACGCAGATGAATGCCCTGACGCAGGTGATCCATGGCCGCCAGATGCTCCTTCCAGAGGCCATCCAGGGTCTGCAGCATCACCGCCTTCTCGAAGTTGCGCAGCACCTCGACGCCGACCAGCTCCTGCTTGTGGGCGTAGAGCTTGGTAGCTTCCTCCAGGATGCGCTCGCGCAGCTTCTCTTCATACAGCTTGTCATCTTCCGCCAGCCACTGCTGCAGCGGCAGATCCAGCGAGAAGTCGGACTTCAGGCGGGCTTCCAGGCCCGGCACGTCCCACATCTCTTCCAGGGACTGGGGCGGGATGTACTCGTCGATGACGCTGCCATAGACGTCGTCGCGGATGACGTGGATGGTGTCGGAGATGTCATTGGTGTCCAGCAACTCGTTGCGCTGCTCATAGACCACCTTGCGCTGATCGTTGGCCACGTCATCGAATTCGAGCAGGTTCTTACGGATGTCGAAGTTGCGACCCTCCACCTTGCGCTGGGCGTTCTCGATGGCCTTGGTCACCCAAGGATGCTCGATGGCCTCGCCCTCTTCCATGCCCAGCTTCTTCATCATGCTGGTGACACGGTCGGAGGCGAAGATCCGCATCAGGGTATCTTCCATGGAGAGATAGAAACGGGAAGAACCCGGGTCACCCTGACGACCGGAACGGCCGCGCAGCTGGTTGTCGATACGGCGGGATTCGTGACGCTCGGTGCCGATGATGTGCAGGCCGCCGGCGGCCAGTACTTCATCGTGGCGGATCTGCCAGGCGGCCTTGATCTCGCGGATCTGCTCGTCGGTCGGGTTCTCCAGCGCGGCGATCTCGGCCTGCCAGTTGCCACCCAGCACTATGTCGGTACCACGACCGGCCATGTTGGTGGCGATGGTCACGGCGCCAATCTGGCCGGCCTGGGCGACGATCTCCGCTTCCATGGCGTGGAACTTGGCGTTCAGTACCTTGTGCGGGATGTTCTCCTTGTTCAGGATGCCGGACAGCAGCTCGGAGTTCTCGATGGAGACGGTCCCCACCAGTACCGGCTGGCCGCGGGAGACGCAACCGCGAATGTCTTCGACGATGGCGGCATACTTTTCCTGGGCAGTCAGGTAGACCAGATCGCCCATGTCCTTGCGCACCATCGGCTGGTTGGTCGGGATGACCACGGTATCCAGACCATAGATCTGTTGGAATTCAAAGGCTTCGGTGTCGGCGGTACCCGTCATCCCCGCCAGCTTGTCATACAGACGGAAGTAGTTCTGGAAGGTGATGGAGGCCAGGGTCTGGTTCTCGTTCTGGATCTTGACCCCTTCCTTCGCCTCGACGGCCTGATGCAGACCATCGGACCAGCGACGGCCCGGCATGGTACGACCGGTGTGCTCGTCGACGATGACGATCTCGTCCTTCTGCACTATGTAGTCGACGTTGCGCTCAAACAGGGTATGAGCGCGCAGGCCGGCGTTGACGTGGTGCAACAGGCTGATGTTGGTGGCTGAGAACAGGGAGTCATCCTCCGCCAGCAGCCCCTCTTTCTTGAGCAGCTCTTCCACGAAGATCTGGCCGGTTTCGGTCAGCAGCGCCTGACGGTTCTTCTCATCCACCGTGTAGTGGCCGTCACCGGTATACTCTTCGGAGTCTTCCTTGTCCTGCTTGACCAGCAGCGGGATCAGCTTGTTGACGCGGATGTAGAGCTCGGAGCTGTCTTCGGCCGGGCCGGAGATGATGAGCGGAGTACGGGCTTCATCGATGAGTACGGAATCCACCTCATCCACCAGCGCGTAGTTGAGCGGACGCTGCACGCGCTGCTCCGGCGAGAACGCCATGTTGTCGCGCAGGTAGTCGAAGCCGAATTCGTTGTTGGTACCATAGGTGACGTCGGCGGCGTAGGCGTCGCGCTTCTGGGACGCATCCATGCCGGGCACGTTGCAGTCGACCGTCATGCCGAGGAAGGTGAACAGCGGGCGGTTCGCCTCCGCATCACGCTTGGCCAGATAGTCGTTCACCGTCACCACGTGCACGCCACGACCGCTCAGGGCGTTCAGATAAGCCGGCAGAGTCGCGGTAAGAGTCTTACCTTCACCGGTCTTCATCTCGGCGATGCGGTTGGAGTTCAGCACCATGCCGCCGATCAGCTGCACGTCGAAGTGGCGCATGCCAAACACCCGGCGGGAGGCTTCGCGCACGGTGGCGAACGCTTCCGGCAACAGCTGCTCCAGCGTCTCACCCTGCTCAAGACGCTGACGGTACTCAGCGGTCTTGGCCTGCAGCTCCTGATCGGACAGTGCCTCGAACTGAGGCTCCATCGCATTGATCTGTTTTACAATTTTGCGCAAAGCCTTGAGCGTTCTGTCGTTCCGGCTGCCGATAATCTTGGTGAGCAGTGTGCTAATCATGGGTACCAACTGTTTTGGTTATATTTGAGCGTTCCGTCACTGGAACCTGAAGAAAAAACCTAACCCCGTCTGGCGTTCAGAAAGCGTGCGGGGTTGACCTGACGACCATCTTTCAACACTTCATAATGCAAATGCACCCCGGTCGCGCGACCGGTTCGCCCCATCAGGGCTATCTTCTGGCCCTCATCGACCAGGGTGCCCACATCCACCAACAACTTGGAGTTGTGGGCATAGCGGGTCACCAGACCATTGCCATGGTCAATCTCGACCATGTTGCCAAATTCCGGGTGGCGGCCCGCCCAGCTGACGATCCCCTTGCCGGTCGCCATGATGGGGGTGCCGGGCTTGCCACGGAAATCCACGCCCTTGTGCATCTTGGCTCGACCGTTGAACGGATCGACCCGGCCACCGAAGCCAGAGGAGATCCAGACTCGCTCCTGCTTGACCGGCGAACCGGCAATGAAACCGGCATCGGTGATATGGTGATTCATGATGAAAGATTCAAGTACCGACAGCTGTTCTTCACGGCTACTGAGCTGGCGGTTGAGGTGCGCCATGGAATCTTGCAGCTCGTTGAGGCTGACTTCCAAGTCTGCATCATAGGAGGGACCGCCCATCGGGGGCAGCTCCTTGAAATTGAACTCGTCGGGATCGAGATCGGCCTTTTCGGTCAGCCGCTCGCCGAGCGCATTGAGGCGGCCCAGTTGCCCCTGCATGGTGCCCACCTGAGCGGCCAGCATGGCAAGCTGTTCACGGGCTTCATCGGCCCCTTGCGTGGATTTTTGCTGTTCGGCCTTGGCCAGCGCGATTTCCAGCGCCTCCATCTGCTGGTGCCAGCTCTGCCAGAGCCAACCACCACCCAGTGCCAACAGGGAGAAGAGGATACCGCCGACCCAGGCCAGACGTTGTTTGGGTAAGTGCAACTTGCGGCGCTGCTTACCGTTGAGGATCAGGGTAATGCTCATAGAAATATGTCTTCTCGGTCAGGTGCGGCCAGGAGCCTGCACGGGCAATAAAACCGGGAGATAATCGGTATTAAAGGATGGAATAAACAAATGACAGGACGTCGGTGCGGAGAGATGACCGACGTCCTGTTGCACAGCTATCAGGCCAGAACCAGACCGTTATCGTAGTAAGCGATGGGCGCTTTCTCGCCCTCACCCTCGAAGGTCACCAGTTCCCAGGCCTCCTGCTTGGCCAGCAAGGCACGCAGCAGTTTGTTGTTCAAGGCGTGGCCAGTCTTGTAGGCACGGAATTCGCCGATGATGCTGCGGTTACACATATAGAGGTCACCGATCGCATCCAGCATCTTGTGCTTGACGAACTCGTCTTCATACCGCAAACCATCTTCGTTCAGCACCCGATAGTCATCCAGCACCACGGCATTCTCCAGGCTTCCGCCCAATGCCAAGTTCTGGGACCGCAGGTACTCGATGTCGCGCATGAAACCAAAGGTACGGGCACGACTGATCTCTTTCACGAAGGAGCTACCGGAGAAGTCCAGCACGCAACGCTGGTTGCGGCCTTCAAACACCGGATGCTGGAAATCGATCTCGAGATCCATCTTGAAGCCGTTGCGATAGGGGTGGAATTCCGCCCACTTGTCGCCGTCTTCAACCCGGATGCTCTGCTTGATCCGCACGAACTGCTTCGGCGCATTCTGTTCACGGATACCGACTTCTTGCAGCAGGTAGATGAACGGGTGCGCACTGCCATCCATCACCGGGATCTCGGGTGCGTCAACCTCCACATAGAGGTTGTCGATCCCCATCCCGGCCAGGGCGGCAGAGAGGTGTTCGATGGTAGAAACGCGTACACCGGCTTCGTTCACCAGAGCGGTACAAAGCACGGTATCGCGCACCTGATCGGCGTTGGCTGGCAGCGCTACCACAGGATTCAGATCGGTACGCAAGTAAACGATCCCTGTGTTAACAGGCGCCGGACGGAACGTCATTGTGACTTTCCGGCCCGAATGCAGGCCCACACCGGTGGCCTGAACACTCGTTTTCAAGGTTCTTTGTCTAATCATGGGTGTATCCGCTTAACAGCTCAAATTCCGGACCAGATGGTCGTTGCCGGGCCATCTTAGCACAATCCTTAAGCAACAAACAAACCAGAGCCATCAGAGGCTTAGTCAGCTTGTTTGCGCAGGAACGCCGGAATATCCAGATAATCCGGTTCGCGACGAGCTTGCGGCTCGGCGTTAACCACCTTGGCCGGGGCCTCTTCCATCACGCGAGACTGCAGTGCTTCGCTGATCAGGGGCTGACGGGCCGGACGCTCTTGAACCATGTTGTTCTTGACCAGCGTGATGTCGGCCTTGCGCTCGGCACCGATACCGGTCGCGACCACGGTCACCCGCAGTTCGTCGTGCATTTCCGGGTCGATTACGGTACCCACCACCACGGTGGCGTTCTCGGAGGCGAAGGCCTTGACCGCGTTACCCACGGTTTCGAACTCTTCGATGGTCATGTCCATGCCGGCGGTGATGTTGACCAGGATGCCACGGGCACCGGCCAGATCCACGTCTTCCAACAGCGGGCTGGAGATGGCCTTCTCGGCGGCTTCTTCGGCACGGTCATCACCGGAGGCAGAACCTGTCCCCATCATGGCGGTACCCATCTCGCGCATCACGGTACGCACGTCCGCGAAGTCGACGTTGATCAAACCCGGGCGGGTGATCAGCTCGGCGATGCCCTGTACCGCACCCAGCAGCACATCGTTGGCCGCCTTGAAGGCGTCCAGCAGGGAGATACCGCGACCCAGCACCTTCAGCAACTTGTCGTTGGGGATGGTGATCAGGGAGTCGACGTTCTTGGACAGCTCCTCGATGCCGTGTGCCGCGAAGCCCATCCGCTTCTTCCCTTCGAAGGAGAACGGCTTGGTCACGACGGCAACAGTCAGGATGCCCATCTCGCGCGCCACTTCGGCCACGATAGGCGCGGCACCGGTACCGGTACCACCACCCATGCCGGCGGCGATGAACACCATGTCTGAACCGGTCAGCAGCTCACGCAGCGCTTCCCTGTCTTCCATGGCGGCGTCACGGCCCACTTCCGGATTGGCTCCGGCACCCAGACCCTTGGTGATGCCACCGCCGATCTGCAGAGTGGTGTTGGCACTGGAGTTGCGCAGCGCCTGGGCGTCGGTGTTGACGGTAATGAACTCAACACCCTCGATGTTTTGACGAACCATGTGCTCGACTGCGTTGCCGCCGCCGCCACCCACACCTATCACCTTGATGACGGCTTCGTCAGTGTGGCTATCCATAAATTCAAACATGTTGTCTCTCCGCTTTATTTGCCTGACTCAGCAAAATCTTTAGAACTCGCCACGCAGCCAGTTGCTGACCCGTTTGACCAGGCCACCTACGCTTGCCTTGGCAGCATATTCTTTGCTCGTACCGGTGGATTGATGGGTTCGGCCGTACTGCAGCAACCCGACCGCGGTCGAGTACACCGGTGCCTGCACGTAATCACTCAATCCACGTATGTTCATGGGTTCGCCCACCCGGACCTGGCTCTGGAAGATCTGCTCTGCGCACTCCACAATGCCTTCGATCTGGGCCGCGCCACCGGTCAGTACTACCCCGGCCGCCAGCTGATGCTTGACCCCCTGTGCCTTCAACTCGCTCTGCACCCGCACCAGCTCATCATTCACCATGGAGAGCAACTCGGTGTAACGGGGTTCAATCACTTCGGCCAGTGTCTGCCGCTGCAGGCTACGCGCCGGACGGCCGCCGACACTGGGGACTTCAATATTGTCTTCCTTGCTGACCAGGCGGCCGAGGGCGCAACCGTAGCGCACCTTGATCGCTTCTGCGTCCAGCGGCGGTGTGCCGAAGGCGTAGGCGATGTCGCTGGTCACTGTGCTGCCGGCATAGGGGATCACCTTGGTATGGCGCAGGGCACCGCCGGTAAACAGCGACATGTCCATGGTGCCACCCCCGATGTCCACCACGCAGACACCCAGCTCCTTCTCGTCTTCCGTCAACACGGCATAGCTGGAGGCCAGCGCCGAGAAGATCAGCTGATCCACCCGCAGACCGACCTTCTCAACGCATTTCTCGATGTTGCGAGCCATGTCGTTGTGGCAGGTGATCAGGTGCACCTTGGCCGCCATCCGCACGCCGGACAGGCCGACCGGATTCTTGATCCCTTCCTGATAGTCGATGGCAAACTCCTGGGGCAGCACGTGCAGCACCCGCAGCTCATCGGACAATCGCACCGACTTGGCGGTGTGGATGACGTTGTCCACGTCCTCCTGGGTCACCTCTTCGTCGGAGATGGGCACCATGCCGGTCTCGTTGCGGCAATCGATGTGCTTGCCGGACAAGCCCAGATAGACCGAGCTTATCTGGCAGTCGGCCATCATCTCGGCCTCTTCCACCGCCCGGCGCAGGGACTTGACCACGGAGTCGAGATCATTGACCCCGCCCTTCTCCATCCCGCGAGACGCGTGGCTACCCATGCCGATGACATTGAGCTCGCCATCCGGCAATACTTCTCCAACCAGTACCGCCACTTTGGTCGTGCCGATATCCAGTCCGACAATCAAATTCCTATCTGCGGTGTTGGTCATTCACTTTCTCTTCGTTCTTCTTCCAGCCAACCGCCATTCCGGTGTCGTATCGAAGGTCCACGTAAGCCACTTGCTCACGGGGTTCGATGACCGGGAAGGCATCGATAAACCGCTGCAGGCGAAGCGCGATGTCCGCGCGCCCCACAAACAGCTGAATGTTGCCATCCAGGGTCAGTTCCCAGGCATGGCGAGGGGTCAGATTCACCCCCAACAACTTGTATCCCTTGGCAGCCAGCTGCGCCTCGTACTGGTGACTGGCCTCCAGCACCATGGCGGCCTGATCATCGGGCCCGGACAACTGCATCAGGGGTGTTTTCACCCTGTCCGGTGCACTGAATACCTCACCCTTGGTGTTGACGAAGCGGTTGCCATTCCAGCGTGCCGCCACCGCCTGTTCGGTGAGGTAGACCTTGATCTTGTTCGGCCACTTCTTGCGTACCGAGACCTGGGCTACCCAGGGCAGGGCGTTCAAACGCCCCTGCAATTCGTTCACATCCAGCTCGAAGAAGTTGCGCAGTTCGGCGCCATCCAGCACGGCGGCGCGCAACTCATCGGCCTTCAAATATTCGTGTTGCCCCTGCAGCAACAGCTCGCTCATGGGCAACCGACTGGCATCCGTCAGCCAGTCTTTAACATCCAGCGCAGTCTGGTAGAGCCCCCACATGACCAGGATGAAAAATGCCACCCCGGCGATGAAGCCCCCCTTGGTGCGCCCTTGTGCCCTTGCCTCCACCCGCTCAATCCCCGTTTAACGCGCCATGCCGGCCACTTGCAGACCGGTCCGCCATTATATAGGCCCCGGCTTGGCGGTCAAAATACTCATTGGGCCCTCAGGCACCGGATTTCATGCTATCCACGCTCAATTTCATCTCACCGAGGCGACGCGCCAGGGCACCGACGTTCCCCGCGCCCTGAGTCAGCACCAGATCCCCTTCACCGATCAGCTCCGCCAGCACCGCAGGCACATCGTCCGGCGTTGCGACAAAGATGGGTTCCAGACTGCCGCGGGAGCGGATGGTGCGACAGAGGGCGCGGCCGTCGGCCCCCGGGATCGGCTCCTCACCGGCGGCATACACCTCCAGCATCACCAACACGTCCACCTTGGAGAGCACGTCGGCAAAATCTTCATAGAGATCCCGGGTCCGGCTGTAACGGTGTGGCTGGAACACCATGACCAGGCGCTTCTCGGGCCAGCCGGCGCGGGCGGCATTGATGGTCACCTTCACCTCGCTCGGGTGGTGACCGTAGTCATCTACCAGCATGGCCTTGCCACGACCGGTCTCGAACTCGCCATATTGCTGGAAGCGGCGACCCACCCCCTCGAACTTGGAAAGCGCCAGGATGATGGCCTCGTCGCCGATCCCGTCTTCGGTTGCGACCGCGATGGCGGCGGCGGCGTTGAGCGCGTTGTGCACCCCCGGCAGATTGAGGGTCACCTGCAGCTCACCGGCACCAGCGCGACGCACCCGGAAGCGGCTGCGATTGCTGGTCTGCACGAAGTCCAGCACCTGCACGTCGGCATCAGCGGACAGACCGTAGGTGATGGTAGGACGGCCGATCTCCGGCAGCAGGCCACGGATCACGGGATCATCCACGCACACCACGGCCAATCCGTAGAACGGCAGGTTGTGCAGGAAGTCGATGAAGGTGGACTTCAGCTTGGAGAAGTCGCCGCCGTAGGTGTCCATGTGATCCGCTTCGATGTTGGTCACTATGGATACCATGGGCTGCAGATGCAGGAAGGAGGCATCGCTCTCGTCCGCTTCGGCGATCAGGTAACGGCTGCTGCCCAGGCGTGCATTGGTACCGGCGCTGTTGAGCAGGCCGCCGATGACGAAGGTGGGATCCCGGTCGGCCTCGGCATAGATGCTCGCCACCAGACTGGTGGTGGTGGTCTTGCCATGGGTGCCGGCGACGGCGACGCCGTGACGGAAGCGCATCAGCTCGGCCAGCATCTCGGCACGGCGCACCACTGGGATGCGCAACTCACGGGCGGCCAGCAGCTCGGGGTTGTCCTGCTTGATGGCGGTCGACACCACCACCACGCTCGCCTCGTTCACATGCTCGGCGCTGTGGCCTACGAAGATGTGGGCACCAAGCGAAGCCAGCCGTTCGGTCACCGCATTGCGCGACAGATCGGAGCCGGAGATCTGATACCCCTCGTTGGCAAGCACCTCGGCGATCCCGCCCATACCGGCGCCACCGATGCCGATAAAGTGAATGCGGCGCACGCGGCGCATTTCGGGGATCACGGTACGCAGTTTTGCCAGTTCAACCTTGGTCATAGTTCTCTCTCAGTCTGCCGCAAGCCGTTTGCATTCATCGGCAACCCGCTCGGCGGCATCGGTAATAGCGACGCGACGGGCGGCTTGGGCCATGTTCAATAGGGTTTCCCTGCGCCCGGCGAGCCAGGAGAGACGCGCGGCCAGAGAGGCCGTGGTCAGCTCGGATTGGGGCAGGAATTCGGCCGCACCGCCGTCGACCAGGGTCAGGGCGTTGCGGGTCTGATGATCGTCCACCGCGTGGGGCAGCGGCACGAAGATGGCGGCGACACCGGCGGCAGCCACCTCGGAGACCGTCAGGGCCCCCGCGCGGCACACCACCAGATCGGCCCAGGCATAGGCGTCGGCCATGTCCTTGATAAATTCACTCACCTCGGCATCGGCCCCCAGCCTGGCGTAAGCCTCCGCCACGGCGTCGCTATTGCCCTTGCCGCACTGGTGGCGCACCTGGATGGGCACACCGGCGGCGGCCACGGCAGGGGGCACCTGCTCGTTGAGCACCTTGGCACCCAGGCTGCCGCCGACGATCAGCAGGCGCAGCGGCTCGGCACTGCTGCGCAGCTGCGGATCCGGCAGGGCCACCACTTCCGGGCGTACCGGGTTGCCGACCACGGCGGTGCGACGGCTCGGCGCGAAGGCGCCGGGGAAGGCCATCAGCACCCGCTTGGCGAGGCGCGCCAGCAGCTTGTTGGTCATGCCGGCCGCCGCATTCTGCTCATGCAGCAGCAGGGGAATGCCGGACAGCCAGGCCGCGACGCCACCGGGGCCGGAGGCGAAGCCCCCCATGCCGAGCACCACGTCCGGGCGAATGGTCTTGAGCACCTTGCGGGCCTGCAGCACGGATTTCACGATGCGGTAGGGCGCGGCCAGCAGTCGCTTGATGCCGTTGCCACGCACCCCCTGGATGTCGATGAAGGAGATGGGATAACCGTGGGCGGGCACCAGCTCGGCCTCCATCCGGTCGGCGGTACCGAGCCAATGAATGGTCCAGCCCTGGGCCTTGAGGCGATCGGCCACTGCCAGCCCGGGGAACACATGACCCCCGGTACCGCCTGCCATCACCAGTAGCGTCTTGCTCACGAAACCTCCCGCACGCGCGCCTGGGCACTGGCCTGGCGCAACTCGAAATCGATACGAATCAACATGCTCACCGCCACCATCATGATGATGAGACTGGAACCACCGTAACTGACCAGGGGCAGGGTCAGGCCCTTGGTCGGCATCATGCCGCTGGCCGCGCCGACGTTGACGAAGGTCTGGAAGCTGAACCAGATGCCGATGCCGATGGCCAGATAGCCCTCATACAACTTCTCGGCCACCAGCGCCTGATGGCCGAGTCGCAATGCCTTGTACGCAAGTGCAAAGATGAGGAGAAGCGCGCCCAGCACGCCCACATACCCCAGCTCCTCCCCCAGGATGGCGAACACGAAGTCGGTGTGCGCCTCCGGCAGGTATTCCATCTTCTGGATGGAGTTGCCTAGCCCCTCGCCAAACCAGCTGCCACGACCGAATGCCATCAGCGACTGGGTCAGCTGATAACCGCTGCCGAACGGGTCGGCCCAAGGGTCGAGGAAGGAGGTCACTCGCCGCATCCGGTAGGGCTCGGCGATGATCAGGGTCACCACGGCGCTCACCCCGACCAGGATGAGGCCGATGAACTGCACTAGCCGCGCCCCTGCCAGGAACAACATGCCAAGGGAGGTCACGAACATCACCACCACCGAGCCCAGATCCGGCTGGGCCAGCAGCAAGATGGCCACCACGAACAGCACCGCCATGGGCTTCATGAAGCCGATGAAGCGCTCACGCACCTCGTTCTGGCGGCGCACCAGATAGCCCGCCAAGTAGACAAACAGCGCCAGCTTGCCAAATTCCGCAGGCTGCAGGTTGAAGGGGCCGAGCGGCAGCCAGCGGATAGAACCGTTGACGCTGCGGCCCACCAGCAGCACCAGCACCAACATCAGGATGGCAAGCAACAGCATAGGGCTGTTGTATTGCTGCCAGCGCGCCATCGGCACCTGCAGCACGAACCAGGAGATGCCGAGCGCCATCACCAGGAACAGGCCGTGACGCTTCACGAACATGAAGGGGTCGTTGTTGATGGCGATCCCCTCCGGAATGGAGGCCGACGCCACTATCACCAGGCCCACCGACATCAGCGCCAGCGCCAGCACCACCAGCTGCCGATCGTAGAGACCGGCGGGGCGCGCCGGTAACAACCAGCGTTGCAGCAGAGCTGCGATGGTGCGCAGGGCATTCATAGGGCCAGCACCAGTTCGGTGAAGCGATCGCCACGGGCTTCGAAGGATTTGAACTGATCCAGGCTGGCGCAGGCCGGCGCCAGCAGCACCCAGTCGCCGGGTCTGGCGTCGGCGGCGGCCTTGGCGACGGCGGCAGCGAGATCGGCGACCCGTTCGGTCTGCTCACCCAGGGCGAGCAGCACCTCGGCGTCCTGGCCGAAGCAGTACAGGTGATCGATCTGGTTGCCGAGCAGCGCCTGCACCGGGCCAAAGTCCTGGCCCTTGCCCTGGCCACCGGCCAGCAGCAGCAGCCGGCCCTTGACCGATTCGCGCACGCCGGCCACGGCCGCCAGGGTCGCCCCCACGTTGGTGGCCTTGGAGTCGTTGATCCAGCGCACCCCGTTTACCTCCCGCACGAAGCGGGCACGGTGGGGCAGGCCCTCGAAGCGGCGCAGCACCCGCAGCTGTGGCTCACGGGGGATGCCGACCGCATCGCACAGGGCCATGGCCGCCAGGGCATTGGCCTGGTTGTGGGCACCGACGATCTTCATCTCGTCGACGGCCAGCAGCGGCTCCCCGTGCAGGGTCAACCAGTGGCGGCCGTCCAGCAGGCAGCGGCCGTAGCCGTTGCAATCCAGGCCGAAGCTCTGCCACACCTGACCCACGTCGGGCAGAGTCTGGGCATCGTCACGGTTGATCAGTATGTGTTGGGAATGCTGATGGATCTCCTGCTTGGCGGCGCGATAGTCGGCCATGCCGGCGTAGCGATCCATATGATCTTCACTGAGGTTTAGCACCACCGAGGCGGCGGCACGCAGGCTGTGGGTGGTCTCCAGCTGGAAGCTGGAGAGCTCCAGCACGCAGAGATCCATGGGCTGCTTGAGCAGCTCCAGCGCCGGGGTGCCGATGTTGCCACCGACCCCGACCTTGAGGCCCGCCTCGGCGATCATCTCACCGACCAGGGTGGTCACTGTGCTCTTGCCGTTGGAGCCGGTGATGGCGATGACCGGCACCTGGGTCTCGCGCACGAACAGCTCGATGTCGCCGATGATGCGCACCCCGAACTCGGCCGCGGCCTGCAGCTCGGGGGTGGCCAGGGCGATGCCCGGGCTCGCCACTATCATGTGGGCCAGCTTGAGCCGATCGGCGTCCAACCCCTGGACGAGTTCCACCCCGGCCGGCAGTTGTTCCCGGCCTGGCGGATTGGCTCGCGTATCCATCACCAGCGGCGTCACGCCGCGGCTCAGGAAGTAGTCGACGCAGGAGAGTCCGGTTTTACCGAGTCCGATGATGATGACCATGGCTTACCTCACCTTCAGGGTGGCGAGGCCGAGCAACACCAGCATGAGGGTGATGATCCAGAAGCGCACTATCACACGCGGCTCCGGCCAACCCTTCTTCTCATAATGGTGATGGATCGGGGCCATGCGGAAGATCCGCACGCCGCGCAGCTTGTAGGAACCCACCTGCAGGATCACCGAGACGGTCTCCATCACGAAGACGCCACCCATGATCACCAGCAGGAACTCCTGACGCACCAGCACGGCTATGGTGCCGAGGGCACCGCCCAACGCCAGCGAGCCGACGTCGCCCATGAAGACCTGGGCCGGGTAGGTGTTGAACCAGAGGAAGCCAAGACCCGCGCCGACGATGGCGGTACAGACGATCACCAGCTCGGAGGTATAGGGTACGTAGGGGATGTGCAGGTAGTTGGCGAAGTTGACGTTGCCGGTCGCCCAGGCGATCAGGGCGAAGCCCCCCGCCACCATCACGGTCGGCATGATGGCCAGACCATCCAGGCCGTCGGTCAGGTTGACCGCGTTGGAGGTACCGACGATGACGAAGTAGGTCAGCACGATGAACATCAGGCCGAGCTGCGGCATCACATCCTTGAGGAAGGGCACCACCAGCTGGGTCTGGCCATCATGGGTGGCCGTGGCGTAGAGGAACACCGCCACCCCCAGCGCGACCGCCGACTGCCAGAAGTACTTCCAGCGGGCGATCAGACCGTCGGTATTCTTGCGCACCACCTTGAGGTAGTCGTCGGCGAAGCCGATGGCACCGTAGGCGCCGAGCACGAACAGCACCAGCCAGACATAGGGGTTGTCGAGGCGGCTCCAGAGCAGCACCGAGGTGAAGATGGCGGCGATGATCATCAGGCCGCCCATGGTCGGGGTGCCTTTCTTGCTGAGGTGAGACTCAGGACCGTCGTTGCGGATCACCTGGCCGAACTTCATGATCTGCAGGCGGCGGATGAGGCGAGGCCCCATCCAGAGCGCCACCGCCAGACCGGTGATGATCGACAGGATGGCGCGAAACGTCAGGTAGGAGAAGACGTTGAAGAAGGTGAAGTGCGGGGTGAGCAGTTCCGCCAGCCAGACTAGCATGTGGCTGACTCCTGACGGTCAGCGACCATCTTGACGATATCTTCCATGCGGGAGCCGCGGGCCCCCTTGACCAGAATCGAAATTTCTTGATGTGTATTTATCATTTGCGCAAGCACTTCAAACAACGACGCCTTGTTATCGAAATGTCGGCCAGCCGCGGCATCTGCGGTGTGGCGACTCTGTTCCCCTACTGTCAGCACGGCGTCAAGACCGCGCTCGCGGGCGTGGCGTCCGACCCGGGCGTGTTGCTCGGCAGACTCCTCACCCAACTCCTTCATGTCACCGAATACCAGCACCTTGTAGCCGCCCATGGCGGTCAGGGCATCGATGCCTGCCAGCACGGACTCCACGCTGGCGTTGTAGGTGTCATCCACCAGGGTGAGACCACCCCAGCGCTGCACGCAGAAGCGGCCCTTGACCGGCGCCATCTGCTCCAGTCCCGCCTTGACGGAAGCGAGCGAGGCACCCAGCGCCAAGCAACCGGCGGTGGCGGCCAGGGCGTTGGCCACGTTGTGACGGCCGGGAATGGCCAGGGTCAGGCTCACTTCCCCCTGCGGGGTCACCAGCACGCACTCGGCGCAGCCTGACGCATTGAAACGAATGTCGCGGGCATGGAATGGCTGGCTTCGATCCTCGATGGAGAAGGCGCAGTGAATGCCCTTCTCCTGCCACTTTGGCCAGAACTCGTTGTCGGCGTTGACGATAGCCGTCCCCTGCTCGCCCAGGCCGGCGAAGATCTCGCTCTTGGCGTGGAAGACGCCCTCGAGGGAACCGAATCCCTCCAGATGCGCGGCCGCCACGTTGTTGATGATGGCGGCATCGGGTTTGACCAAGGAGGTGGTCCAGGCGATCTCGCCAGGATGATTCGCCCCCAGCTCCAGCACCGCAAATCTGTGTTGCGGCTCGAGGCGCAGCAGGGTGAGCGGCACCCCCACTTCGTTGTTGAAGTTGCCGGCGGTGGCCAGCACCTCCCCTTCGTGGCGCAGGATGGCGGTCGCCATCTCCTTGACCGTGGTCTTGCCACAGCTGCCGGTGATCGCCAGCACCTTGGGGTTGAGGCGCTCGCGCACCAGCTTGCCGAGCCGCCCCAGCCCCTTGAGGCTGTCGGCGACGATCAGCTGGGGAATGGCCAGCGGCAGCTCGCGCTCCACCAGCAGGGCCGAGGCCCCGGCGGCGACGGCCTGATCGCAGAAGTCGTGGGCATCGAAACGCTCGCCGCGCAGCGCAACAAAGAGTGCGCCCGCACCCAGGGTACGGGTGTCGGTACTGACCGCCGTGATCGCCGCGTCGTCACCAATCAGACGGGCATCGAGCACCTGCGCCAGGTCGGCAAGCCTGAGGGTCATCATGTGAATGACTCCAATAATGTGTGCAAGGCGGCCGCGACGGTTTCCCGGTCGCTGTAGTGCCGCTTGTCGGTTCCAATGATCTGATAATCCTCGTGACCCTTACCGGCCACCAGGATGATGTCCTGTGTGCTCGCCTGACCGATGGCCAGATTGATCGCCTTGACCCTGTCGTGCTCGATCTGCACCGAGTCGGGATCGCGAAGACCCGCCACCATGTCCGCCATGATCTGGGCCGGCTCCTCGGTACGGGGATTGTCGTCGGTCAGGATCACGCGATCCGCATGCAGCTCCGCCATGGCGGCCATCATGGGACGCTTGCCGCGATCCCGGTCGCCACCACAGCCCACCAGACACCAGAGTTGGCCCTCGCAGTGCACCCGCAGGGCCTGCAACGCTTTCTCCAGCGCATCCGGGGTATGGGCATAATCGACCACGGCGAGCGGCGCCTTGCCGCCCCCGAAGCACTCCATGCGGCCGGTCACCGGCTGCAATTGCGGCGCGCTGGCCAGCAGCGCATCGAAGTCGTAACCGAGCACCAGCATGGCACCCATCGCCGCCAGCACATTGCTGACGTTGAAGCGGCCGAGCAAGGGGGCGGATAATACACCATTCCCCCAGCTGGAGTTAATCCTGGTGTGAAAACCTTGTTGGTGAAAATGGGGATCCTGCGCCGTTAACTGTCGCCCAGGATGGTTTTCAATCGGGCCATTCACCCCGAACGCCACGGCCTCGGGATAACGTGCCAGCCATGCCTGCCCCACCTCGTCGTCGGCATTGATGACCGCATTGGCTTCCTCGACCAGCTTGAGCAGCTCTTCCTTGGCGGCGCCATAAGCCTCCATGGTGCCGTGATAGTCCAGATGATCCCGGCTCAGGTTGGTAAACACGGTCGCCGCGAAGGGCAGCGCCGCCACCCGATGCTGCACCAGACCGTGGCTGGAGACCTCCATCGCCACCAAATCCGCCCCCTGCCGTTGCAGGGCCGCCAGATTCGCCTGCACCTGCAGGGCGCTGCCGGTGGTGTTTTCCGCTTCCACCAGCTCACCGAACAGACCGTTGCCGACCGTGCCCATCACCCCGGCCTTGCCCCCCAGCAGGGTGCGCCAGTTCGCCACCAGCAGCGCCGTGGTGCTCTTGCCATTGGTGCCGGTGATGCCCACCAGTTGCAGCTGGCTGGCGGGTTGGCCGTAGAAATCGCCGGCCAGGCCGGAGAGACGAGCGGGCAAATGGGGGATCCCGAAACAGGGCACCGCCAGGGTTGGCGCCACAAATTCTCCATCCTCCTCAAACAGGACGGCGGTCGCTCCCTGAGCCACCGCCTGTTCGATGAAGCGTCTGCCATCCATCTGGTGGCCTCGAATGGCCACGAAGAGGCAACCGGGCCCGACCCGCCGGCTGTCCAGCTGGAGGTCGGTGAGGGGGAGCGCCGGGGCAGAGATGCCGAGGGGGCGCAGCAGTTGATCAAGCGCGCGGGACAACATGAGAAGCCTCCAACTGGGCAGGAATACAGGCGCCCGAACGGCGCGACGACAGGGGAAAAGGCCCGCGACTTGGGTCGCGGGCGGGAGATTGTTGCCAATCAGGTGCGTGGCGCGGCATTGGGAGCCTCCACACGGGCGAGTTTGGCGGGCACGGCAGGCGCTAGCCCATCGGGGCGAATGTTGAAGAGCTGCAGCACGCCGCCCATGGCCTCGGCAAAGGGCGGGGTCGCGACGGCACCGCCGTAGTAGGCGCTGCCCTTGGGCTCGTTGATCACCACCACCATGACGAAGCGGGGGTTGCTGGCCGGAGCGAAGCCGGCGAACCAGGCCATGTAGTCCTTGCCATAGCCCCCGGCGACGGCGACCTTGGCGGTACCACTCTTGCCGCCGACCCGGTAACCCGGGATCTGCGCCTTAGGGATGGCGTTGCTGACCACGTATTCCAGCGCCTGCAGCATGGCGGTGGCGTTGTTGTGGTCGATGACCTGCTCACCCTTGGGCGGCTGGGTCACCTTGATGATGGAGAGGGGCACCCGCTTGCCCTTGTTGGCCAGGGTGGCATAGGCGGAGGCCAGCTGCAGCGGGGTGACCCGCAGGCCATAGCCGAATGACAGGGTCGCCCGCTCGATATCGGACCAGCGGCGACGCTGGGGCAGCATGCCGCTGCTCTCGCCCATCAGGCCGCTGCCGGTGTCCATGCCGAAGCCGACCATGCTGAGGGTGTTGATCATCTCCTGGGCGGGCATCCGCAGCGCGATGCGCGACATGCCGATGTTGGAGGAGTAGCGCAGGATGTCGTACAGATTGGTCGCCTTGTGAATGCTCACATCGCGGATCTGCTTGGCGCCGATGAACAGGGGGCCGCCCTGGATGGTGTCCTTCCAGCTGGTGACACCCGCCTGGAGTGCACTCAACAAGATCAATGGTTTGATGGTCGAACCCGGCTCATAGGTATCGGTCACCACCCGGTTGCGCACCCGGAAGCTCTGGTACTGGCCACGGTTGTTCGGGTTGTAGGAGGGGGTATTGACCATGGCGAGCACCTCGCCGGTCTTCACGTCCAGCATCACCATGGAGCCGGAGGTGGCCTTGTTCTCGTCGGTGGCGCGCTTGAGCGCGCGATAGGCCAGTGCCTGCACCCGCTGATCGATGCTCAGCTGCAGATCGTTGGAGTTCTTGCCCTCCTTGACCAGCCCGAGCCGCTCGATGACCCGGCCCTGGCGATCCTTGCGCACCCGCATCTCGCCCGGGGTCGCGGTCAGCCACTCGTTGTAGCTGCGCTCGATCCCCTCGATGCCGCTGCCATCTATGTTGGTCACCCCCACCAGGTGGGAACTGATCTCGCCGGTCGGATAGAAGCGACGAGCCTCGGGCCGCAGATAGATGCCCCCCAGCTTGAGACCCTTGATGTATTCCGCCACCGCCGGCGTCACCTGCCGCTGCAGGTAGACGAAGCGCTTGCTCGGGTTGGAGATGCGGTGCTTGAGGGTGTTGATGTCGAGCTTGAGCACGGCGGAGAGCGCCAGCCAGGCGCGCTCGTTATGGATGGCACCGGACTCGTGCACCGTCTTGGGATCGGCCCAGACCGCCTCGACGGGCACCGACACCGCCAGCTGTTCGCCGTTGCGATCGGTGATCATGCCACGC